>QYPX01000215.1 GCA_007280205.1 Comamonadaceae bacterium
GTGGCGGTGAGGGCTTCAACCGCGGTCCAGAGCAGCATGGCGATCCCGACGAAGGGGAAAGTCACCGCGTAGACCAGACCGATGAAGGGGGCTGCGACCAACAGGGCCACATTCTTCACGAGGCGACCTGCATAAGCCAGCGCACCGGCGGCGACCAAGGCTTTGGTTCCAGTTACCAAGAGCATCGCGATACCGACGAAGGGCAGCAAGACTGCGTAGACCAGACCGATGAAAGGAGCTGCCAGGAAGAGCGCGACGTTCTTTGCTGTGTTTTCGTTTGCAACTGCTTCTGTGCGGGTGATATTGGCGTTTGTCATGATTTTCTCCAAGAGTGTTTGCGATTCAGATGTCTTTACCTACGCATAGCGCGTGCCAGATCGCCATCTTTCAAAAAAACCCTTATTTTTCAATAGCTTGGCTGTGCAATTCGGCAAAGGGCCGATGCTTTTGAGCCCTCAAACCGCAGGCCGAGTACACCGACTTTGTACAGCGTGAGCCGACGCCAACGGAAAAAACCAATGAATTCAACGAGTTAGAACATCTGCTGGTCGATGGGGCTTTTGTACAGCGATTCAGCGGCGTGCAATGCGTCGGCCGGGAAAGGTCGTATGAACTCCACGCTGCGCTCGGCAGACGCTTGCAGCCAATCCTGGTATCGATCCGTTGGCAGGATCACCACCATGCGCTTCTCGTCGGTCGGCTTGTGGAACATTCGCATCAAGGGGTGATCGTCGGCGTTGACGGTCAGCATCGTGTAGCTGTGAATCAGCTCGCCCTTCGGGGACTTCCAGGACGACCACAGTCCGGCAATTCCCAGCGGCTCACCGTCGGCACGAACAATCCGGGTCGCTACTGACTTGCCGCTGCGCCAGTCGGGTTCAAAGATCGAGTCGGCCGGGACGATGCAGTGCTGCGCGCGCTTCCAGGCTTGCCTGAAGCTCGGCTTCTCTGCCGCGGTCTCGCTGCGTGCATTGAAGGTGTGCCGGGCAATCTTGGTGTCCCGCGACCAGTGGGGGACGAGGCCAAACAAGCCGGCCACGGCTTCGCGCGGCGCTACGGCCTCATCACCCACGCCAGCGTTCGGATGACGCCTAATGAAGGCTCCCAGATAGCCGGGCCATAGGTCGTGTCTGCCTGGGTCGGCAGGCGGCTCCACCCCGAAGTACCGAAAGTACTTGTCCTGTTCCTTGAGGGATTGGTAGTGGCTGCACATCGGCAAATGTTACTTTGATAAAGCACCGGGAAGAGCTTAGCCGCGGGTTGGGTGTCCCTGTTGAGCTTGCCTCAGTCGGACCTTTGCTTCACAATGCCTCTGCGTGCCGAGAATCAGGCAAGGATCCCGGTCAAGTGCATTGCGCAGAACAAAGGGAGGGCACACTGGACATCAAGAACAAGCGACCCGCAAGGGGTGGCGACTCCGTGACAGATCTCATGGACAGTCTGCAGCAGCGAGCCGAGGCAGCGCTTGGGCAACGAGCCACCCAGTCACCCGAACAATTTGCTGCGCTCGCACCCGAAGCGGCGCAACGGGTGCTGCATGACCTGCAGGTTCATCAGATTGAGTTAGAGATGCAAAACGAGGAGTTGCGCCGCACGCACGCTGCACTCGATACCTCCCGCGCGCACTATGCCGATTTTTACGACCTGGCTCCGGTGGGTTATTGCACAGTGAGCGCAAAGGGCCTGATCAGGGAAGTCAACCTGGCCACCAGCGCCCTGCTCAATGTACCGCGCAGCCAATTGATCAATCGGCCGATCAGCCGCTTCATCTTCAATGACGACCAGGGCATCTACTACGACTTTCGCCACGAGCTGGGAGATACCGGTAAATCACTTTCCTGCGAATTGCGTCTGCTCAGGCGTCAGGGCGCGCCATGGTGGGGGAATCTGCTGGTCTCAGCGGTGCAGGATGACGATGGCGGTTCTGAACTGCGTATCGTGCTCAAGGACATCACCGAGCGCAAGCAGGTCGAAACAGCCCTACGCGACAGCGAGGAGCGCTACCGCTCCCTGGCAGAGTGGACCCCAGAACCGATCCTTGTTCATGGCGCAGGCAAGACACTTTACGTCAATCCCGCCGCCATCAAGATGTTCGGAGCAACTTCTGCCAGCGACCTGGTCGGCAAACCGATGCTTGAACTGATCCACCCTGATTTTCGCAAGACCGTGGCCGAGCGCCTGAACGTGAACGCTGAACCTGGCGGCAGCACGCCGATGCTTGAGCAGAAGTTGCTCAAGTTTGATGGAAGCGTCATCGACGTCGAAGTTCAGGGGATACAGGTTAATTTCGGTGGAAAGCCTGCGGTTCAGGCCGCCATGCGCGACGTCACAGAGCGAAACAAGGCAGAGGCGTTCCTGCGAGCCAGCCTGCGCCTGCGAGTGTACGGACTGAGCCATTCCCTGGATGAACTGTTAACCCAGACTTTGGATGAGGCCGAACTGCTGACCGGCAGCGAAATCGGCTTCTTTCACTTCCTGGAGGCCGATCAAAAGACGCTGTGGCTGCAGGATTGGTCCAGCCGCACGCTGCGTGAAATGTGTACCGCCGAGGGGAAGATGCAACACTACTCGGTGGATCAGGCTGGCGTGTGGGTCGATTGCATTCACGAACGCCGTCCTGTCATCCACAACGATTACGCCAGTCTGCCGCACCGCAAGGGCCTGCCAGCGGGCCATGCGCCGGTCAAGCGCGAACTGGTGGTGCCGATCATGCGCGGTGAACTCATTGTGGCGATTCTGGGAGTCGGCAACAAGCCCGTGAATTACGACCAAAGAGATGTCGAGACCGTGTCCCGACTTGCCGATATTGCCTGGGACGTGGTGGCAGCCCGACGGGTCGAGCACGAGCTGGAGAAAAGCCGAAATCTTCTTGCCGAGACCGAGCGCATTGGCAAAGTGGGTGGCTGGGAATTCAGTATCGATACCGGAAAGCAAGCCTGGACTGATGAGGTCTACCGCATCCATGAAGTCGCTCCTGACCTTGGTCCGACGGTAGAAATAGGCATCAATTTCTACGCCCCTGACTGCAGAGCGCGTGTGCAGGAAGTCGTGCGTCGGGTGATCGACCATGGCGAACCGTTTGATATCGATTCGGCAATCATTACAGCCAAAGGCAATCGGCGCGATGTGCACGTCGTCGGAAGACCGGATCTGGAACACCGAAGAATCTATGGCTTCATCCAGGACATCACCGAGCGCAAGAACGCCCAGGCCACGCTCCAACGCGCCGCCAACGTCTTCAACCACGCACGTGAAGGCGTCACGGTCACGGACGTCGAGGGCAGCATCATTGATGTCAACGCCGCTTTCACGCGAATCACCGGATACAGCCGCGAGGACGTGCTGGGTCAAAACCCGCGCATCCTGCAGTCGGGGCGCCAGACCAAAGAGTTCTACATCGCGATGTGGCGTGATCTGCTCGGCGCCGGCAACTGGTCGGGAGAAATCTGGAACAAACGCAAGAACGGCGAGATCTACCCCGAACTGCTTACCATCAGCGCTGTGACCGACGCTCAGGGCAGCGTCAAGCAGTATGTGGGCTTGTTTACCGACATTACGGTGCGCAAGCAGGCGGAGGACAAGGTCCATCACATGGCCTTCTTCGACCCGTTGACCAAACTGCCGAACCGGCGCACGCTCAGTGATCGTTTGACCCAGGCCATGGCGTCGAGCAAGCGCAGCGGGCGCTTCGGCGCCCTCATGGTGCTTGATCTGGACAACTTCAAACCGCTCAATGACGCACACGGACATGCGGCAGGCGACCTGCTACTGGAGGCAGTCGCCGCACGCATGCTGGCTTGCGTGCGGGAAGTCGATACGGTGGCGCGCATCGGTGGCGATGAGTTTGTGGTCCTGCTCAGTGAACTTGATCCTGATCGAACCGAGTCGATTGCCCAGGCAGAACTGATTGCCGAAAAAATTCGCCATGCTCTGGCTATGCCGTATTCCTTGTCAGTGCCCAGGGATGGACTGGAAGCGGCGGCGGTTGAGCATCGCTGCTCGGCCAGCATCGGCGTCGTGCTGTACTCAAACCATGATGCCAGCCAGGATGAGCTACTGCGATGGGCCGACGCCGCGATGTATCAGGCCAAAGCCGCCGGGCGCAATGCGATTCGGTTTCATGGGGCGGACGGGATCACCTGAGTGACCGCAGTCAGGAGAACTGACTGACTGGAATGTGTCTCTTCCGGCTGTAGAACGTGAAAACTGTCTGACGTAACCACCACCGTCAATTGCGGTAGTAGCAATTTGCGAATCGCCACCTCCATACCTGCCGTTGGCTGCGGCATATCGCAAGTAGGCCATCGCTGCAGGAGGAGTGTGGTGTTGAGCAGATGGATGACAGGATGCAAGTCGAGCCGGACTGGGATCTGGCAGCACAACCGGCACCTGAGTTTGATGCCGATCAGCGCATCAATTGTTGACTGGGCGAAACCGGCGATTCAGACGCGCTGCGGGGTAGCGCTGCGCCTGGCATACCCGTTGCACCGGAATCACTCTGCCGGACGGCGCATTTTGGTGGTGAACCTGCTCCGCAGGGCTTTGCTGCGAACCAAGGTGGGGGTTTCCCCGCTGATCGATGGCTGATCCAAGGTGCGATACTTCGTTTCATGCGATTGAAATGCCTATCCGTGAGTATCGTACAGGGTAAACCGCGTTTGCGCGGGGCCGCCTCCCGGCCCAAACTGCTGCCTGCAATGCCTGAAGGAAACCAGCAACAATGATCGGCGCCGCCATCATCGGCCTCGGCACCTGGGGCCAGAACCTGGTCCGTAGCGTGCAGGGAGCCAGTCCCCACATCCAATTCACCGCCGCCGCCACCCGCACGCCGGACAAGGCGCGCGACTTCGCGCAGACGCATGGCCTGCGAATGCTGGCCGACTACGAGGCCGTGCTGGCCGACCCGGACGTCGACGCCGTGGTGCTGGCCACACCGCATTCCATGCACACCGACCAGATCGTCGCGGCGGCGCAGGCCGGCAAGCACGTGTTCAGCGAGAAGCCGCTGGGGCTCGACGCGGCCAGCGCGCAGCGCGCCGCCCAGGCCTGCGCCGACCACGGCGTGACGCTCGGCGTCGGCTACAACTGGCGCTACCAGCCGGCGCTGCAGGCGATCCGCCGGCTGATCGACGACGGCACGCTCGGGCGGGTGCTGCACCTGGAAGGCAACTTCTGCGGGCCCAGCGCTTACCGCTTTCCCAAGGGCCACTGGCGCCACGACACGGGCGAGGTGCCGGCCGGCGGCATGACCGGCCGCGGCGTGCACGTGATCGACGCGATGCTGTCCCTGGCCGGCCCGATCGAGCAGGTGACGGCCCAGAGCTTCCGGCTGGCGCAGGACTTCGGCGTCGACGACACCACCTCGATGCTGCTGCGGTTTGCCAGCGGCGCCACCGGCTACCTAGGAACCGTGATCGCCACCGCCGAAACCTGGCGGCTGCAGGTGTTCGGCAGCAACGGCTGGGCCGAGGTCGGCGACGTCGAGCACCTGACCACCTGGGACCTGACGACCTGCCTGATCGACCGCGACAACATCACCGTCAAGCAGCCGCCGAAGGTGCAGACCTTTGCCAAAACCAGCACCGAGCGGGCCGAGCTGGAGCACTTCGCGCAGCAGGCGGCGGCGCGCCAGACCCTCGCAGCGCCCGGCGGCGACGCCGTGCACAACGTCGCCGTGCTGGAAGCCATCCTCCAATCCATCGCCACGCAGCAATCCGCGCGCGTGTCCTGAATCCCCTCTTTTCCGGAGAACCAGCAATGGCATCGATGAACCGACGACTCTGCATCCTGGCGCTGGCCGCCCTGACTTGCGGCCTGTCTCAGGCCCAGGGCTTCCCGAACAAGCCGATCAAGGTGGTGGTGCCCTCGCCGGCCGGCGGCCCGCCCGACCTGATCCTGCGCGCCATCATCCCCAAGCTCACCGCCTCGCTGGGCCAGCCGATCATCATCGAGAACCGCGCCGGCGCCGGCGGCATGGTAGGCACCGCCTACGTGGCCAAGCTGACGCCGGACGGCTACACCTGGCTGTTCACCACCGCATCGCACGTCAACATCCCGCCCTTCAACGAGAACGCCACCTACGACCCGGTGCGCGACTTCACCCACGTGACGCTGGCGGCGCAGAACTTCGGCCAGGCGCTGGTGGTCAATCCCGAGGTGCCGGCGAAGAACCTGCAAGAGCTGATCGCGTACGCGAAGAAGAACCCGGGCAAGCTCACCTACGCCAACGCCGGCAACGGCACGGCCAGCCACATCCCGGCCGAAGTGATGAAGTCCATGACCGGAACCGACATCCTGTCGGTGCCGTACAAGGGCATCGCCGAAGCGACCACCGACCTGATCGCCGGCCGCATCGACATCTTCTTCGTCGGCACCCAGATCGCGCTGCAGCACGTGCAAAGCGGCAAGCTGCGGGCGCTGGCCATCACCGGCGCGCGGCGCTGGAAGGGCATGCCGGACGTGCCGACGATGGACGAACAGGGGCTCAAGGGCTTCAACAAGGTCAACTGGTTCGGCCTGTGGCTGCCGGCCGCCGCGGCGCCCGACGTCGTACAGAAGATCCATGCGGCCGTGGCGGCCGCGGTGAACGAGCCGGACGTCCGGGCGCAATTCGACACGCTGGGGCTCGAAGGCGTGGCGATGCGGCCGGCCGACTTCGCCAGCTTCGTCGTCAGCGAGCAGAAGGCGGCCCAGGAGATCGCCCGCGCGATCAACGCCGGAGCCAAGAAATGAGCGAGCCGCTGCAGCCCTGGCAATGGCCCGACGCGCACTGGCGCGGCATCGTCAACCGCGTGCGCGCCGGCCGCGCGCTGCGTCCGGCCGCCTGGCCGGGCGGAGCCCGCTGCGCCGTGGCGCTCTCGTTCGACTCCGACCACGAGACCAACGAACTGCGCGAGGGCGGCGAATCGATCGGCAAGCTCTCGCAGGGCCAGTACGGCAACCGCCAGGGCATCCCGCGAATCCTGGAGATCCTGCACCGGCACGACGTCCGGGCCAGCTTTTACGTGCCGGCCGTCACCGCCCTGCTCTACCCGGAAGAACAGCGCCGGGTCGCGGACGCGGGCCACGAGGTGGCGCTGCATGGCTGGATCCACGAGCGCAACTCGGTGCTGCCCGAGCCGGCCGAGCGCGACCTGATGCTGCGCGCCGCCGATACGCTGGACAAGCTGGCGGGCCGGCGGCCGGTCGGCATCCGCACGCCTTCCTGGGACTTCAGCCCCGCGACGCTGGCGATCGCGCGCGACATGGGCCTGCTGTACGACAGCTCGCTGATGGCCGACGTCGACTGCTACGAGCTGCTGCTGGGTGGCGAGCCCAGCGGCGTGGTGGAGCTGCCGGTTGAGTGGATCCGCGACGACGCGGTGTACTTCAACATGAACCGCTTCGCCGGCCTGCGGCCCTATACGCCGCCGGCCGACGTGTTCGACATCTTCCGGCGCGAGCTGGAGGCCGCCCATGCCGAAGGCGGCATCTTCCAGCTGACCATGCATCCGCACATCAGCGGCTACCGCTCGCGGATCTGGATCCTGGACGAACTGATCGCACACGCCAAGAGCCTGGGCAGCGTCTGGTTCGCCACCCATGCCGACGTCGTGCGGCATGCCAAGTCCCACGGGTAAAGCCGCGATGATGGACAACTTCTCCGACGCGCAGCTGGTGCGCAAGACCGTCATCGCCACCGAGGCCGGCGTGGTGGCCTCGCAGCACAAACGCGCGGCCCACGCCGGCGCCGCCGTGCTCGCTGCCGGCGGCGACGCCGTCGATGCCGCGGTGGCGACATCGTTCGCGCTCGGCGTGGTCGAACCCTGGATGAGCGGCGCCATGGCCGGCGGCTGCATGGTGCTGTGGCGGACGGACGAACAGCGCGCGCAGGTGGTCGACTACGGCATGCGCTCGCCGCGCGAACTGCGGCCGCAAGACTATCCCCTCACCGGCGACGGCCACAGCTCGGACCTGTTCCCCTGGAAGGCCGTCGTCGGCGACCGCAACGTGCAGGGCGCCACCGCGGTGGCCGTCCCCGGCGTGGTCGCGGGCATGGGGCTGGCGCATGGGCGCTACGGCCGCAAGCCCTGGCGCGAGCTGGTGCTGCCGGCGGTGCAGCTGGCGCAGCAAGGCCTGCTGGTGGACTGGTACTCGGGGCTGGTGACGGCCTCCAGCGCCAAGGTCCTGTCGCAGGACCCGGACGCCGCAGCCATGTTCCTGGACGAAGGCAAGTGGCCGATCATGGGCGCGTGGACGGCCAGCACGGATCGCCGGCTGGACCAGCGCGCGCTCGCCGCCACCCTGCAGCAGATCGCCGACGAAGGGCCGCGGGCGCTGTACGAAGGCGCGCTGGCGTGGGCCCTGGTGGCCGACGTCCGCGCCAAGGGCGGCTGCCTGGGCGAGGCCGACCTAGCTGCCTACCAGGCGCAATGGGCCGAGCCGCTGGCCGTGCCCTATCGCGGCGGCCACATGTATGCGGCGCCGGGCCTCACCGGCGGCCCCACCTTCGCGCAGGCGCTTCAACTGCTGGAGCGCGAACTCGAACCCGGCGGCCGCGGTCCCGACGCCCAGGCCTACCAGGCCATGGCGCGCACCCTCGACGCCGTCTTCCGCACCCGGCTGAGCGACATGGGCGACCACGAGGCGCCGCAGGCGCCGGGCTGCACCACCCACTTCAGCGTGGTCGACCGGCACGGCAACATGTGCGCGGTGACGCAGACGCTGCTGTCGATCTTCGGCTCGCGCGTGGTGTCGCCGTCGACCGGGCTGCTGTTAAACAACGGCATCATGTGGTTCGACCCGGAACCGGGCAAGGCGAACTCGCTGGCGCCCAACAAGCGCGTGCTGGCCAATTACTGCCCGGTGGTGGGCGTCGGCGACGACGGGCGCCAGTTCGCCATTGGCGCCTCGGGCGGACGCAAGATCCTGGGCGCGGTGCTGCAACTGAGCTCGTTCCTGCTGGACCACCGCATGACGCTGGAGCAGGCTTTCCACCAGCCGCGCATCGACGTCAGCGGCGGCGGCCAGATCACGGCGGACCGCAGCCTGGCGCCCGAGATCCAGCAGGCGTTGGCGCAGGTGATGCCGACCGCGTCGGTGCGGCGCACGGTGTTTCCCTATGCGTTCGCCTGTCCGGCGGGGGTGCTGCGCGAGCAGGGGATGAACATGGGCTGCACCGAGGTGATGTCGCCGTGGGGCGATGCGGTGGCGGGGTGAATTGCGTTAGGCGTCATGGACACCACCCTGCTCATTTGAACCGCTGTCCGCTGGAAGGATACACCTATCGTCGCGAGAAAGCACCAGCAACGCGAGATCGCGAGGGATCGAAGCTGACACCCGGGAGCACCTGCTGTTGGTCGGTACTTGCCTGCCGTCCGACGGATATCACAGACCGCTCCTCATCACATAGGAGTCACACGGTCGACAGAGCAATTCGGGCGCACTCAAGCTACGATATGCCCCATGAACCGCTCGGACCTCATCGACGAATTGGCTGCACGTTTTGGCAACCTTAGCAAGAACGACCCAGACCTTGCCGCCAACCTCATTTTTGAAGCACTGAGCACTGCGCTGGTGGCAGGCCGGCGTATGGAAATTCGCGGCTTTGGCAGCTTTTCGATGAAGCAGCGCCAAGCCCGTCTTCGCCGCGACCCGCGCAATGGCAACAGTGTTACCGTTCCTGAGAGGCGCGTCGTTCATTTCATACCAGGAAAAGCACTGCGTGAGTCAGTGGATAGGCAAGACCAGTCAGCATGATCGAAGACAGCGCCGCGCCCACCGGGCTATTCACTGATGACAAGCAGGTGACGCGTTGCGTCTGGTGCCGGGCCACCCCTGAATATCAGCATTACCATGACCATGAATGGGGCTTTCCGGTGCAGGACGACCGGCGTCTTTTCGAGAAAGTCTGTTTGGAAGGTTTCCAGGCGGGTTTGAGCTGGCTGACGATTCTCAAAAAACGTGAGGCTTTTCGCCGTGGCTTTGCCGAGTTCGACATGGACCAGGTTGCCGGATTTGGTGAATCCGAAACCAAGCGCCTGTTGCTTGATGCCGGCATTGTTCGGCACCAGGGCAAGATTGCCTCGACCATCAACAACGCGCAGCGGGCACAAGAGATCCGCAAAGAGTTTGGCTCACTGGCAGCCTATTTCTGGCGCTTAGAGCCTGCGACGGACACCCGTCCCCAGCAGATCACGCGCCAGACCATGAGCGGTATCACCACCTCTGCGGAATCCATTGCCCTGTCCAAAGACCTCAGAAAGCGTGGCTGGAGCTTTGTAGGGCCAACCACCATGTACGCCTTCATGCAGGCAATGGGGCTGGTCAACGACCACATCCAGGGGTGTGCTGCGCGTAGAAGGGCGTTACAAGCGCGGGCTGAATTCAAGTCTCCAGTGGATGCAACGACTGGGGTTCAGACGCAAGCACAGAACTAAATCAAAAGGCAACCACAGCTTCAGGGGCTGACCCGGTTCGCCATAGATTTCGGGCTGCGTGATGCAATCTCAAAATTTCAACATCATCGCCACGCACGCGGTAAATGGCGATGTAGTTCTTGTGCAGTACAAGCTCACGCGTGCCGGGGACGCGGCCGGCCCGGCCCATGCCAGGATGGGCCTGAAGTCTGGTCACAGCGGCCTGCAACTCCAGCATAAAGCTGGTGGCGCGGGTTGGGTTGTCATTGGCGATATAGCCTGCGATTTCATCAACAGACGCGAGCGCCGTCTTGGTCCACTTGATCAACATGGATCAAGCGCCATATTTGGCAAACACCGCTTTAACCTGCTTGTCCGTTGCGAATTCGCCTGCATCGGCTTCCTTGATGCCTTCGTGAATGTCACGAATCTGCCAGGATTCACTCTGCACATAGTTGGTCAGCGCATCGATGGCCAAAAAGCTCTTGGTCCGTGCGGTGGCCTTGGCCAGCTCTTCGATCTGGTTGTAAAGCGCCTCGGGTAGGCGTACGTTGATGGTTCTGGCGGTCATGGCGTAACACTCCTGTGCATATGTAATACAACGCATTATCCACTTCACAAACCAAAAGCTCAAGGTTGGCGGAGTCTTCCCTGCGTGATGTACCGCCTCAAGGACATACGAGCCTTCGAAGATGAGTGCATGATTGTCACGGGTCGACTTTGGTTTTCATTCAGCGATTGGTGCACATGTCATGGGAAATCATTTGCGCTTGATGGCGTACGGTTGTTGGCCGTATAATTTGGATTCTTCACACGGAGAAATTCAACATGCTAACAGCCCCACTCAAGCTCGCCCGGATGGAACTGAAGACGACTTTTGATGCCAAAGACCTTCTCAACCGCGCGGCTGCATTGGATGGCATGGATTTGACTTCTTTTGTGCTTGGCTCGGCGATTGAGCGGGCTCGCAAAGTTGTATCTGACCATGCCCTCATTTCACTGACCAAAAGTGGTCAGGCCACTCTGGCTGGTTTACTGGCAGAACCATCCCAGCCGACTGAGGCTATGAATGAGCTGATGCGCTTGCCTGACTTTGCCCAGCGCAAAGCATGAGCATCGAATTTTCCTTGTTCGATCCAGCCATGACCTATGGCGGACGTAAGCAATTTGATTGTGGTCACGCTGTCATCAATAAATTTGTTCGAGACAGCTTGGTGCCGCAAGTCAAGCGGCAGCTCAGCGTGGCCTATGTTTTGACAGACTCAGATCTGCAGGATCGGTTCGCGGGCTTTTTCACGCTTGCACACCATTCCATTGATGCGTCGGCGCTGTCGACATTGCAACTGGGCTCGTTGCCAAAACAAATTCCATGCGCACGCTTGATCATGCTGGGGGTTGATCAAGCTTACAAAAATCAAAAACTTGGCTCCAAGCTGATGAAGCAGGCTCTGGTCATCACCAAGGATGCATCTTCATGGGTATTCCGGTCGATCGTGACCGGTCATTCCGGTTTGTCGTGACCGGCGATTCTGGTTTATCGTGACCAGTCGTTCCGGCCGATCGTGACCGGCTGTTCTGGTTTATCGTGACCGCTGATTCCGGTTTGTCGTGACCAA
>QYPX01000094.1 GCA_007280205.1 Comamonadaceae bacterium
GATATAAGTAAGCAGCCGATTTTTTTACAACACAACACAAATTCTTCTTGCTATCCGGGAGGCATCCATATAAGTCCGGGATGACAGCTGATTTGTCATTGCGGGTGCACTTGTCATTGCGGGCCGCTGGTTTGTCATTGCGGGCCTGACCC
Organism: Comamonadaceae bacterium; assembly: GCA_007280205.1. Taxonomy (GTDB): domain Bacteria; phylum Pseudomonadota; class Gammaproteobacteria; order Burkholderiales; family Burkholderiaceae_C; genus Rhodoferax. The sequence goes on from QYPX01000094.1 coordinate 153, forward strand.
GCAATCCAGTGCTGGAGTGGCACTGGATACCGGGTCGAGCCCGGTATGACAACTCCTCAAGGATCGGTATGACAACTCCTCAAGGATCGGCATGACAAACTTGGTGACGCATTCACAACATGCCGATCGAACTTGTACTGCTTCAGTTTATACACGCGGCCAAATAGGGCTGTTGGCTCCTCTTTCTCGCCCGGCGGGGCGAGAGAGAGGCGGGGGTGAGAGGGTGAGGCCAAAAATGGAAGGAATACGAAGCTATCAGCGACATCAATTTGCCGGAGCGTGAAAGGCGAGAGAAGAAGGAACTCTATAATTCACATTTCCACCCCATTGAGCACAAAGCTCAACCTGACATGACCAAATTTGTCTTCGTCACCGGCGGTGTGGTGTCCTCCCTTGGCAAGGGAATCGCCTCAGCCTCCTTAGCTGCGATTCTGGAATCGCGAGGCCTCAAAGTCACTCTCATCAAGCTGGACCCTTACCTCAACGTCGATCCCGGCACGATGTCACCTTTTCAGCACGGTGAAGTGTTCGTCACCGATGACGGCGCCGAGACCGATCTCGATCTGGGCCACTATGAGCGTTTCGTCGAAACCCGGATGCGCAAGGCCAACAATTTCACGACCGGCCAGATCTACAAGAGCGTGCTCGAGAAAGAGCGGCGTGGCGACTACCTTGGCAAGACAGTGCAGGTGATTCCGCACGTCACCAACGAAATCCAGGATTTCGTGAAACGCGGCGCCGGCTTTGGCACACCCGATGCGGTCGAGGTGGCGATTGTCGAGATCGGCGGTACCGTGGGTGACATCGAGTCCCTGCCCTTTCTGGAAGCCGTGCGCCAGATGAGCCTGAAGCTCGGGCACAACAACACCGCCTTTGTGCATCTGAGTTATGTGCCCTGGATCGCCGCTGCTGGCGAACTCAAAACCAAGCCGACCCAACATACCGCCAAGCAGTTACGCGAGATCGGCATCCAGGCCGACGCACTGATCTGCCGTGCCGACCGGCCTATCCCGACCGAAGAGCGCGAGAAGATCTCTCTGTTCTCCAACGTGCCCGACTGGGGTGTCATTTCGATGTGGGATGTCGACACCATCTACAAGGTGCCACGCATGCTGCACGAGCAGGGGCTCGATGGCCTGATTTGCGACAAACTGAGGCTCAACACGCACCCGGCCAATCTGAAGCGCTGGGATGATCTGGTCTATGAGACCGAGCATCCGCAGGGCGCAGTCCACATTGCCATGGTTGGCAAGTATGTGGATTTGAGTGACAGCTACAAGTCGCTCAATGAAGCGCTGCGCCACGCTGGCATGAAGAATCATGTCCGGGTCTGCATTGACTATGTGGACTCCGAAACGCTGACCCCTGAGAGCGTTCAGAGCCTGGCCGAATTCGATGCCATCCTGGTCCCCGGTGGCTTTGGCAAGCGCGGCATCGAAGGCAAGATATGCGCTGCCCGTTTTGCCAGAGAGCACAAGGTTCCCTATCTTGGAATTTGCCTTGGCATGCAGGTCGCCACGATTGAGTTTGCCCGCCACGTCGCCGGCCTGGCAGGAGCCAACAGCACAGAGTTCGATCCCGAAACGCCGCACCCGGTGATTGCCCTGATTAACGAATGGAAAGATGCCGACGGCAGCATCAAGACCCGTGATGAAAACTCTGATCTCGGTGGCACCATGCGTTTGGGCGCCCAAAGTTCTGATGTCGTCAAAGGCACACTGGCCCACGAGATCTATGGTGACGTGGTGACCGAGCGCCACCGCCACCGCTATGAGGCCAACGTCAATTACCTGGACGCGCTGCGCAAAGCCGGGCTCGTCATTTCCGCACTGACACAACGCGAGCAACTGACCGAAATCGTGGAGTTGCCGCGCGCGGCCCACCCGTGGTTCGTTGGTGTCCAGTTTCACCCCGAATTCAAGTCAACGCCCTGGAACGGACATCCCCTGTTCAATGCCTTCGTCAAGGCGGCCCTGATGCATCAGGCGGCCCGATGAAGCTTTGCGGCTTTGAGCTTGGCTTGCAGCGGCCCCTGTTTCTGATCGCAGGCCCTTGCGTCATCGAATCCGAGCAGTTGCAGATGGACACAGCCGGCACGCTGCAGGAAATCACCGCCAGCCTGGGCATGCCCTTTATTTTCAAGAGCAGCTTCGACAAGGCCAATCGCTCCTCTGGCAGCACCTTCCGTGGTCCCGGCATCGAGCGCGGGCTGGAGATACTGGCCAAAGTCAAGCGTGAGCTGAAACTGCCGGTGCTGACCGACATTCATTCGACAGAGCAGATTGCACAGGTCGCCGCGGTCGTCGATGTCTTGCAGACACCGGCGTTCCTGTGTCGACAAACCGACTTCATCCGCTCCGTCGCGCAGTCAGGCCTGCCGGTGAACATCAAGAAAGGCCAGTTCCTGGCGCCTGGTGACATGAAGAACGTCATCGACAAGGCTCGCGTCGCTGCACGCGAGAAGGGTCTGCCGGAAGACAACTTCATGGCCTGTGAGCGGGGCGTCAGCTTTGGCTACAACAACCTGGTGTCCGACATGCGTTCGCTTGCCATCATGCGCGAGACCGGCGCGCCGGTCGTGTTTGATGCCACGCACTCGGTACAGTTGCCTGGCGCGCAGGGCGCCAGCAGTGGCGGGCAGCGTGACATGGTGCCGGTCCTGGCGCGCGCCGCCGTCGCCGCGGGTGTGGCGGGAATCTTCATGGAGACCCATCCAGACCCCTCCAAAGCGCTGAGTGACGGTCCCAATGCGGTTCCCCTCAAGCACATGCGACGCCTGCTCGAAACACTGCTGGAACTCGACGCCGTCACCAAGCGGCACGGTTTCCTTGAAAACAGCTTTGGCGTCTGAGCATGACTGGAGCCTGTAACAGTTTCACAGCGAGCATCGGCAAGCTGACGCAGCATCTTTATTTTGTATATTTTGTTAAGGAAAGAAAGCAATGAGTGCAATTGTTGACATCGTAGGCCGCGAAATTCTTGACTCGCGCGGCAACCCCACCGTGGAGTGCGACGTGCTGCTGGAGTCTGGCACCATGGGTCGCGCCGCCGTGCCCTCGGGCGCATCGACCGGCAGCCGCGAAGCCATTGAATTGCGTGATGGCGACAAGAGCCGCTACCTGGGCAAGGGCGTGCTGACGGCGGTCGAGCACATCAACACCGAGATTTCAGAAGCCGTACTGGGCCTGGACGCATCCGAGCAGGCTTTTCTGGACAAGACCCTGATTGATCTGGACGGCACCGAGAACAAGTCGCGCCTGGGCGCCAACGCCATGCTGGCGGTCTCGATGGCCGTGGCCCGCGCCGCGGCTGAAGAATCCGGCTTGCCGCTGTACCGCTACTTTGGCGGCATGGGCGCGATGCAGTTGCCGGTTCCGATGATGAATGTCGTCAACGGGGGCGCACACGCCAACAACAATCTGGATCTGCAGGAATTCATGATCATTCCGCTGGGAGCACCCAGTTTTCGGGAAGCCTTGCGCTATGGCGCCGAAGTGTTCCATGCACTGAAGAAGATCATCCACGACAAGGGCATGAGCACCGCCGTCGGCGACGAAGGCGGCTTCACCCCCAGTGTGGCCAACCATGAAGCCGCGATCCAGATGATCCTCGAAGCGATTGATAAAGCGGGTTTTACCGCGGGCGAACAAATTGCCATCGGCCTGGACTGCGCCGCCAGCGAGTTCTACAAGGACGGCAAATACCATCTGGAAGGTGAAGGACTAGTGCTGAGTTCGCAGGAGTGGACCGACATGCTGGCCGCATGGGTGGACAAATACCCCATCATCAGCATTGAGGACGGCATGGCAGAGAACGACTGGGACGGCTGGAAAATTCTGACCGATCGCCTGGGCAAGCAGGTGCAGATTGTGGGTGACGACCTGTTTGTTACCAACACCAAGATCTTCAAGGAAGGTATTGACAAGGGTATTGCCAACTCCATCCTGATCAAGATCAACCAGATCGGCACCCTGACCGAAACCTTTGCCGCCATCGAGATGGCCAAGCGGGCGGGCTACACCGCCGTCATCAGCCACCGTTCGGGCGAAACCGAAGATTCAACCATCGCCGACATCGCGGTGGGAACCAATGCCGGCCAGATCAAGACCGGCTCGCTCAGCCGCTCGGACCGCATGGCAAAGTACAACCAGTTGCTGCGCATCGAAGAAGACATGGGTGACATCGCCAGCTACCCGGGTCGATCGGCCTTCTACAACCTGCGCTGAGAGCTGCGCACGAGCGTTGACAACCGAGCATGCGCAAGCACCTCGCCCCGGCCGTTCTGATCGCCCTGCTGGTCATCCTGCAGGCACAGTTGTGGTTTGGCCGGGGCAGCATTCCGGCCGTCGCACGTCTGACCGAGCAACTCCGAAGCCAGACGCAGCAGAATCAGCAGGCGCAACTTGCCAACGACAGGCTGGCAGCTGAAGTCCGCGACCTCAAGGAGGGCCTGGACATGGTGGAAGAAAAAGCGCGCATGGAACTCGGCATGGTCAGGCCGAACGAAATATTTGTGCAATTCGCCAGCCCGCCAACAGCACCGGCCAGTCGCTGAATCTTGCGGCCTCAGTGCCGCGCAGCGTCGTCTGCCGACACCTTCACGCCGGCACTGAAAATCTGCGCAACGTCGACCGCATCGAAGCGTTGCCGGGCACCACAGAAGTTGCAGTCGACCTCAATTTCCCCGCGCTCGGCCAGTATGCTTTGCGCCTCCGGCTGGCCCAGTCCAAGCATCATCTTTTCAACCCGCTCCCGACTGCAGCTGCAGGCAAAGTACGGGCGCGCCTCATCCGCATTGCTGCGCAAGCGCCTGAGCTTTTCCTGCCAGAACAGGCGTCGCAAAATGGTATCAACGTCAAGCCCCAGAAGCTCATCGCGCTGCAGGCTTGAAGCCAGTATGGCGATGCGTCTGTAGTCCTCATGGCTGTCGATTGATTCGTCATCGACCGACGAACTGCCGGCCAGATTGCCAGCACCTGCCAGCGGCAAGCGCTGGATCAGCAAACCAGCCGCAACCTTGTCGTCCGCCGCCAACACCAGCGTTGTTTCAAGCTGCTCGCTTTGCCGCATATAGTGTTCCAGCACCTGACTCAGGCTCTGCATCGGTGTCTCACCGTCGAGCGACAGCGGCACAACCCCCTGGTAAGGCTGCTGCCCCGGCAAACGATCTTTCGGGTCGAGTGTGATGGCGCATCGACCTTCGTGATTCAAGTTCACCAGAGCGCTCAAACTGGCATCTGGCAAGACATCACCGATGACGGTGGCCGTCGCACGCAAGGCAAAATCAGACTGCGCCTCTGCCACCGCCAGTTTGACCGGACCGGCGCCGAACACCTGAAGCACCAGGGCGCCATTGAACTTGATGTTCGATTGCATCAGGGTCACCGCGGCCACCATCTCCCCGAGCAGCTTCTGCACGGGCGCCGGGTAAGCGCCAGAGCCAATGGCGCGGCGGCGCAGGATCTCGGTCCATGCGTCGGTCAGTCGCACCAGAACACCACGCACTGGCACGCCGTCAAACAGGAACTTGTGAATTTCAGACACTTTTCAGCCCATCGCGAAAGCGCCTGGCATTGCTGACATAACCCAGTGCTCCGTGGCGCAAGCCTGCTATCCGCTCTGGCGTGAGCTGGCTGACGACTTTGGCCGGACTGCCAAGGATCATGGAACCGGCGGCAAACTCCTTGCCCTCGGTCACCAGCGCGCCGGCCCCCACCAGACAACCGTCACCAATCTTTGCGCCATTGAGCACCACCGCCCCAATGCCAATCAGGCAGCCGTCGCCAATCGTGCAGCCATGCAGGACGGCGCAATGGCCGACCGTCACATCCTCGCCCACCGTGAGCGGCTTGCCGACGTCCGCATGCAGCATGCTCATATCCTGAATATTGCTGCCCCGCCCGATCCGGATAGTCTCGGTGTCGCCGCGGATCACGACGCCAAACCAGACACTGCTATCGTCAGCAAGTTCCACGTTCCCCATCACCTGGGCGCTATCGGCAACCCAGACCGAAGCTGCAATGCGGGGTGTCACACCCTCAAGTTCATAAATAGCCATTCTGCTTCCTTCTATCTTTGGTATCTCTGTTCAGCCACGTGGATGATGCTGTGCGTGCAGGACCTTCAGTCGTTCCAGCGCCACATGGGTATAGATGGTAGTGGTTGAAATATCGGCATGCCCCAGCAACATCTGCACCGCGCGCAAATCAGCGCCGTGATTGAGCAGATGCGTCGCAAATGCATGACGCAAGGTGTGCGGTGACAAGGGCGCCGTGATACCGGCCGCGCGGGCATGTTTCTTCACAATCATCCAGAACATGACACGGCTCATGGCGCTGCCGGCC
>QYPX01000161.1 GCA_007280205.1 Comamonadaceae bacterium
CGGGTGGAAGCCAGGCGCGCCGGAATCAGGACTGTGAAATTCAAAGTCCGAGTTCCTCGTCGCTCAAGGTACGCGCCTCGTTCTCCAGCAGGACCGGAATGCCGTCGCGCACCGGGTAGGCCAGGCGCGCGCTGCGGGAGGTCAATTCCTGCTTGTCACGGTCGTATTCAAGAGGGCCTTTGGTGACCGGGCAAACCAGCAATTCAAGAAGTCGTGTGTCCATGGCGAGATGATAGCGCCGCCTTGGAGCGATCACTCAGCAGACCTGAAAGCAGGCTGTCAAGGCGCGCAATGAAGTCCGGCTCCGGTGTGCACAGCAGTGGTATGGCCAGTGCGTCAGGCAGCAGCGGCCACAGCTTCACCGCATCCTTCTCCGTGCAGAGGATGCGATAGGCGCTGTGATCCTGCTTTGACCAGGAGACCAAATCATCATGATCGGGCAGCGCGTCGGTACGAGCCAGCTTCAGACCACTCGCGCGCAACATGGCGAAAAATTCCCCCGGCTTTGCAATTGCCGCCAGTGCCAGTAGCGGCTTGGCGCCGGGCGCCATCAAATCGCTCAGGTCAAGAGCGCTGCCATCGGCTCGCCGGGCATGATCAGCCAGCATGCGCCGGGCGCGAAAACCGGCAAAGGCGGGGTGCTTGCCGGTGTGCAAGACCAGATCCGCTATGCGCGGCCAAGGTTCACGCAGCGGCCCGGCGGGCAGCAAGAAGCCGTTGCCGACGCCACGATCATCAAACACACAGATCTCCAGATCGCGGTGCAAGCCCCAATGTTGCAGTCCATCGTCGCAGACAATAAGCTCGGTCTCAGGATGGCGCTGCAGCAGTGCCCTGGCCGCATCGATGCGTGCCGGAGCGACAAAGACCTTGGCGCCTGTGCTCCTGTGGATCAGTACGGGTTCGTCGCCGACCTCGGCGACGCTGCTGTCCGTAAGCACTTCGCGGCAGTCGCGTTGGCCACGCCCGTAGCCGCGTGAGATGACGCCGATCTTGCGACCGCTGCGCTGCAGGTGTTGTACCAGTGCCATGACGACGGGTGTTTTGCCCGAGCCGCCCGCCACCACATTGCCAACCACAATCACCGGGACGCCAACCCGGCCGGTCTCGAACACCCCAAGCTTGAACAACTGGCGCCGCAGCGATGCCAGGGCGCGATAGAGCAAAGACAGCGGCCACAGCAAACATGCCAGCGCGCCCCTGTGCGCCCAGGCCTCCGTGAGTGATCGATGCAAGGCCGCTCGCTGCGCCGCCATGTTCATGGTTTAGGGCGTTCCGGCCCGCGCCGAGGACTGTGTGGCAAAGGTGATTTGCGTCAGGCCGCTGCGCCGGGCTGCCTCCATGACCGTAACCACGGCCTGGTGTCTGGCGCTGGCATCGGCGCTGATGATCAGCACCGAGTCCTTGCCTGCCTTGGCTGCTTCAAGCAGGGCAGCTGCAAGCGCTTCGACGCTGCGTTCAGGTAGTGGCACTTTGTTGATCGCGTAGGCACCTTCGCTGGTAACGCTGACCAGTACCTCTTTGGCGTGGTCCCGTTGTGCCTGGGCATCAGCGACCGGCAGCTGAAGTTGCAACTCGGTGAACTTGCTGTAGGTGGTGGACAACATCAGAAAGATCAGCACCACCAGCAGGACGTCGATGAACGGAATCAGGTTGATCTCGGGCTCATCGTGGACGCGCGGTCGGAAATTCATGTTGCTCTACTTGCGCAGCGTGTTGAGGTGGCGCGCCAGTCGTTCAGACGCCAGTTCCAGGGTCAGCAGATAGGCATCGATCCGGGCCCGGAAGTAGCGCCAGAAGATGAGCGACGGAATCGCCACAATCAGACCGAACGCCGTGTTGTACAAGGCCACCGAAATGCCGTGCGCCAGTTGTGCCGGGTTGCCTCCCGTGGCACCGCCGGCCGGGCTTTGGGAGCCAAAAATTTCAATCATTCCGACCACCGTGCCAAACAGGCCCATCAGCGGCGCCGCCGAGGCAATCGTGGCCAGTGCGCTCAAATAGCGCTCAAGGCGGTGTGCCACCACGCGACCGACCCCCTCCATGCTGGAGCGAAGGTCGACTTCGCTGCAGCGTGGGTTGCTGTGCAGCGCTCGAAAACCGCTGGCAAGGACCTCGCCGAGCGCGGAGTTCTTCTCCAGTTGGTTGATCACCTCGGGCGCCGGTACCGCCGTGCGCGAAACGCTCAGAACTTCCTGCAGCAAATTCGCTGGTGCAATCTTTTTCGCCTGCAGGCTGATGAACCGCTCGATAACCAGGGCCAAAGCCAGGATGGAGCAGGCAATGAGCGGCCAGATCGGCCAGCCGGCGGCTTGTATGATGGAAAACAAATGCAATCTCCGCACAGATAATGGGCAGCGCGATTATGTCCCAGCCACCTGAATCCGAATTCTCCCCGCCCGCGCCCAAGGTCTGGCGTGTCGACGCCTTGTGCCGCGCTGTTACCGATGCGCTGGAGGCACGTTTCAACCCGGTTTTGGTGCGCGCAGAGGTATCCGGCTTTTCTCGCGCTTCCAGTGGCCACTGCTATTTTTCCCTGAAGGACGAAAACGCCCAGATTCGCTGCGCCATGTTTCGCCGTGCCGCCGGCATGCTCGATTTTTCCCCACGGGATGGGGAACTGGTTGAGTTGTACGGTCGACTGGGCGTCTACGAGGCGCGTGGCGATCTGCAACTGATTGTTGAAAGCATGAGGCAGGCCGGAGCGGGCGCCTTGTTCGAGAAATTTCTCAAGCTCAAGGCCAAGCTGGAGGCGCAAGGACTGTTCGATGCCGCCAGGAAGCGTCCCCTGCCCGTGATGCCGCGCGCCATCGGTGTCGTGACTTCCCTGGGTGCGGCCGCTTTGCATGACGTGATGACGGCTCTGCAGCGGCGCGTGCCGCACATCCCGGTGCTATTGGTGCCGGCCGCGGTGCAGGGCAGCGGCGCGCCAGAAGAGTTGATTCAGGCCCTGTCAAAGCTCTACCTCTTGACGCAGCAGGGCAGTGCGCCCGTTGATGTGATCCTGTTGGTGCGCGGTGGCGGCTCGGCGGAAGACTTGTGGGCCTTCAATGATGAGCGCTTGGCACACACCCTGGTGCAAAGCCCGGTGCCTATCGTTTGTGGTGTGGGGCATGAGACCGACTTCACGATTGCCGACTTCGTGGCTGACCTGAGGGCTCCGACCCCGACGGCTGCCGCCGAACTGGTAGCGCAGCCGCGCGAGGTTTGGCTGGCCAGACTGGACGGTCTGGCGCGGCGCTGCCAACTTGCGGCCTACCGACATATGGACCAGCACAGTCAGCGCCTGGACCTGACAGCGTCACGCCTGGGGCGTCCCTCCGCCCGGGTGGCGCAGCAGCGTCTGCAACTGGCTTCGCGCGCACAGCGACTGAGCTATCTGGCGCTCGATTTTCTGAAGCAAAAGCAGCAGGACCTGCAGCGGGCATCGCTGCGCCTGGGTTTGCTCGACCCCAGTCTGGTGTTGCAGCGTGGCTATGCCTGGCTCACTGACAGTGACGGAAAGACCATCACCAGTGTGCAACAAGCCCGCTCCGGACAGGCGCTGCAGGCAACGCTGGCCGACGGCAAGCTCGATTTGACGGTTGCCGACGCAAACTGAACAAAGTTTCTACAATCAATCATCTTTACCCATCAACCGACGAGGATCTCATGGAACACACACTGCCCGCCCTGCCTTATGCGCTTGACGCATTGGCGCCGAACTATTCCAAGGAAACGCTGGAGTTCCACCATGGCAAGCACCACAACGCCTATGTTGTCAATCTGAACAACCTGCAAAAAGGAACGGATTTCGAGAACATGGCGCTGGAAGACATCATCAAGAAGTCCAGTGGCGGTATCTACAACAACTCGGCACAAATCTGGAACCACACGTTTTTCTGGAACTGCATGAAGCCCAGCGGCGGCGGTGAGCCATCGGGTACTCTGGCCGCAGCGATCAGTGCCAAGTGGGGTTCTTACGCAGCGTTCAAGGAAGCATTTGTCAAGTCTGCCGTGGGCAACTTTGGCTCCGGCTGGACCTGGCTGGTGAAGAAGGCGGACGGTTCGGTTGACATCGTCAACATGGGCGCTGCTGGCACACCCCTCACGACTGCCGACAAAGCGCTGCTGACGGTCGATGTCTGGGAGCACGCCTATTACATCGATTACCGCAACATGCGGCCCAAGTTCGTCGAAACCTTTCTTGACAAACTGGTCAACTGGAGTTTTGCCGAAAGCAACTTCGCCTGAGGCCAGGTGCGGCCCTCTCATTTCCCATGAAAAGGGGTTCCTGAGAGTTTGCTGCCGGCCTTGATGCCCTTCTTGGCGAACCAGCCCTGATTCATTTCCAGGACGTAGCGAACCGGCTTGGCCGAGCACTGCGAATCGGTGGTCTGGGGCTTCATGTCGACCAGGTTGATGATGGTCCCGTCATCGGCAACAAAGGCTGCCGTTAGCGGTATCAGCGTGTTCTTCATCCAGAAGCACTGCTCGCTGGCTTGCTCAAAAACGAACAGCATGCCTTCCGACGCCGGCATTTCCTTGCGAAACATGAGGCCGGTCGCCCTTTGTTGGGAGTTGGTCGCCAGCTGGGCGTCTATCAGATGCATGCCGGCACCCATCTTGATGCGCGGCAGGTTCATCTGGGGAGCGTCTTGCGCGTGCGCAAGAGGGCCCAGTGCAAGCGCGTAGCCGAGAAGGACTGTCAACAGTTTTTTCATATGCCGATTTTGCTGCAACCAGTGCAGCTCTCAAAGTGACTCAGACAAAAAAATGCCCGCCAAAGCGGGCATTTTGATAAGTTTCAGAAGCGGTGCTTCTGAAGACCTTATTACTTGGCAGCAGAAGCAGCAGCCTTCTTGGCAGGAGCCTTTTCAGCCTTGGCAGCCTTGCCAGCAGCAGCTTTTTCAGCCTTGGCGGCCTTGGCTTTTTCAGCCTTTTCAGCCTTGGCGGCCTTGGCAGCAGCAGCTTTTTCAGCCTTGTCGTCAGCCTTGGCAGCAGCCGGAGCAGCGGCCTTGGCTGCGGGAGCGGCAGCAGGTGCAGCAGCAGCGGCGGGAGCAGCAGCCTTAGCGGGAGCGGCAGCAGGAGCGGCAGCTTGAGCGAAAGCGCCAGCAGCGAAAAGACCAGCAACCAAAGCGGCGAGGATTTTGTTCATGTTCAGATTCCTTGAGATAACGTTATTTCAAAAATTTCCCCCCAAGCTTTGGAAGGTCTGTCCGTAACGGGCCTGGTTTGCCGCTGGTTGACAAAAATTGGTGATTTTTTGGAACTAAAATCAAAAAGTCCCTTCAACCCGGTGCGGAATAGGGCTATTTGGCTGATTTGAGTTCCAAACCGGGACCGAATTCGACCCTCCAAGGAGAAATTTCATGTACCAGCACATCAAGATTCCATCCCAGGGCCAAAAGATCACGGTGAATGCCGACATGTCGCTCAATGTGCCAGACCAACCGGTGATTCCGTTTATTGAGGGTGATGGGACCGGCTTTGACATCACGCCGGTGATGCTCAAGGTGGTTGATGCCGCTGTCGCCAAGGCTTACGCGGGCAGGAAAAAGATTCACTGGATGGAGGTCTACGCTGGCGAGAAGTCGACCCAGGTTTACGGTCCGGATGTCTGGCTGCCCGCAGAAACCTTGCAGGCGCTGCGTGAGTACGTGGTATCCGTCAAAGGCCCGTTGACCACGCCGGTGGGGGGAGGCATTCGGTCCCTCAACGTAGCGCTGCGTCAGGAACTCGATCTGTACGTTTGCTTGCGTCCGATCCAGTACTTTGACGGCGTTCCCAGTCCCGTCAAAGAGCCGCAGAAGACCAATATGGTGATCTTCCGCGAAAACTCCGAAGACATTTATGCCGGAATCGAGTTTGAAGCCGAGTCGGACAAAGCCAAGAAGCTGATCAATTTCCTGCAAAACGAGATGGGTGTGACCAAGATCCGCTTCCCTGGTACGTCCGGCATCGGCATCAAGCCGGTCTCGCGCGAAGGCACCGAGCGTCTGGTGCGCAAGGCCCTGCAGTACACCATTGACAATGACAAACCGAGTTTGACGATTGTGCACAAGGGCAACATCATGAAGTACACCGAAGGAGGCTTTCGTGACTGGGCCTACGGTCTGGCACAAAAGGAGTTCGGTGCCGAACTGATTGACGGTGGGCCCTGGTGCAAATTCAAGAATCCCAAGACCGGCAAGGAGATCATCGTCAAGGACAGCATCGCCGACGCGTTTCTGCAGCAAATCCTGCTGCGCCCGGCGGAATACAGCGTGATTGCCACCCTGAACCTGAATGGTGACTACATCTCCGATGCGCTGGCGGCCCAGGTCGGAGGCATCGGGATTGCACCGGGCGCCAACCTGTCCGACACCGTGGCCTGCTTTGAGGCCACGCACGGCACGGCACCAAAGTACGCGGGCAAGGATTATGTGAACCCGGGTTCCGAAATTCTTTCAGCGGAAATGATGCTGCGCCACATGGGGTGGATTGAAGCGGCTGATCTGATCATCAGTTCGATGAAGAAATCGATTGCGAGCAAGAAAGTGACCTATGACTTTGCCCGCTTGATGGAAGGCTCAACGCAGGTTAGCTGCTCGGGCTTTGGTCAAGTGATGATCGACAATATGGGATAGCGTACACGGGCCGCTAGCGACGGCCAAAGAGAAACCCCAATGTGATGATTCCATTGGGGTTTTTTGTTAAATACGAACAAAGAGCGATAAGGACTGGCAAATTTATTTACACCATAGAACCGGGGTATATGGTGTAATTGCGCTAACACTTTCAATTTATGGTGTAAATCATGGTGCAATCCCCTCGGGCAGTGAACTACAAACTCAGCGACAAGAAAATTCAGGCGCTCAAACCGAAAGCAAAACCGTATCCGGTAGCTGACGGCGGCGGGCTCTATGTAGAGGTGCTGTTGAGCGGGTCGAAGATTTGGCGTTACGCCTACCTGGTTGACGGTAAGCGGGGGAAAGTCACCATTGGAGCCTATCCGGCGGTCAGCATCAAGGCAGCGCGGGATGCCCACGAGCTGCACCGGACCGCTTTGGCGAATGGTTCGGACCCGGCACGTCAAAAGCAGATAGACAAGTTGGAGGCCGTAGCCACCAATACAAAAAAACAGACCTTTGAGACATTCGCGAGGCTCTGGTTTTCCGAAAAGCAGGCACACGCGACGGCACGGACCAAAAAGCAGAATCTCGGGTGGATGGTCAACGATGTATTTCCGGCGATTGGATCAATTCCGCTGGGTGAAGTCCACGCATCGGACGTGCTCAATTTGCTGGAGTCCATGCGCAACACGCCCACCAAGGCTAACAACATCCGGGCCGTGATCGAGCGCATTTATCAATACGCGGGGCAAAAACTACTGGTGACATACAACCCTGCAACGCCCATGAAGGGCTTGATTGACAAGCCGCCAGCGACGCATTACCCACCACTGGAGCCCACCGCCATTCACGGATTTGTAGAAGCCGTCAGAACCTGCGGGGCGCATCAAGGTACCCGCTTGGCCGTGGAGTTTCTGATGCTCACGGCGGTCCGCAAGGACAATGTATGCAAAGCACGCTGGGCTCATATCGATATGCTGGCAAAGACATGGACTATTCCCGGACGAACAGTTGGGGCCAACGGTTTTATGAAGATGCCAACACCCCACACGGTTTACCTCTCACATCAAGCGGAGGCACTGCTGAGAAGGGCCAAGTATTTGTCTGGTGCGTCTGAATGGGTTTTTCCTTCAGTGCAAAAACTGTCGGCGCCCATGACCGAGGTGGCTATCAATCATTTGTTTTCCAGACTTCGGGCCGTCGGCAGCATACCTTCTGACTTCAAGCCCCATGGTTTGCGAAGCACTGCCTCAACCATTTTGAATGAGCATAAGAACATAATCGGAATTGATTCCGATGTGGTCGAAACCATCCTCGCTCACAAAGAGCGAGACTCAACACGCGGCAGTTACAACCAGGCAAAGTATGCCAATCCTGTGGCAACCGCGCTGCAATGGTATGCAGACTACATTGACAAACTGGTGGCCGGTGCGGACGTGATCCGGCTCAAGGCGGCCTAACAAGTTTTTAGCCACGCCTAGCTATCGGCTGATCCCCGATAGTGAAAACCGGGACACCCTGACCCGGCGGCGCTGGTTTCTATCGGGGGCACGACAGGGCGCGGCAATGCCGAACGAATTTGAAGAAAAGCAAACTGAGAGAGCCCGACTTGCATTCAGCGCGCTTTGCAAATTACCACAGGATGAGGTAGGCTTAAAAGAGTACCAACGTAACGTGAACAAGGCGATTCACGAGTATCTGGACGCAGACTCAATATGGCGATTTGCTGCACTGTGCAGAGAGGACGAGAAGACACTCATTGCAATGAGAAATGCACAGAAGCGCCACGATAAAGACCCAAAGCAAGATGACAAAGTAACGATTCGCACATGCTGGGATGCATGGCAAAAGAACCCCGGCGACTACAAAAACAAGGCAGCGTTTGCACGTGACATGCTGAAGCAATTCGAGATACTCCAGAGCCAACGTGTCATCGAACGGTGGTGTCTGAAATGGGAGCGTGAACAAGAACCGCCAGCCAGCTAGCAGAGTACGTACTCTGCTAGCACAGTGCTATGTATTTCATAGCGAATTAACGGTCTAATAAACCCCAACTAGCAACCGCTAGTGAAAATCAAAGGGGTTTAGCAATGAATATTTTGAGATTGCCAGTGGTAAAACTGCGTAGGGGCCATCGTTCCGACGCGAGTATCTACAACGAAATCCACGCCGGGTTATTCACCACCGGTGTCGCCATAGGTCCTAGGGCCAAAGGGTGGCCGGACTATGAAGTCGATGCCATCAATGCAGCGCGTGTTGCGGGCAAGTCCGACGATGAAATACGTGAACTGGTAAAGCGGCTTCACGCCAAGCGTGCCGAACTGGTCATTGGGTAGGGAGTACGCCATGACCCACACAACCACTATAGACGAAGCAGTTGGCGCTACCACCCTGTTCGCCACCTATCTAGACCGCCAACGGTTGCCGAAGCAGGTGACCGTAGAGGTTCGTCTACACGAGACTTGGGCTAAGCTAAAACACTACCGCTATGTGTTTTACATTTTTGACAAACCGGGGACGATTGGCAGAGGTGATTACTTCCCCGACATAGGGAGCGCAGTTGAATACTTGCGCCGCACCGTTCGTCTAGTAGATTTCGTCCATGCTTCTGGACTGCTGCCTGTCCGCGAAACAGCGGCACATCGTCAGATACCTACACCTGATTGGGCCGACCACCGCTCCTATTGGCGTGATTCGCATGGCAATTTATTTGTCTTGATTGAACCCATGGAGCACGCCAGGAACTATCCCAACGAGCTAGACCAAGGGCAGTTCACGTGGTACGTGCTTCCCCGTGCCCTGACCGTCTATCACTGCCCTTCACGGATCGGAGCGTTCAGCATGTTGTTGACGGCAAGCAGCAACACGGACCAACTGGAAGCAATTGCGGCGAAGCTTGAACTGGCTGTCAAATCAGGGGCAGCGTCATGAACGCCGCGGCTCTTCAAAGTCCGCCGCCGGCAGTATCACTTGACCGTGCCCGTATTCCCACCATGCTGAAGGAGTTGCCACGCTGGGTGGCTTGGCGTGCGGGCCCACCCAAAGCAAGCGGCAAGTTCGATAAGGTGCCAATCGACCCGAAAACCAGACGCAACGTCAGTGCGAATGATCATGCAAACTGGCTGAGCTTCGACAATGCATGCGCTGTCTACGATGCCGGCAGATGCTCCGGAATTGGTATGGCTCTAAGTGACGAACCCGTGAGTACATGGGGCGGCGTCCTGTGTGGCGCCCCGCAGTATCTTGTTGCGTTGGATTTCGATCATTGCGCCGACAGCATCGGTCAAATAAAAGAGCTTCGGAAAAACCTCGGTGGCATCTACGGTGAAGTGTCACCAAGCGGCAAGGGTGTTCGCATGTTTGCCCTGAGCCGCGAGCTTATCAAGGGTGGCAACGCTGGCGGCGGGCGCGAACTGTATTCAACCGGCCGGTTTGTGACAGTCACTGGTATCAATGGCTATGGCGCCGTCACAGATGCCACTGAGGGGCTCTTAGATTTGGCTGCCCAATGGTTCCCCAGCAAGGTCAACGAATCGCCCACCATCAGTCTGGCCGGGGCTGGCAAGACCCTGACAGACAAGTTGGCACTGTCCCTTGCAGGCAGCCAACCCGAGACCACCGAAGGCATCGCAAGGGTCAAGGCTCAGCTGGCGCATATTGACGCCGATTGCGACTACGAGCGCTGGCGCAATGTGGTCTGGTCCGTGCTGTCCAGTAACTGGCCGTCGGCGGAAGGGATCGCGCGGCAATGGAGCAAGACTGCACTGCATAGCTATGACGATAAGGCTTTCAATGACTTGGCAAGGGATTTTGACCCGGCACGCGGCATCACTCTCGGCACACTCGACCACTACGCACGTGAAGGCGGCTGGCTGCCAGTTACAGCCGTGCAATCCGCAACATCTAGGCCAGACCCCGAATCCAGCCAGCAGAGACCCAAGCGGCTTTTGACCGGCCAAGACCTCAAGGCACACCCACCAACAAAGCAACGTATACGCGGACTATTGCCCGCGCAGGGCCTGGCATCGATATATGGGCCACCAGGATCAGCAAAAACATTTTTGGCATTGGACATGGGTTGCGCTATTGCAGCGGAACACTCTCACTGGTTTGGATCGAAGGTCAAAAGTGCACCAGTGACCTATGTCGCTCTTGAAGGTGAGGGGGGTATTCGCCAGCGGGTTGCTGCATGGGAGTTGCAGCATCGGCAACAGGTTCCGGACATCATGCGTTTTGTGCTGGGTAACTTCACCTTGCTTGATGCATCCGATTCAGAGGACTTGGCGGCGGAAATCATCCAGACCATCGGTGGCGGCGCTGTGGTCATTGTGGACACCTTGAACCAATCTGCGCCCGGCGCCGATGAAAACGCCTCTGCCGACATGAGTCGCGTGATCGCCAATGCAAAGCTGTTGGCCGTAGCAGTCGATGGGTTGGTGATTCTTGTCCACCATGCCGGAAAGGACCTTTCTCGTGGCATGCGCGGTCACTCCAGCCTTTTCGCGGCGATGGATGCAGTCATCGAGGTCGGCAATACCGCGATGAACGGTCGGTCGTGGCGGGTTGCCAAATCCAAGGACGGCGTTACGGGCGTTGCATACGGTTTTGAACTTGCGCCTCATACCGTCGGTCAGGATGAAGATGGTCTAGACATTACCAGTTGCGCCGTTCGGCGCACGCTGCTGGAGGCTGGCTCCAATCGGAAACAAATCAGCGGGAAGAACCAAAAGCCGGCATATCAAGTTTTGACTAAACTTTCAGCCGAGCATCCCGAGGGTGTCCCGATCAAGGCGGCATTGGCGGCGGTGGCAAAAGTCTTATCCGGCGAAGTAGGAAGGCGCACCACTCGCGCCACCGAGGCGATTACTGGCCTGACCGAATCTGGGCACCTTCAACAGATTGACGGGGTTGTTTTTCTCCAAGAGTTCTAAACACCGAAAATCCAACCGAAACCGAACCCTCATAGAGGGATTCGGTAATTCGGTAATTGGATCGAACCGAATCGGTACCGAATCGGTTTTCGGTGACCTTCAGACCCCACACTTTCCTAGGTCAAGTTGTATATACAACTTACAATGTCATCGGTCCTGAAAAACAAGGAAGCACCATGCCACTCAAAAACATCACAAAATTCTGCACCGCCACTTGCCGCGCCCGGAACGCCCCCTGTAAAAATCCTCAGGCCCATGGGATGCCGGTCTGCGTTAAGCATGGCGCCCACAAGGTGGTGGCGCGTGGCGTCGATCACGGTCGGTGGATCGATGGTCAGTTTACGAACGCGGCGAAAGCGGAACACAAACGAACCATCAAGAAACTGATGGACCTTGAAAATCTCGGGTTCAAACTCGGCTTCATGGTCGGTCATAGGACGCGAGGGCCTAAACCACGGTAGATAATGTCCGGCACATCGCCACCTCCAAACGACGACTGAATATGCCCCGTTCAATC
>QYPX01000267.1 GCA_007280205.1 Comamonadaceae bacterium
CCGGCAATCGAGCGCCCTGAGCCCTTGAGTTCGTGTTCATGACCGAGGGCCGCGCTGGCGGCAAAGACGAAGGTCGGGCGATGCAGCTTGTCCTTGATGCGCGAGGCCACAATGCCGACCACGCCCTCGTGAAACGAGGCGTCAAAGAGGCAGATCGCGGGTGGTGCTGCCTGCTCCTTGCTGAACAGGGCTTCGGCCACCGCGAGCGCCTGATCGCGCATGCCACCCTCAATCTCGCGCCGCTCACGATTGATGCTGTCCAGCGCTCTGGCCAGTTCCTGGGCGCGCGCCGGGTCGTCGCTGAGCAGGCACTCGATGCCCAGCGTCATGTCAGACAGGCGTCCGGCGGCGTTGATGCGCGGCCCCAGCGCAAAGCCGAAGTCGAAGCTGGTGGCGCTGCGCGCTTGCCGGGCGGAGACTTCAAACAGGGCAGCCATGCCGGCGGGCATGGCCAGCGCGCGCACCCGCTTCAGCCCCTGGGCCACCAGCCGGCGGTTGTTGGCATCGAGTTTCACCACATCGCTCACCGTTCCCAGCGCGACCAGGGGCAGCAGGGCATCAAGCTTGGGCTGATTGTTAGTGTCGAACTGCCCGCGCCGGCGCAGCTCGGCGCGCAGCGCCAGCAGCACATAAAACATGACGCCAACGCCGGCGATGGACTTGCTCTCGAAGCCGCAGCCGGGCTGGTTCGGGTTGACGATGACGTCGGCCTCAGGCAGCTGGATCTGGCCATCCACACTGGCGGGCAGGTGATGATCGGTTACCAGAACCTGCAGACCCAGTGCACGCGCCTTGGCCACACCCTCGAAACTGGCAATGCCGTTGTCCACGGTGATCAGCAGGTCGGCACCGCTGTCCTTGACGCGCTGCGAGATCGGCGCTGTCAGACCGTAGCCATCCTGCACCCGGTCCGGCACGATGTAGCCGACGTTCTTTGCACCGAGCAGGCGCAAGCCGCGCACCCCGACGGCGCAGGCGGTGGCGCCATCACAGTCGTAGTCGGCGACGATGCAGATTCGTCTGTCCAGCGCAATCGCATCGGCCAGCAGCACCGCGGCCGCGCGGTTGCCCAGCAGGCTGTCAGGCGCGAGCAGGCGCGCCAGGCCGTCGTCGAGTTCATCGGTGCCGAGCACGCCGCGCGCCGCGTAAAGCTGCGCCAGTAGTGGGTGCACGCCGGCCTGTTCCAGGGTCCAGACGGTGCGGGGTGGAATGTCGCGCGGGACGATTTTCATAGTGGCAGAAGAAAGCTGATGACGGAGGGACTCTTGAACAGCGTCATCAAAGACCGTTTCAAATTCAATGGGCCCGTCATCGCGAGGCCGCAGGCCGCGGCGATCCATGCAGGTGGATTACCGCGCTTCGCTCGCAATGACAAGTCAGAAACAAAGGTCTGCGTGGCACGTTCGCCGCACAGGGTCAGTTGAACCGCCTGGCCGCGCTGCAAGGCTTGCAGCAGCGCTGCGCATTCGGTGGCGTCGAGTTGTTCCCAGGCGCGCGCCCAGGCAGACCAGTCCTCGTTCAGGGCCGCCTCGCGCAGTGAATCGGCGACCTGTGGTGCTGCGTCGGCGACGGGGCTCGGCGCAGGCGCCAGCGCGCCGGTGCCGCTGAGCCAGAACGAATTGACCACGCTCAGGCCGCGCGCACTGCGTGATTCATTGACCGGGTGGTTGTAGAGCAGCATTTGCATCTCGCTTTGCAGGCGCCGCAGTTGAGCGGCCCGGCTGTCAGTCGGCAGCCAGTCGCTTACATCGTGCCCGCTGGCGCGATCCAGCGAAGCGGTGGCAAGACCGTCGAACAGCTCGCTCTGTGCCAGCCAGCGCGTTGGCTGCTGGTAGTGCAGGCTGATGCCGTCCTCGGCAAAGTAGGGCTGCATCGCGCCGAGCAGCGCCTGCGAGTCCTGCTCGGAAAGGTCCGTCAGCGCTGCGCCGCTCATGACCACATGCTGGCTGCCGATCTTCCAGTGGCAGGGTGTAATGAAGCCCCAGGCGCCACCGGCTGACAGTGTCTGTCGGGCCTGCAGTGCGGCCCAGGGAATCATCCCGTCGGTCAGAGGCAGCGCCAGCGCGCGCGCCAAAGCCCTTTCGTGCGGTGCTGACAGACTCAATGGCTCGGACGGCTCGGCGGGCTCGGGCGCCAGGCGCGAGAGCAGTTTCTGCAGCTCTGGCAGCTTGAGCGTGCGCAAGACCATGTCGCAGCCTTCGGAGCTGCAGTGGGCGAACGGAATCAGGAGGTGCATGGTGTGATTGTGCGGGATGCCACAATGGCACTTCATTCCACGCTGATCGGTCCATGCAAGTCCCTTACGAACTCATCCTTGGCTGGCGCTATACGCGCGCTGGTCGGGCGACCCGGCGCAATGGCTTCATCTCGTTCATCTCGGGCGTTTCGATGCTGGGCATTGCGCTTGGGGTGGCGGCGCTGATCATCGTGCTTTCAGTGATGAACGGCTTTCAGAAAGAGGTGCGGGATCGCATGCTCGGCGTGGTCTCGCATATCGAGATCTTTGCCCAGGGCGGCGCCGCCTTGCCGGATCTGGAGCGCACGCTGCGCGAGGTGAGGGCCAACCCCCAGGTGCTGGGGGCTGCGCCCTTCATCGCCACGCAGGCCTTGCTGGCACGCGGCGAAGACATGAAGGGGGCGATCGTGCGTGGCATTGATCCGGCGCTGGAGCCAGACGTCACCGATCTGGCAGTGGAACTGAAGAAATCCTCCCTGGCGCGCCTGATTGCGGGTGACTTTGGCGTCGTACTGGGGGGTGAACTGGCGCGCTCGCTCGGCGTGCGCGCGGGTGACAAGGTGACCCTGGTGGCACCCAGTGGCCAGGTGACGCCCGCCGGCGTCGTGCCGCGTCTGAAACAGATGACGGTGGTAGGCACTTTTGATTCCGGCCATTACGAATACGACTCGGCGCTGGTGCTGATGCATATGGACGACGCGGCGAAAATATTCCGGCTGGAGGGACCGACCGGGGTGCGCGTCAAACTGAAGGAACTGCAGCAGGCGCGTGAAGTCGGCGCGCAACTGACGCGCAGCCTCAGCGGAGATCTGGTGGTGCGTGACTGGACGCGCCAGAACCGTACCTGGTTTGCTGCCGTGCAGGTGGAAAAACGCATGATGTTCATCATCCTGACTCTGATTGTTGCGGTGGCCGCTTTCAATCTGGTCTCCACGCTGGTGATGACAGTCACCGACAAGCGCGCCGACATCGCGATCCTGCGCACCCTGGGTGCCAGCCCGAATTCGATCATGGGCATTTTTGTCGTGCAGGGTGCCATGGTCGGCGTGATTGGCACGCTGGCCGGGCTGGCGCTGGGTTTGGTTGTGGCCTTCAACATCGACATCATCGTGCCGGCGCTGGAGCAGTTGTTCCACGCCAGCTTTCTGCCCAAAGACATTTACCTGATCAGCCGCATGCCGAGCGACCCGCAGCAGGCCGACATTGTTCCGGTGGCCATCATCTCGCTGCTGCTGGCCTTTGTCGCCACGCTGTACCCAAGCTGGCGCGCCTCTCAAGTCAACCCGGCGGAGGCCTTGCGCTATGAGTGATATGGCCCCCACGCCCGGCGGCGAAGTCGTCCTTAGTGCTAGCGGGCTGAGCAAGCGCTTCACCGAAGGTCGGCTCGACGTCACGGTGCTGCAGGGCGTGGATCTGGCGGTGCATGCGGGCGAAACACTGGCGATTGTGGGAGCGTCGGGTTCGGGCAAAAGCACGTTGTTGCATCTGCTCGGTGGTCTGGACGCGCCTACCAGTGGGACTGTCATGCTCAACGGCCAGGACCTGGCCGCGCAGAGCGCTGCAGCGCAGGGACGCCTGCGCAACCAGTACCTCGGCTTTGTCTACCAGTTCCATCATCTGTTGCCCGAGTTCAGCGCACTCGACAACGTCGCCATGCCCTTGTGGATTCGGCGCCAGTCACGCGCACAGTCGACGCAAGCCGCCAGTGCCATGCTGGCCAGCGTCGGCCTGCAAGAGCGCTTGCTGCACCGTCCTTCGGAGCTCTCGGGTGGCGAGCGCCAGCGCGTGGCGATTGCGCGCGCCCTGGTAACGCGCCCCGCCTGTGTGCTGGCCGATGAGCCCACCGGCAATCTGGATCGTGGCAGCGCCGACGGTGTTTTTGAGTTGATGCTGGAACTGGCCAGAACCCAAGGTACTGCTTTCATCGTCGTCACGCATGATGAAACACTGGCAGCGCGCTGCGCCCGGCAGTTGCGGCTGGTGCAGGGCAAGCTTGCGTGATCTTGATCCCGCAAGGTCAGGTCAATTTTGTCCGTGCATTGACGACCTGGCGCAGGCCACAGTGATCCAGCAGTTGGGTCACCACCCGCGCTTGCAAACTGTCTTTGCGGCTTTTCAAGGGGTCGCGGTCGCGCTGTTGTCCCAGGGCAGTTTTGATACGCACAAAACTCTCGGGCGCTGGCGCATGCATGGTCGCCATGTTGCCGTTGGTGGCGACCACCATTTGGCTGAAACGTCCGCCGTCTAGCAGGGCCTGCCCGCTGGATACCTGGACGGCCCAAAAATCGTCTTCAAAGGCCGAAACGCGCAAAGGATGCGGATCGGTCCCGGCACCGGTTTGTGCAGAGCGACGGATCACATCGATCTCAAAGCCCGAGGCATTGACGGCCGTGTATTTCTGGTCTTCACGTAAGACAAAAGTCTTGTCCACCTTTTGAAAGATGCTCAGCAGCGAAGTGTCCAGACGCTGCATGGTGCTGGCAAACTGAAGGTATTTGCGCGTGTCGAGCAACAGGTCAATATCCTGTGTGGCAGTGGCTTCGGTCTGCACGCGCACGCCGCAGGCGGTCTCATAGGCGTAAAGCGCGTGTGTGCCAACGGTCAAAAAATGATTTTGCAGGCCGGCGCGGGCCAGCGCATTGAGCGTGTCCGCGACCACATTGGGAACGCGACCGACGCGCAGCGCACGGTTCAGGCGGATGTGTTGTTGAAGTACCTCCAGCAATTGGCTCTGACGCGCCTGTACGCTTGTCTTGCGTGCCATAAAGCGCTCGTAAATCTGCTCGTTCTCGGGTGAGGCGGGTCCGAGCGAAGTTTGCCCGCCCGTAGCCGCTACGCGTATCAGGTAGCGCCTGCCGTTTTGCCTGCGCCACATCATGGAGCCGCGTACCTCGGCCGCTGCCAGGCGCGCATCCTGCAGGGCTCGCCAGGCCGATTCGGCATCGATGTACTGGCGTGTTTGGGCTTCGCTCAATTCGACAAGATTAACGTTTTCATGTTCAATCGTCATTTGTTGAATTTACTATGAAAATCGTTTTAAATCAATAATAAACGTATCTTTAATCCTGAGTATGGCAGGCTTGCAAAAATTGAAGAATGAGATTAAACTGATATCACTTTGATTTCAATGGAGCTCTCATGAATTCTGCTGCTGCCAAGCCTGTCGCACCGCTGCGCGAACTTGCCAAATCGTCCTGGCCTGGTCTGCCCATGGTTGGCGTGGCCTTTCTGTGTGTGGCGACGGCGGCGTGGGCGATCTACGGCATGGCGGTCCACGAAGACTTTGCGCAGGCCTGGAAATTGCCGCTGATCTTGGTCGCCGTCTTCATCCTGGCTGGTCTCTACATGCTGCAGCCCAAGGAGGCGGCGATCCTGACCTTCTTCGGCCAGTACTCCGGCACCGATCACGGCGAAGGCCTGCGCTGGGCCAGTCCGTTCTACATCAAGCGCCGGATTTCCATGCGTGCGCGCAACCTTAACGTGGCCACACTCAAGGTCAACGACCAGCGCGGCAATCCGATCGAGATCGGGGCTGTCGTGGTCTGGAGCGTGCAGGACACGGCCAAGGCGGTCTTTGATGTCGATGACTACGAACGCTATGTGCAGGTGCAGGCCGAGGCGGCGCTGCGCCATCTGGCGTCGCAGTACCCTTATGACGAGGGCGAAAGCGACGGCCACACAGTCACCACGCTGCGTGGCGGCATGGACGTGGTCTCGGAAGCCTTGCGCGTCGAGTTGCAGGTGCGTTTTGAGCGTGCCGGGGTTGATGTGCTCGACGCCAAGCTGACGCACCTGGCCTACGCGCCGGAAATCGCCCAGGTGATGCTGCGCCGCCAGCAGGCCGAGGCCATCATTTCGGCACGCAACAAAATTGTGCAGGGCGCGGTCAGCATGGTGGACGCCGCGCTCAAGGGCCTGTCGGAGCGCAACATTGTGGTGCTCGACGATGAGCGCAAAGCCGCGA
Source organism: Comamonadaceae bacterium (assembly GCA_007280205.1). GTDB lineage: Bacteria > Pseudomonadota > Gammaproteobacteria > Burkholderiales > Burkholderiaceae_C > Rhodoferax. The sequence continues at coordinate 6,201 of QYPX01000267.1, forward strand.
TGGTGTCCAATTTGCTGGTGGTCCTGTGTTCGGACCGGGAAACCCAGCCCATTGTCAACGCAGGCACGCTTTACAACTGAAGGCCATAGAAATTGCAAACATCCCCCGTTGTCATTGAGTCCCCTGTTGTCATTGAGTCCCCCGTTGTCATTGAGTCCCGCGTTGTCATTGCGAACGCTCCTCTTTGTCATTGCGGGCCACGACCCGCAATCCAGGGTTCGCGTGGCACTGGATCCCGGATCGAGTCCGGGATGACAAGCGATCTGTCCGGGATGACAAGCGATCTGTCCGGGATGACGGCGCCTTCACCGATTTAAGCTATGGCCAGTCCCGGCAAGAAGTCCTTCCCATTGCGCATTGACCCTGTGCTGTGGGCAGCCGTCGAGCGTCTGGCGGCGCAGGAAATCCGCAGCGCCAACGCCCAGGTCGAGTATTTGTTGCGGGAGGCGCTGAGCCAGCGCGGCATCCGTTTGCAGATTCCGCTGTCGAACCCGGACACAGCAGAGAGCGAGAGTCCGTAGCGCCTCAGGGTGTACGTACCCGGGTTCCCTCCTTGATCCGGTCATCGGGCTGAATGATCACCCTTTGCCCGGCTTGCAGTCCACCCAGCACCTGGCTTGCCAGCGCCGAGCGCAGGCCTAACTGCACCGGCGTGCGCTGCGCCGTTTCACCTTCGACCCGGTAAACGGCCCAGCCATTGGCGTGGCGAAACAGGGCGTTGCTGGCGACTTGCAGGACATCCTTTTCCTGGCGCAGGATGAATTCGACCTCGACCCGGTAGGCGTCTCCGAGGGCGGACCTTTTTTCCTGCGCCGTCACAAAGTCCAGAATGACCCGGGTGCGCTGTTCCTCGACACCGAGCGCCGAGATCTTGGTGTAGCCACCCGGCTCGACGCGCGTGACGCTGGCCTCCAGCACGCCTTCGCCACCCCAGCGCAGCACGCGGGCCTGAGTGCCGGCTTTCAGACGCACGGCGTCGCTGGAAAGAACCTCAACCTCGATTTCAAGCGCTTGCGGGTTGCCGATTTCCAGCAGCACCTGGCCCACTGGCACGGCAGTGGCGCTTTCTACGGTGCGTTTGACAACGACGCCATCGGCCGGCGCGGTCACGCTGAGCAGCTTGCCGCGCCCGCTGCGGCCCTCGTCGCCGAGCAGGGCCTGTGCGCCTGTCAGGCGTTGCTGCGCCATCTGTACATCGGCGCGGGCGGTACTCAAGGCGGCTGCGGCGCTGTCGGCTTGCGCACGGGTCTGGTCCAGCACGGACGCGGTGACCATGCCGCTGGCGGCCAGCGTGCCCAGACGTTGCAACTCCTTTTGCGCCACGGCACTGGCGCTTTCTGCTGCGCTGATGCGCTGGCGTGCTGCTTGCAGGGCGGCCTGGCTACCGGCGACCTCGGCCTGCGCCTGACTGCGCGCGCGCGCATCCAGCAGGCTGGCGCTGACCGGCTCGATCTGCGCCAGCACCTGCCCGGCGCGCACCGCGTCACCCGGTTGCAGCGTGATGCGCCGCACCTGTCCGGCCAGCGGCGCGGTCACGACATAGCGCTGCTTCAATCGCGTCTTGCCTTCTTCCAGAAAACTTTGTTCGAGCGCGCCGCGTGCCACCGTGGCCACACTGACCATCTGCACCGGTTCGCGCAGCGCGGCCCAGGTCAGCAGCGCCAGTGCCAGTGCCGCCACCACCCAGCTCAGGAGTTTGCGTGGAATTTTCATGGTCATGAGGGTTGCTCCATTGACAGAAGGGTTGACTTCATTCGCGTGTTTTCAGCACCGCGATCAGGTCCAGCGCGTGAATGCGGCGCCGCACCGCCAGCGCCGACAGCAGTGCAGAAATGACGGTGATCAACGCCGCGTGGGCATAGGCCGCCGCCGGAATGTGGACCGGCACGCGGTACAGGTCGGATTGCAGGCTATGGGCCAGAATCCATGACAGGCCGTAGCCGGCGGCAAAGCTCAGCGGAATCGACGCCAGCACCAGCAGCGCCTGCTCACCCAGCAGGATGTAGCTGACTTCGCCCTGCGTGAAGCCGAGCACGCGCAGGCTTGCCAACTCGCGTCCGCGCTCGGCCAGCGCAATGCGTGCCGAGTTGTACACCACGCCAAAGTTGATGACGGCGCCCATCAGCAGGGCGATCCAGGTGAACAGGCCGGTCATCTGCGCAATGCTTTTGTAGAGCGCCGAGATCGACGCCAGGCGTGACTCGGCACCCACCACCCGGGGCCGGCGGTCCAGTTCCTTGAATACCGCATCCTGCGTGCCGTCCTGCACTGCCAGCAGCACGCCGCTGATGACGTCGCCGTCGCCCAGAGCGCGGTTCAGCGTGTCCAGGTTCATGTAGGTCTGCAGGCCCAGCGGCTCACTCACCAGTTGCGTGACGGGCAGGCGCAGCGTCCGCTGGCGCCCTTCGAGCACCTCGACCCAGAGCCAGTCGCCCAGCGTCACGCCGAGCTTGCGCGCCAGATAGTCGTTGATCACCAGGCCCTCTTCGGCCAAAGTAACGCGGCGCAGCTCGGTGTCGACGGGTATGCGCATCCGGCCATCGCTGGCCAGACCCAGAATCGAGGTCTGTACCGCGCGCTGATCCGCCTTCAGACGCACCGCTACCTGGCGCAGGCCCTCCACGCGCTGCACGCCGCTCAGGGCGGCGAGCTCATGGGCGGCGCGCCGTGGTGCGGGCTCGATGAAGTTGGCGCTCAGGTCATACTGCTGCGACAAGCGGTATTGCAGCTCGACCATGTGGTTGATGGAGCCCTCCTGAAAGCGCGCCATCATCAGGATGGCACCGGCCAGCGCCAGACCGAGCACCGTCAGCAGTGCCTTGACCGGGCGCCGGTCCAGTTGGCGAAAGATGATGCGCGTCGGCTGCGACAGCCAGCGCTGCAGACCCAGCCGCTCGATCAGGCTGCGCCGGAAATGCTCCGGTGCCTCCGGTCGCATGGCGTCTGCCACGGGCAGCCGGGCGGCGGCGAAGACGGCACGCGCCGTGCCCAGCAGGGAGGCCAGCAGGCTGACGCCAATGCCCGCGAGCACGACCGGCGCGCTGACGTGAAAATCCAGAAAGGGAAAGCGGAAGTAGAGCTGGTACATGGCGGCCAGGCCGGTGCCCATCCAGGCGCCCAGGGCCACACCCATGGCGGCGCCGAGCAGGCCAATCAGCGAGACGATCAAGCCGTAATGCAGCGCCACGTCCCAGGTGCTGTAGCCAAAGGCTTTCAGGATGGCAACCTGGTCGCGCTGGGTTGCCACCAGCCGCGTGAACACCACGTTGAGCAGGAAGGCGGCGACCGCCAGAAAGATCGCCGGAAAGAGCCGCGTCATGGTCCCGAGCTGGCGAAATTCCTCGTACAGAAAGCGGTAAGAGAGCTGCTCCATGCGGCCGTGCGCACCGCGCCCGCCGCTCTTGACAAGCAACCGGTCGATGGCCGCCAGTGTGTCCTTTTCGTTGGCGCCGGGCGCGAGCCGTGCGGTCAGCTGGTTGAAGGCGCCGCTCATGTCGAGCGCCGCTTCCAGCGCGCGCCGGCTGGTCCAGACGATGGCGTAGCGCTCGTAGTCCGGAAACATGGCGCCGGGCTTGATCTGGTAAACGTACTCCGGCGAAACCGCCAGCCCGACGATGCGAAACCACTGCGTGCGGCCGTACAGCGTGGCGCGCAAGCGGTCGCCGAGCCGCAGGCGGTGTGCCTGGGCAAAGGCCTCGCTGACCAGCGCCTCGTCGTGCGCCCAGGGCGAGAGCATGCGACCGGCGCGCAGATACAGCCGGTTTTGTTGGGGTTCGCCCTGATTCGGCAGCGACTGCACGATGGCCTCAATCGGCTCGGGGTAGCCCAGCAGTTCGATCTTGGCGCCGGTCGTCAATCGTGTTTCCACTTCTGCCACGCCCGGTAGTTCGGCGATGCGCTCGGCCAGCGCCTCGGGTGCGCGCTTGACGTTAGCCCAGACGTCGGAAAAGCGGTAGTCCTGGTACAGGCGGTCGCGTGTTTCCTGCAGCGAGAGCAGGGTGGCGGCCGACATCACCAGCATGGCAATGCCAGCGGCAATCACCGCCGCAATCGCCAGCGCCTGACCGCGCAGGTGCCAGAGGTCGCGCAGCGCCTTGCGATGTACTGCTCTCACCAGTGCAGCTCCCGCGCCGCGATGCGCTGCTCGTTCACCTGCTCGCGCACGATGCGCCCGTCGGCCATGTAGAGCACGCGGTGCGCCATGCGTGCGATGTCCACGTTGTGGGTGATGATGACAGTGGTGGTGCCCATCGTCGTGTTGACCTGCTCCAGCGCGTCGAGCACGCGGATGCCGGTGCTGGAGTCCAGCGCGCCGGTCGGCTCATCGCACAGCATCACGACCGGCCGCTTGGCAATGGCGCGCGCAATCGCCACGCGCTGCTGTTCGCCGCCCGAGAGCTGCGCCGGAAAATGGTCCAGTCGTTCCGTCAGCCCAACCAGCGCCAGCGCTTCTTCGCTCGCCAGCGGCTGCGGCGCAATCTCGGTGACGATGGCCACGTTCTCGCGTGCCGTCAGGCTCGGTATCAGGTTGTAGAACTGGAACACAAATCCGACGTGTTCGCGCCGGAAGGCAGTCAGCTCGGCGTCGCTGGCGCTTGTCAGGTCTTCGCCGTGGTACCAGACGTGGCCAGCCGTGGGCACATCGAGCCCGCCCAGGATATTGAGCAGGGTCGATTTGCCGCTGCCCGAGGGCCCCAGCAGCACCACCAGTTCGCCCGCGTACAGCAGCAGGTCGATGCCGCGCAGGGCGTGCACCTCGACTTCGCCCATGCGGTAAATCTTGGTCAGCCCCTCGGCCCGGAAGATGACTTCTTTGGTGCTGGCAGCGGCATCCATGTTCGACATCGTAGCGACTCGATCGGTCACGCAGGCTGTATCAGATCAAGTCAAGTTCAATCCAGCCGAGCTTTCGTTGCTTTCGCCGCTGTCATTGCTGTCCCCGTCGTCATTGCTGTCCCCGTCGTCATTGCTGTCCCCGTCGTCATTGCTGTCCCCGTCGTCATTGCTGTCCC
>QYPX01000229.1 GCA_007280205.1 Comamonadaceae bacterium
CTCGATCGAGCGCAAGATACCCTGGCGGTCTTTGGCAGAGATATCGGCCGGCAACTCGACCTGAATCTTGAAAATCTGCTGATAGCGATCTTCCGGATCGACAATATTGTTCTGCGAGAGTCGGATGTTCTCGGTAGGAATATTGCGGGTCAGGCAGTACAACTTGACGAAGTAAGCCGCGCACAAGGCCGATGAAGCCAGAAAGTAGTCGAACGGACCTGGCGCCGAACCATCGCCCTTGTAGCGGATAGGCTGATCGGCCACCACCGTGAAATCATCGAACCTGGCTTCAAGACGAAGCTTGTCGAGAAAGTTGACTTTAATTTCCATATTGGAATTCCAAGATAGTGCGCACGACAGATATCGGGGCTGAGGCGACTATAGACGAGGGTCGGCAGGCCTTTCTCCGGGCTCGCCATCGCACTCAAGCCAACCTGACGCCCGCGTTTGCGACACCGCTTGCGTCCGGACCGGACGATCCGCTAACGTTCTTGCGCATCTTTCCGCCAAAACCGACGGTAGCCAAACCGACGCAGATTCAGACTCTGTCCATTGGCTGGGCCGCTGCTGCATTTAGAATGCGCGTTCTTTGTCAAACACCCCTACAGGATTGCGCTCTATGAAACTCAGTCGTCTAACGCTTGGCTTCGGTCCTTCCAGTCGCCTACTGCATCATGCGCTGACGGTGAGTGCCATCGCACTGTGCTTGTTGACGCCAAGCCATGCCACGACACTGCGCGTGGCCAATCAGGGCGATGCTTTGTCGATGGACCCGCATTCGCTGGCAGAGGCCGTGCAACTTGCTTTCACCGGCAACATCTACGAAGGACTGGTGGCCTACGATCAACAATTGAAGTTGGTGCCGGCGCTGGCGCAAAAGTGGAGCATCGCGAAGCCAACGGTGTGGCGCTTTGAATTGCGCAAGGGTGTGAAATTTCATGATGGTCAGGCCCTGAGCGCCGAGGACGTGGTGTTTTCCATTGACCGTGCGCGCGGCGAGGGCTCTGACATGAGCGGCAACTTGAGCTCCATCAGCGCGGTGCGCAAGGTCGACGCCAACACCGTCGAAGTGGAAACCAAGGCGCCCAACCCGATACTGCCAAATCTGCTGGCCACCATTTACATCATGAACCGCGCCTGGGCCGAGTCCAACGGTGCAGTCAAACCGGTGGATCGCCGCAAAGGTACTGAAAATACGGCTTCCTTCAAGGCCAATGGAACAGGTCCGTACCGCTTGCGCGAACGCCAACCCGGTGTGCGAACCGTTCTGGTACGCAACGGAAACTACTGGGGAAAGATTGAAGGCAACGTCACCGATGTGGTGTTCCAACCGATTGGCAATGATGGCACGCGCGTGGCAGCGCTCCTGTCCAATGAAGTCGATCTGATTGACCCGGTGCCGCTGCAAAACGTGGCGCACCTGAGTGCCAACAAGCAACTCAAGGTCATGCAAGGTCCGGAGTCTCGTGTGGTTTTCCTGGGTTTTGACCAGAAGCGCGACGAACTGCTGTATTCCAATGTCAAGGGCAAGAACCCGTTCAAGGACAAACGTGTGCGCCAGGCCGTGTATCAGGCCATTGACACAGCCACCATCATTGACAAGGTCATGGAAAAGGCGGCCCGCCCGGCGGCCCTGATGGTCGCCGAAGGCATGCAAGGCTATTCAGCTGCGCTCGACAAGCGCCTGCCCTTTGATCCCGCAGCCTCACGGCGTTTGCTGGCTGAAGCGGGCTACCCCGATGGTTTTGAGGTCACCCTCAACTGCCCGAATGACCGTTATGTGAACGACGCGAGGATTTGCGTCGCTGTGGCTGCCAATCTGGCTCACGTGGGAGTCAAGGTCAAGGTCCAGGCAGAGACCAAGGCGCTTTATTTCCCCCGGGTTCTTAAACGCGACACCAGTTTCTTCATGGTTGGCTGGATCCCGGCTGGCTACGATGCGCACAACGCCCTGGCGCTGCTGATGGCCACACCGAATGGTGCCAATGGCTCGTGGAACATGGGTGCCTACAGCAATGCCAAGCTTGATGCGCTAACGCAGACCATCGGCTCTGAAACCGATCTGGTCAAGCGCACCAAGCTGATGCAAGAAGCGCTGGAACTTCATCGCGACGATTTCGGCCACATCCCGCTGCACCAGCAAGCCTTGGCCTGGGGCATGCGCGCCAACGTCGAAGCGGTGCAGCGATCAGACAACTACATGTTCTTTCGCTGGATCTCGGTCCGCTAGAACGCAGAGGCACTGTGATCAGATTTGACGAACCTTAACAAGTAGCCATCCCCCGAACAGCCGGGGATTTTATCGACTGACAAAAATTCGCATAGCAATATCTGATCTTGTTCGTTCACAGGCGGTGGCCGCACAGATATCGTTGCCTTGGCCTAGGAGTTCGGTCTTCTGCGGCCTGTTTAGCCTGTCATCGAAACCAGGAGATACCATGAAATCTGTGTTTGCTGCCATTCTTGCCTGCGGGTTGCTCGTGAGCGCACATGCTGACCAGGCGCTGAGGGAGGCGATTGTCAGCCCGGATCGAACAGCGGCATTTGTCGTGCGCGACAAGTGGCGCCACCCGTATGAAACGCTGACCTTTTTCGGCATTCAAGCGGACAGTACGGTGGTGGAACTCAGCCCGGGCGCCGGCTGGTACACGGAAATCCTGGCGCCGTATCTGCGGGCCAGGGGCAAGCTCATCCTGGCGGCGGATGACCCCGAATCGCCCAAGGCGGAACGGGTCAAGGGCCGGGAGCGATTGCTGGCCAAGCTGGCTGCCAGCCCGCAGCGTTTTGACAAGGTCGTGCTGGCTGTGTTTGCACCGGTCGCCAAACTGGACTACGCGGCACCAGGCAGTGCCGACCTGGTGCTGACTTTTCGCAATGTTCACAACTGGATGTCCGAGGGCGACACGGCCGTGCGCGCGGTGTTCGACAGTGCCTACCGCAGTCTGAAGAGAGGCGGCGTGTTCGGCGTCGTGGAGCACAGGCTGCCCACAGACCGAATTCAGAATGCCAGCAGCAGCACCGGCTATGTGCACCAGGCCTATGTGATCGGTGTTGCCAATGCGTCGGGTTTCAGACTGGAAGCTGTTTCGGAGATCAATGCCAACCCCCAGGACTCTGCCGACCACGCCGGCGGCGTATGGGCTCTGCCGCCCAGCTATGTGAACAAGGATGTTGACCGGAGCAAATACCAGGCCATTGGTGAGAGCGACCGCATGACGCTGAGGTTTGTGAAACCCTGAAATATTTCGACCGAGGCGAGTTTGCGCCCTGAGTCGCGTGTCATGGGTATTGTTGGCGTGAGTGCAAGACCCGCAAAATGTCGATCACATCGGTGCCAACCTGATACACCACGATGTAGTTTGGATGCACGACGTGCTCCCGCGTGCCAGCCACGCGACCAGGTCGAAACAAATACGGCATGAGCGGCAGACTCTCAGCCGATTGCACAATGGCGGAAAAAAGGCTTTGCGCTGCTAAGGGGTTACGCTGCTCGATGTAGTCGATTATTTCCACCAAGTCGGTGGTTGCCTCGTCAGACCAGCGGACTGTTTGCACGAGTTTTGCGGCGTTCTTCGAGCATGGCCTGAACCTTGGCCATGGCGGCATCGTGCGGCAGGCGTGGCTTTTCGCTCTGCAAGGCTTCCTCAACCTTGGCGCGAAACCATTGGTCGTAGCTGGCTTCCTGCTCTTCGGTCTCGAACTCGGAAACGATCGGGGATAGCACGGCGTTCATGAGACTAAGGTTAGCACAAAGCGGGCACGCCGCCAATCTGCCACGTCGCCTACATCCCTTGAGATGCAGGTAATCCCCGGCACTCGGTCAATGCAAGGTAGGGTGTCAGGTTGCCCAACCATTCACCCCGTTAATATCAAACAACCACCTGCCGGTTCGAGCCTGTTAGACCGATTACGGTACAGGTGCGATGGGACGCGGATCGACATGGACTTCCCCTGGCTCAGGCACACCGAAATGGCACACCTGAGCGGAAAGCCGCTAAGTCTTGAGGGAAAAACCCAAGTCAAATCAATGACTTGGGTTCGTATTGGTGGCGGACGGTTGACTGTCTCAGTCGCAAATTTCTGAGCCAAATAGCAATGGAGAGTAACGCTGCGGGTTGTTGCCCCCCTGCATTGCGTCAACATCATCAATCAACGTTACGTTTCGGCTGGGGCGAAGTCTAGGTGCGAACAGGTCTTGCAGTCAGCCTGCTTCGGAATCTCCATCCAGTCAAAGCTCTCATCTAAGAAATTGAACTCACCACGTTTGCCGGTCATTACCGGCGGTAGACGTTCATCCCGTATGGCCAAGCGTATTGCTTCCATGCTTGCTATTGAACCAGTAATCGCAGCTAGCGGTGCAATGTTCCCAATGTTACGATTTTGACGTGGTAGCTTCTTGACTTGTAACCGTTCAGGATCAAGTGCTTTTCTGAGATAAGCAAGACTGCAATCAAAGCAAGCAGTCTTGCCTGGGATCACTGAAAGCCCGATTAATGACAGATGCAAGTTGTATCCGCCAGCAACCACCAACGGGATCAGATTCTTGACGCAAAATTCATTGGCGCAATTTGCAGCCATGTCAACATTTGGGAAGTCCATACAACTCACCACTACTTGGCTGATTTTTGGGGTGATCAGTCGAACTAGGTCTTCCAGCTTGAGGATGTGCTCCTGATGCTCAACAACATTGACATCTTGGCAAATGTTGTGAAGACGTCTAGCCACAGCAACAGTCTTCTTGTGGCCAATATCCGAGGCATCAAATAGTGAGCGGTTGAGGTTCGACAAAACGACTGTATCTGGGTCAACCAGTACGAAACGTTTGCCGCCCATTCTCGCTATGCCATCTGCCACCCATGAACCGACTGCCCCACAACCCAGAATAACGAATTCGGTTCTTTCAATTGAATTCCAGACAGTCAATAAATCGTAATCAGGAATGAAGTCAGCTAGCATTTGCAAGCTACGCCGCCATTTTGAATGCTCGATCCACTCGACTCCAGCAACCCTTTCAACAGCAGAGCATTCAACGAGATGAGAAGTCCAATCCAATAAGCGCTGATGAGAGATCGACAGCTGGCTTGCAATGCTCGCTAATGAGTTGCATCCATTCATAAGCCGTAAGGCAGATTTCAGTGTTGCCTCAACTCGAAGGGTCTTCTGCCGTCGAGTGTTACCAAAAAAAAACTCTATCTGATCTTCTGGGCGTTCCACCCAAGAAACCGACGGACGCAATCGAACTACGTCATCAATTCCCGCAAATTTTGCAATGGATGTCACGGTCCACCTTGAAAGTGTAGGTTGAGTAATCAGGTGCGAGGAACTCAGTTCGCCTGCCGGTGTACACAAGTTTGGGGTCAATAAAATACTTCAACACTTGCAGGGCTGATGCCGATGCGCTTACGACGCTCAATGGAGACCAGCCACCGAAGCCGCGACTTCGATCGGCAACGGGATGAGGCACTGGTTTCCAGTCAGCAAGACTGGCACGAAAATAATTGACGTAACAATCAGCGCAAGGTGTAATTCTCGGAATAATCATCTCCCCAAAACTTGCAAGATGAGCATCGAATCCACCAGCTACCAGTAGAGGCAAATCATTTTTGACCGCGTAACGAGACAGTTTGACACTCGTGTAGCCTATGTACGGCTCGTCTGCCGCGTTGATCAACAACCCAGCACCATCCATTACTTCATCAAGGATGGTTTCTACAGTAATCGCGAAGGAATGAATAGCAACGCAAATTTCAGGGTCTATTTCCCGAAGCCCATCAGCAACAACATTTGCCTTTGACTGACCTAAGCGCGAGTTGTTTGAAAAAGCGTGTCGCGCAGCATCACTGGCTTCAGTTATGTCGTGATCAATCAGAACAAACTTCAAGAAGCCCATCATCGCCAGCTCACGAGCGATCCAGCCTCCCATTGCTCCCACCCCACAAATGACAACCTTGGTTTCGAGAATACGGCGCTGTATGTCTGCAATGCGCGATGTGTCGTTTACCAAATCCATCAAAAAATACAGCTGACGTTTAAGTCGCTCCTGGTATGCAGCAGGTAGACCCAATTCATCAAACCAATTTTCGTCAACTACGATGTTTTTTTCATGTAGATACCCAATAAAGTCTTCGACTTTGCTGTCCTCAAGACCACTATTCGGATACGTCTGCTGAAAAAGCCGTTGGATGTCCCCAACTGTTTTCCGACCCCGCATCGAAGTCAGCGACTGCACCAGTCCAGGATGGCACTTAATCGTCAGACGTTTGCGAGTCGACAAGTAAACAAAAGTAACTTCATCCGACTCACCGAGGTAAACATCTACCCCATCACGGAGATAAGGGTATTTAGGTGTCACCGGCATGAACTGAGTGTTCGGCGAACAGCAACACCGTTAATATCCAGTTAATACTGAACTTCTCCGCCTTGAATATCGAGGAATTGCTCCCAAGCTTCGGCGCTGGAGACATAGTTTTGATCGGCACTGCAGACTCTCGTGCAGCAATCCGACCGTCCACCCGAGCAACCAGTGCTCGCAGCATGTGGTGAACCTTTCGAATCGTCACCTAGTTCAACAAAACCACGTTCAATGAAAACTTTTTCAATTGCGTTGCTCATAGATTTCCTTCCGTTGAAAAATGACGCCAACTGGCCCATGGCATATCGAGATGTGGTGTTCATTCTAGCGTGAGCTTTCTCATCATCAGGCACTGGACCGCTCATTTGAATGTGAAGTGCCTGGTTGACTCATAAATTGAATAACAGCCTTCCTTTTGGTCTTGGCTACTTCAAAGCCGGAGCTCTTCCATCCGCGCCGAAGCAAAGTGCATCTGTAGTAGATAAGGTCTCTTTTTGCGATGAAAACTCCAATCCAACCACGCATGATCAGCGCCAGAAGCATCCCCAATGCCATGCCACCTGGACCACCAACCGACACAGCACCTGCCGCACCAGTTCCAATCGGAATGGCAATCATGATCAGAGTCTTTAGAACCCCATAACGCCAGATCAAGACTGGCACCACAAAATAGAATCCGCCTGCGTATATGAGGCCTGGCCATCGGCGAAAGGGATGCTCATTGCAAATGGCAATTGTCTTGTCATTTCGTTGGAGTATCTCAAAATCGCGGACACCTGTTGGTCCTGCCACACCCC
>QYPX01000243.1 GCA_007280205.1 Comamonadaceae bacterium
CCTGCCGGTCAGCTTGGCCTGGTACATGGCCTGGTCGGCCTGGCGCAGCAATTGATCGGCTTCGATGGGCTGCGCCTGCGGGTAAAACGTGACCCCGATGCTGGCCGAGACCTGAAGATGGAGATCGCCCAGCTGCACCGGCTGTGCCGCAGCCGTCAGCAGCCGGTTCAACATAGGCACGCTGGCATCGCCATCGGCGAGGTCGATCAGGACCGCCACAAATTCGTCGCCGCCGATTCGCGCCAGCGTATCGCCTTCGCGCAAGCCCTGCTTCATGCGCGAGGCCAGGGCGATCAGCAGTTGGTCGCCGGTTTCGTGCCCGTGCTGGTCGTTGACGCTCTTGAAGCCGTCGAGGTCAAGATAAGCCAGCGCCAGCGTCTGGGCGCGCCGCTCGGCACTGGCCATGCCCTGGTGCAGGCGATCCGACAGCAACAACCGGTTGGGCAGACCGGTCAAGGCATCAAAGTGCGCCATATGCTCCAACTGGTTCTGGTGCTCCTTGAGCTTGGTGATATCGGTAAACAGGGCCACATAATGCTGCGTCTTTGCGTCACTGCCGTAGACCGCCGTGATGGTCAGCATCCCGGCATAGATTTCACCGTTCTTGCGCTTGTTCCAGATCTCGCCGTACCAATGGCCCTTGTCGATCAGGTCACGCCACATGGCGACGTAATAGGCATCGTCCTGGCGCCCCGATTTCAGCAGCCGCGGGTTCTGGCCAAGCACCTCCTCGCGGTCATAGCCAGTTATGCGCGTGAACGAATCGTTGACGTTGAGAATGGTGCCGCTCGTGTCGGTGATGATGATGCCCTCGCGCGCATAGGTAAACACGCTGGCGGCCTGGATGAAGCTCTCGGCCTTCTTGCGCTCCGTGACGTCGCGCGCCGCCGCAAAGACACCGAGCACCCGACCCTGCTCGTCACGGTAGACGCTGGCGTTGTAGAGCACATCGGTGATCCGGCCCGAACTGTGTCGGATCGCCAGCGGGTAGTCGATCACAAAGCCTTTGGCAAAGACCTGCTGGTAGCCTTCGCGGGCCTGCACCGGGTCGGTAAAGTAGTCGCCAAAGTCGGTGCCTATCAGTGCCTCGCGCGCGAGGCCCGTCACGCTGACGCTGGCCTCGTTGACGTCGGTGATCTTGCCCTCGGCGCTGATCGTCACCAGTGGGTCGAGGCTGGCTTCAAGCAGACTGCGCGCGTAGTGGGCCGCTTGCTTGAGGGCTTCCTTGCGCTGTGCCAGGCTATCCATCATGAGATTGACGGCGCCTGCAATTTCAGAGAACTCGTCGGCGCCCTGACTCACGATGCGGTAAGCCAAGTTCCCGGTGGTGACCCGATTCGCACCTTCATGCAGCAGCGCCAGACGCCGACGAATCAAACCACCGATTTGCACGGCATTGAGAACGATGACCACGGCGAGCAACAGCGCCAGCGCGCCAGAGACCGCGATGAAACGTTGCTGGGACTGCTGCACCTGTCTTGAACTCGACTCTTGCAGCGCATCAATCGCGTTGCGAACGTCGGTGGCCTTCAACAGCAACTGGCTGTACAGCCTCTTGTCGAGTTCCTCAAAGACCTCGCGGTTGCCAGAAGACGACTTCAGCGATGGGGTGTTGTCGACGACACGATGGAAAACAAGCGCAGTTTCGTCGACGGTCCGACGTATCTGCTCCACTGCCTTTTGACCTGCCTCGTCTCGGAACTGAGAGCTGGCCCGGCGCAGCAGTTGGTCAGACTGCAGCTTGCTTTCATCCCACAGCAAGCGGAACCGGTCTTCGCGGTGGAGAAAGTACCGATCCCTGAACGAAGCACGTTCGAAGAAATTGTCGTGGATCGACTTGACAAGAACGTCGTTGTTCTGTGTCTCAACATACGCAGAGAAGTTCCAAACCAGCACCGGCACCAGAAAGACCACGGCTGCGACAGTCGCCGCCGCGCTGAGCCAGAGTCGCTTCGCAATGCGCACGATATGCCTAGCGTTTCAGCTTGACCGCCTCGGGCTTGACTGCCCTGAGACTGTCAACGTGGATGTACTCCGCATAGTTTGGCATGACCGTCTTGTCGGTCAGCTTGTTCTTCATGGCCCATCTTGTCTCATCCTCCAGCGTAATCAACAGATTCTGATCCAAGCGAACTTGATAGCTAAAGGCGTCCCACACTTCCTTGACCAGTTCCTTGTCAACCTTGATCGCCGCAGTCACGATGTCCTGCGCCTGCTCTGGCTGTCTTGCCACAAAATCCTCCGCCTGAATCAGGGCGCGCAGGAAGCGCTTGAGAGTTTGAGGGTTTTGCCGGACAAAGTCCTGCATCGCCGCGATGTTGAAGGTCTCGGTATAGATCTGCCGGTCGTAGAAAATGACCGCTTGCGCTCCAAGCTGGCGTCTGATCTGGGTCAACGGATAGTTCCAGGTCGCGACGGCGTCGACTTTCTTGGTCAATAGAGCGTCCTGCATTTCGTCCGGTTTGAGGGGGACCGGCGCTATTTGCTGGCGCGTCAATCCTTGCGCAGTCAAAAACGAATCAAGAAAGAAGTCGGAGGTTGTGCCCGGCGTGAAGCCGACGCGCTTGCCTTTGACGTCGCCGGGCCGGGCGATGCCTGCGTCTCGTCTTGCCAGCACCGCGTCGTTCACGCTGCTCGACTCGATATTGGCAATAACGAAGATCCTGTCACCCTTGAGCACGCTGAACATGACCGGGGTTTCTGCCACCGTAGCAAAGTCCGCCTTGCCATCCAGGACCGATTGCAAAGCCTCTTTGCCAAAAGTGTGCATCAGCGGCTGGACGTCGAGCCCCTCGTTCAGGAAATAGCCCTTGCTTAGCGCAACGTGAACAAGGGTACTCTGTGGCTGGCCGGTCAAGGCCACGGTGATTTTCTGCCGCACTTCGGAGTCAGCGGCCGGGAGTGGCGCCCGATCGCAACTTGCCAGGGTGACTGCGCAGCATACCGCGACAAGCATTCGCCACATACCGACTCCTTTCAACGAAGTTCGAAGTCCTTCTTTATAGCTTAATCGGCCTCCCTTGAATAGTCGCCCCCAGCTTCTTGGGGCACTTCAGTGCCATCCGCCAGCCTTGGCTGTGCGGCACCTCCATCCTGAAATTTCCGCCAATTCTGAGCTTACTGCTCCATGGTAAAGCCGGAGGCCTTGATCGGAGTTTCCCAGCGCTTGAGATGCGCCGCCTGCAAAGTGGCCAGCGCTTGCGGACCGGCAAAAGCGGGAGTGAGACCCAGGGCGCGCACTCGCGCCTGAAAGTCCGGATTGTTCAAAGCCTGGGCGACGGCATCGCTGATCTTCTGGGTTTTGTCTGCCGGCATGTTGGCCGGACCGTAAAGACCAAAAAACGCATCGGCCACCACGTTGTAGCCCAGTTCCTTCAGCGTTGGCACCTCAGGCAGGGCGGCGGAGCGGCTCTCGCCGGTCACGGCCAGGATCCGCAACTTGCCGCTGCGGTGGTGTTCAATGGTCTCGGATGCGGTGTCAACCATCAGCGGGATCTGGCCTCCCAGCAGGTCCTGCGCCGCAGGGGCGCCGCCCTTGTAGGCCACGTGCGTCAGCGGTATGGCGGTTTCCTGCCCCATCAGCAATCCGGTGAATGGGGCACGGTACCGGCACCTGAAGTGGCGTAATTGGCCTTGCCGGGATTGGCTTTCAGCCAGGCGAACAGTGCCTTGATGTCGCCAGCGGGTGCGCCCGGCCCCACGGTGAGGGCGAAATCAAAACTGGTAGTGCGTGCAATCGGTGTGAAATCACGCACCGGGTCATAGCCCAGGTTCTTTAACAGCCAGGGCAGGATGACGAGCGCGCCACTGGCAGCCAGCACCAGCGTGTTGCCATCGGCTGCTGCGCGCTTGACTTCACCCAGCGCAACGCGACCGGCCGCACCCGGCTTGTTGTCAACGATAACGTTCTGGTCCAGTGCCACTTTCATGCGCTCGGCCAGCAGTCGCGCCACCACATCGACCGAGCCGCCAGGCGGGAAACCGACCAGAATCTTCATCACCGGTTTGTCCTGAGCGCGCAGCAATGCAGGAGCCGCCAGCAAACCCAGCGCCGCAGCACTGGCCAGAGTTTGAAATTGTCGTCTTTGCATCTTGAATCCTTGTGGAAAGTGAGTCGTGGAAAACTGCCTGTCAGTTTGCTTGAACGCCAAAAATATTCTATTGGGGTTTTCAGCAGCTATTATTCGCAGCAACCTGGAGCCAAACCATGCCTGTCATTGACGTCCACACCCATATGTTCACACCCAAATGGCTTGAACTGCTCAAGAGCGAGGGTGGCATCTACAACATCAAGACCCGACCCGATGGGCAGCAGGAGGTGTTCCGCGGCAACACGCCGGTGGTGATTCCGCAGCGCGGTCATTTTGACTACGAACTGCGCATCAAGCACATGGACGCGGCCGGCATCGACATCTCCATCGTTTCACTGACCTGCCCGAATGTGTACTGGGGCAATGAAGAAATCAGCTGTCGTGCAGCAGTGGAGTCCAACGACACCATGGCGCAGGCACAGACCACTTACCCTGATCGAATTCGCTGGTTCACTTCCCTGCCCTGGGAATACCCGCAACGCGCGGTGGAGGAGTTGGCACGCAGTTGCGACAAGGGCGCGGTGGGGGTGATGGTGCTGGCCAATGTGGCAGGCCGCAGTCTGACCGACCCGCTTTTTGCGCCGATCTGGGCCGAGATCGACCGTCGCGCGCTGCCGGTGCTGGTGCATCCCACCGACCCGCCGGGCGTGGACATGATGGACATGACCAAGTTTGATCTGAGTTGGTCGGTCGGCTTCATGTTTGACACCACGCTGGCCATCACGCGCATGATTTTCGAGGGCTTCTTCGATCAATATCCGAATCTGAAAATCATCGCCTCTCATGGTGGCGGCACGCTGCCCTACCTGATTGGCCGCTTTGAAAAGGGCGACGAGGTGGAAATACCGCAGCGCCGCCAGATGAAGCGCAAACCGAGCGACTACCTGCGCCACATCTACTACGACAGCATCACCTACAACCTGGGCGCCTTGCAGTATCTGGTCTCGGTCGTCGGCGCCGAGCACGTGATGCTGGGTACCGACTGGCCGCATCAGGTACACGACACCAAGGGTGCCTTCACCAACACGGCTGCCTTGCCGCAGGCCCAGTGCGATGCGATTCGGGGAACGAACGCGCTGCGGGTTTTCAATATCAGCGCTTGAACGCGTTGGAAAGTCGTCCGATGACCGCTGCCGCAGCGCGCCCCAACATCATCTTCATTGTTTGCGATGACCTGGGCTTTGCGGACCTGGGTTGCTATGGCGGGCGCGCCGCCAGATTCGGCCCGGTCTCGCCGGTACTGGACGATCTGGCCGCGCACGGCCTGCGGTTCACGCAGGGCTATGCCAATTCCCCGGTCTGTTCGCCGACACGCTTTGCCCTGATGACCGGGCGCTACCAGTACCGTCTGCGTGGCGCAGCAGAAGAACCGATCAACAGCAAGAGCCGTGGCAGTGCGACCCTGGGACTTCCGCCACAGCACCCGACGCTGCCATCGCTGCTGCGCGCCGGCGGCTACCGCACGGCATTGATCGGCAAGTGGCACCTGGGGTATCCGCCGAGCTTCGGCCCTTTGCAATCGGGTTACGAGGAGTTCTTCGGACCGATGGCCGGCGGAGTTGACTACTTCACTCACTGCAATTTCACCGGCGCGCACGACCTGTGGCGCAGCCATGAAGGCGTCGAGCAGGAACACGCGGAGGAAGGGTACCTGACAGATCTGATTTCCGACCATGCGGTGGACTACGTGCAGCGCATGGCCCCTGACGCCAAAGCCGGTAAGCCCTTCTTTCTGAGTCTGCATTACACGGCACCGCACTGGCCGTGGGAGACCCGCGATGACGCCGCACTGGCACAGGAGATCCGCAGCAACATCATCCACTTGCAGGGTGGCAACATCCACACCTACCAGCGCATGATCCACCACATGGACGAGGGGATCGGCAAGCTGATGGCCGCGCTGCGGTCCCAGGGTTTGACGGACAACACGCTGGTCGTCTTTACCAGCGACAACGGCGGTGAGCGCTTTTCAGATAACTGGCCGTTGGTCGGCGGCAAGATGGACTTGACCGAAGGAGGTATCCGGGTGCCGTGGATTGCGCACTGGCCAGCGGTGATTGCGTCAGTAAACTGCAGTGAACAGCACTGCATGACGATGGACTGGTCGGCCACGATGCTTGACGTTGCGGGGGTCACGGCGGACCCGGCCTATCCGCTCGATGGCATTTCGCTGCTGCCTGTGCTGCAGGACGCGCGTCAGCGATTCGAGCGGCCTCTGCATTGGCGCATGAAGCATCGCCATCAGCGTGCCCTGCGCGACGGCGACTGGAAGTATCTGCGCGTCGATGACAACGATTACCTCTTCCATCTCCCGTCAGATGAACGCGAACGCGCCAATCTCGGGCCGCAGGAGCCAGAGCGACTGACCGCCATGCGCCAAGCCTGGGAAGCCTGGAACGCCACCATGCCAGCCATTCCACCGGATGCCACGGTGAGCCTGGGCTATTCAGAAAAAGACATGCCCCAGCGCTAGCCAAGGGCCACCGCGACCCTTGATCAATCGACAAAGAAGTCCGGAATGAAGTGCTTGGTGCCGGGCGTGACCGAATACTTTTCCAGGTCCGTGATGCCGTGCTCTGCCAGCACCTCGTCGTCGATGTAGAAATTGCCGCTGACCGAATTGTCACGGGTCAGCATCAGGTAGGCGGCGTCGGACAGGATTTCGGGTTTGCGGCACAGGGCAATGTCAACGCCGGGAATCATCTGCATGGCCGCGGTGGCGATGGCCGTGCGTGGCCACAGACTGTTGACGCCAATGCCGTATTTCTTGAACTCGCCGGCGTGGCCCAGCGTGCACATGCTCATGCCGTACTTGGCCATGCTGTAGGCGGTGTGGCCCTGGAACCAGTGCGTCTTCATCGACAGCGGCGGTGACATGGTCAGCACCTGCGGGTTGCGCCCGGCGGCGCCCGACTTCTTCAACTCTGCCAGACAGGCCATGGTGCACAGGTAGGTGCCACGCGCGTTGACGCCGTTCATCAGGTCAAAGCGCTTCATCGGCGTGGCCTCGGTATTGGTCAGGCTGATGGCGCTGGCGTTATTGACCAGGATGTCGATGCCACCGAAGGCGGCGACCGCCTTGGCGACGGCGGCAAAGACCGCCTCGTCGTCGCGAATGTCCACTGCCAGCGGCAAGGCCTGGCCACCGGCCGCCTCCACTTCCTTGGCGGCGCTGTAAATCGTGCCGGCCAGTTTCGGGTTGGTGTCGGTGGTCTTGGCAACAATGACGATGTTGGCACCGTCCATTGCGGCGCGCTTGGCTATGGCCAGACCGATGCCGCGGGAGGCACCGGTAATGAATAGTGTCTTACCCTTCAAACCGGCGCCCGGCTGTGCTGTGCTCATGTTCTGCTCTCCTGTGGTCTAGACTTTTGAAAAATCGGGTTTGCGCTTTTCCAGAAAGGCGGTAAAGGCCTCGCGCGCCGCTGGCTCGGTGAGCAGGCGGGCAAAGCTGGCGCCCTCTTCAAGCAAGCGCTCGGCAACGATGCCGCTCTGGCTTTTCTTCAGCAGACGCTTGGTCTCGATCAGCGAGCCCAGCGGCTTGGCCGCCAGTTTGCGCGCCTGGCGTTGCGCCAGCGCAGAGGCCTCGCTCGGCGGAACGATGCGACTGACGAGCCCCATCTCCAGTGCCGTTTCAGCCAGAAAAGGCTCGCCCAGCAGCAGGGCTTCAGCGGCACGCCCGTAGCCCATGAGTTGCGGCGCCAGATAGCTTGATGCCGCCTCCGGACACAAACCAAGATTGACGAACGGCATGGAAAAAGCCGCGTTGTCCCCGGCATAAACCAGATCACAGTGGAACAACATGGTGGTGCCAATGCCGACGGCCGGACCACAAACGGCGGCCAGCAAGGGCTTCGAAAAAACACTGATGGCACGCAGGAACTGGAACGCCGGCGACTCTTCACCGCTGGAAAGCCGGTTCAGGAATTCACCAATGTCGTTTCCTGCGCTGAACACGGTCTCGTGCCCCTGAATCACTGCGGCACTCAGCGTCGCATCGGCGTCGGCCTGCGCCAGTGCCTGGGCCATGCCGGCGTACATGGTTCGCGTCAGGGAGTTCTTCTTGTCGAGCCGGTTCAGGGTGATGGTCAGCACACCACCCGACTTGTCTATCAGTAATTCACTCATGCTGCGGTCCCGGTCAGGCGGCCAGTGCTTCGCGCACAAAATCGAGGCGGTCCTGGCCCCAGAACATCTGCTCTGCGACAAAGAAAGTCGGGGCGCCAAAGATGCCGCGCGCCACCGCCGCTTCAGTGTCAGCCTTCAATTTGTCTTTGACACCCTGTTCGCCGGCCAGTGCCAGCAAGGCAGGCGCGTCAAAGCCGGCAGCCTGCAACACGGTGGCGACGGTGGCCGGGTCATTCATGTTCTGGGCCTCCACCCAGATCGCGCGGTACATGGCAGTGCAATAGTCCATGAAGCGCGGATCGTTGCGCAACTGCAGGCCAACCGCGATGCGCATCAGGGTGATGGTGTTGATCGGGAAAAACGGATTGATCTTCAGTGGCACGCCGTAACGTTTGGCAAAGCGGGCAAAGTCGCCAAAGATGTATTTGCCTTTTGCGGGTACGCTGGCCGGAGAGTGATTTCCGGTGGCGACAAAGACGCCACCCAGCAGCATCGGACGCCAGACCACCGTGGCCCCGGTATCGCTTGCAAGTGCGGTCAACTGGGTCGAAGCGAGGTAGGCAGCGGGGCTGCCGAAGTCAAAGTAATACTCAAGGGTCTTGCTCATTTTGTCTCCATTCATAAATAGCCTGTCAAAACTTTTCCAGCCAGGGACGCAGATCCAGCTCGTGCGTCCAGGCATCAAACGGCTGGCAGTGCAGCATCCAGTACTGGTCCGCAATATGCTCCGGATTCAGGATGCCGTCCTGCGCCTTCAGGGCGTAGCGATCCGGAAAATTATCGCGGATGAAAGCGGTGTCGATGGCGCCGTCGATCACCACATGCGCCACATGCACACCCAGCGGTCCGAGCTCACGCGCCATGCTTTGCGCCAGCGCGCGCAGCGCATGCTTGGCACCGGCAAAGGCGGCAAAATTGGCGCTGCCACGCAGCGAAGCCGTGGCACCGGTGAAGAGAATGGTCTGCGCTCGTTGCGGGCTGGTGCGTGCAACCATGCGTTTGGCAACTTCGCGGCCGTTGAGAAAACCGCCGAAGCAGGCCATCTCCCAGATTTTGAAATACTTGCGCGCCGTCTCCTGCAGGACGCTGCTGGGCGCATTGGCGCCGATGTTGAAGACCAGCACTTCGATCGGTCCGATGGTCGCTTCGATTTGCTCCACCAGCGCCACCACCTCTTCTTCCTTGCGCGCGTCGCTGGCAAAGCCATGCACTGTGCCACCCTCAGCGCGGATGGCTTCGAGCAGGGGCTGCAGCTTGTCCAGACTGCGCCGGGTCACGCAGGCGGTGAAGCCCTCGCGCGCAAAACGCCGGGCGATGGCGCCGCCCGTGGCGTCACCCGCACCGATGACGAGGGCTACTTTGTTCATTCTTTGTAGTAGACGATCTGGCTGGTGGTTGCCAGCAACAGACCGGCCTCGCTCCACAACTGCGAAGTCTGATCGAAAAATCCGTTGCGAAAGGTCTGCGCACGCGCCTGACCGAGCAGGTAACCCGTGCCCGCTTGCCGCAACTGCGCACCATCGGCATGAAAATAGACCGTCATTGACACGGTACCGGCGGGAATGCGCAGGGCGCGACGCAGGTAAACGCGGGGAAAGAAGACGTCGGCCATGGCAGAGAGCGAGCAGAAGTCAAGCCCGCGCGGCGGCATGTCGCGCATCCAGAGCCGTGACAGGCTGCTGTCACCGCGGCCATCCCACTCGGTCGGAAAAGCACCTTCGACAAAGCGCATGTCGTAGCGATGGACCCACTCAACCCCGGCCATCGGTTTTTCTTCCGGCAAGCCGGCCGGTAGTGCGACGCTTGGCATCGCTGTGTCTTCGCTGCCCCAGGTCGGTCGCCGCACCGCCGTCAGCGCCGTGGCCGTCAGCATCACTTCTTGCACACCCGACGCGTTTGGCTGCGTCATTTCGATCGTCCAGTGCTGGGTCGAGCGGTTCGTGCGTTGCGCTGTGGCTTTGATCCTGAAGGCGCCTGCGAGCAAGGCGCCCGCATAGTTCACAGTGAGGGTACCGGCTCACCCAAGAGCGAGGGATGCTGCAACACAGCGTTCAGTGCGGTGGCGGCAGTGACGCCGCCGAACGGGCCGACCATGTTCCAGTAGGCCGCGGACGTGGTCCCGCCATAGACGCCTGGCTCCAGCGGCGTGAGTTGCAGTGCAAGGTCAAACGGGTGCTTCTTCATCACCACAGTATGCCCGCGACGCTACCCTGGCGCAGTCCGGTGCGTGACGCGCTTCAGACGCGCTCAAAAATCCCGGCTGCGCCCTGCCCCATGCCAACGCACATCGACACCATGCTGTAGCGCAGCTTGTTGCGATGCAGTGCGTGGATCGCGGTGGCCGAGCGTATCGCGCCGGTGGCTCCGAGCGGGTGCCCCAGGGCGATGGCACCGCCCATGGGATTGACCTTGGCCGGGTCCAGACCGAGCGTGTTGATGACGGCCAGCGATTGCGCTGCGAAGGCTTCGTTGAGTTCAATCCAGTCAATGTCGTCCTGCTTCAGACCGGCGTAGCGCAGCGCCGCCGGAATCGCCTCGATCGGGCCAATGCCCATGATGTGCGGCGGCACACCCTTGGCAGCAAAGCTGACGAAGCGTGCCAGCGGCTTCAAGCCAAAGCGCTTGACGGCCGACTCGCTGGCCAGGATCAGCGCGCCGGCACCGTCCGAAGTTTGCGAACTGTTCCCCGCTGTGACTGAACCGCGCGCAGCAAATACCGTCTTGAGTTTGGCAAGACCTTCGAGCGTGGTGTCGGCGCGTGCACCTTCGTCAAGACTGACCGTGCGCTTGGTCTCGATGACGCCACCGCTTTGCAGATCGGGTGAGCGGTCAATCACGTCAACCGCTGTGATTTCGTCGCTGAACTGGCCGGCTGCCATGGCCGCCAGCGCTCTCTGGTGCGAGGCGACGGCGAACTCGTCCTGTGCCTGACGGCTGACTTTCCATTGCGTAGCTACTTTTTCGGCGGTCAGGCCCATGCCGTAGGCAATGCCGATGTTCTCGTCGTTGTTGAACATGGCCGGCGACAGCGAGGGCGCATTGCCCATCATGGGCACCATGCTCATGCTCTCGACACCGGCGGCGATCATCACATCAGCCTCACCAACACGAATGCGATCCGCCGCCATCTGCACCGCGGACAGCCCGGAAGCACAAAAACGGTTCACGGTGATGCCGCCGACACTGGTCGGCAGACCCGCCAGCACGGCGCCGATGCGCGCAATGTTCAAGCCCTGCTGCCCCTCGGGAATGGCGCAGCCGCAGATCAGGTCTTCAATCGCTTTCGGGTCCAGCGTCGGCACCTGCGCCAGCGCTGCCTGCAGCACATTGACCAGCAAGGCGTCCGGCCGCGTGTTGCGGAAATAGCCGCGGTGCGAACGGCCAATCGGCGTGCGCGTGGCGGCAACGATATAGGCTTCTTGGATTTGTTTCATACAGGTCCTTTAACAGATCACTCACTCAAACTATGCTGTGGCGTTCGCTGCTGAGAAAGCGTAGCGAGCAAGCCTCAGGCTAGGCGGACGGAGCGCAGCAACCGGAACGTACTTCCTGTACGTGAGGATTGCGAGCACCGCCCAACGACGCATGAGGCTTGCGCAGTAGCTTTATCAATTGCGAACTGGCTTGCCGGTGGACATCATGCCCATGATGCGTTCCTGTGTCTTGGGATGCGTCAGCAGCGAGCAGAATGCCTTGCGCTCCAGCGCCATCACATACTCTTCTGTCACCAGACTGCCGGCATCAACATCACCGCCGCACACGACTTCGGCGATCAGGCCGGCAATGTGGAAGTCGTGCGCGCTGACAAAGCCACCGTCGCGCATGTTGACAAGCGAGCCTTTGATGGTGGCCACACCACTGCGACCCGCCACCGGGAACAGGCGCTTGTGCGGCGCCCGGTAGCCGGACTTGAACATGGCTTTGGCCTCGTTGATGGCGACAAACAGCAACTCGTCCTTGTGCGCCACGATCACGTCGCTTTCCAGCACATAGCCGAGCTTGCGCGACTCCAGCGCACTGGTTCCGACTTTGGCCATGGCCGCAGCCGTAAAGCCTTCGGTCAGGAAGGGCAGCAAGTCCTTGCCGGTAGAGGCGGCCGCATTCTCGGCGGCGCGCCTGGCGATGTAAGTCAGACCGCCGGCACCGGGTACCAAGCCGACACCCACTTCGACCAGGCCGATATAGCTTTCCATGGCGACAACCCGCTTGGCTGAATAGACCGCCAACTCGCAACCACCGCCCAGCGCCAGACCACGCACCGCCGACACCACAGGCACATTGGCATAGCGCAGCCGGAGCATGGCCTGCTGCATCTCGGCCTCGGCGCCGTCAATCGCGGCAGCGCCACCGATCATGAAGGCCGGCAGCATGGCTTGCAGATCGGCACCGGCCGAGAACATCTCGTCGCTCGACCAGACCACCAGCCCCTGGTAGCTGGCCTCGGCCAGTTCAATGCCTTGCAGCAAGCCTTCAACCACACCGGGACTGATGGCGTGCATCTTGGTCTTGATGCTGGCGATCAGCACTTCATCGTCGAGTGTCCACAAACGGATGGCTTCGTCCTCATGCAAGGTCTTGCCGGCGGTCTGCGCCGAGGGCGCGTTGGCGCCCAGCACGCTTTCCGGGAAGTGTTGCCGCGCATAGACCGGCAGGCTGCGTGGCAGCACAAATTGTCCGGTCGATGGGTTCCAGGAACCTTGCGGCGTGTGCACGCCACCGGCGTCAGCCACCGGCCCTTGGAAGACCCAGTCCGGCAGCGGCGCCTTGCACAGCGCCTTGCCGGCGTCAATGTCTTCCTTGACCATGTTGGCCACCATCAGCCAGCCCGCTTCCTGCCACAACTCAAACGGGCCCTGCTTCATGCCAAAACCCCAGCGCATGCAGTAGTCCACGTCGCGCGCGTTGTCGGCAATCGAGGCCAGATGCACCGCGCAGTAATGAAAACTGTTGCGCAGAATGGCCCACAGGAATTGCCCTTGCGCACCCTCGCTGTTGCGCAGCAGTTGCAGGCGCTCGGCCGCCGGTTTTTTCAGCATGCGGGCGTAGACTTCATCGGCCTTCTGGCCGGCAGGTACGTACTCACCTGACTCCAGTTCGAAGCGCAGCACATCGCGCCCGACCTTCTTGAAAAAGCCTGCCTTGGTTTTTTGCCCCAGGTTGCCCATGTCGAGCAAGGTCTTGAGCACCTCAGGCGTGGCAAAACTCTCATAGAAAGGATCAACTTCAAGACTGAGCGTGTCCTGCAGGGTCTTGATGACATGGGCCATGGTGTCCAAGCCCACCACGTCGGCGGTGCGGAAGGTGCCGGAGCTGGCGCGACCAAGCTTTTTGCCGGTGAGGTCGTCCACCACGTCGTAGCTGAGGCCAAAATTGGCCACCTCTTTCATGGTGGCAAGCATGCCGGCAATGCCAACGCGGTTGGCGATGAAATTGGGCGAGTCCTTGGCGCGCACCACGCCTTTGCCCAGCACGCTGGTAACAAAAGTTTCCAGATCATCCAGGATTTGCGGCTCGGTGGTGGGCGTGTTGATCAGTTCCACCAGCATCATGTAGCGCGGCGGATTGAAGAAATGGATGCCACAGAAGCGTGGCTTGATCTCCTGCGGCAATGCCTCACTGAGCCGTGTAATCGATAGCCCCGAGGTGTTGGAGGCAACGATCGCGTGCGGCGCCAGAAAGGGAGCGATTTTTCGGTACAGGTCGAGCTTCCAGTCCATGCGCTCGGCAATCGCTTCGATCACCAGATCGCAGTCCTTGAGCAGTTCCAGGTGTTCCTCGTAATTGGCCTGGACGATCAGCGCAGCGTCGGCCGCGACACCCAGCGGCGCGGGTTTGAGCTTCTTCAAACCATCGACCGCCTTGCTGACGATGCCATTTTTGGGTCCCTCTTTGGCACTCAGGTCAAACAGGATGACCGGCACCTTGACGTTGACCAGGTGCGCCGCAATCTGCGCCCCCATCACGCCGGCACCCAGGACGGCAACTTTTTTGACATTGAAGCGGGACATGATGGTTCCTGAAAATAATGAATTAGGGGACGCGAACCCAGGTCTGGGTGCGTCCAAAAAACGCAATTGAGCCGCGTACTTCGAGCTTTTTCCCCGCTTCGATCGGCGTCATGCGCAGCGTGTATTCCTTGCCATTTTCCGGGTCCAGGATCTTGCCGCCTTCCCACAGGTCTTTGTCCGCAAGCTTCTTTGCGCCACGAATGATCTCCAGTCCCAGCATCGGCTTGTCCTTGCGATCGTCGGTGCATTCCTTGCAAAGGCCCTTCTGGTCAGCGTCCTTGCGCAGCAATTTTTCGACCCGACCACTCAGCACGCCATTGGTCTCGGTGACCTGAATCTGGCTTTTGACCTCACCGGTCTTGTCATCAATGGTGTGCCAATTTCCCACCGGCGTCATCTGAGCCTGTACACCCACGCTCACGCAGAGTGCCGCAAGGAAAAAAGTGCCACGGGCAATGAATTGAGTACTCTTCATAAAGTGTCTCCAAAAGTTGACTTGTAAATCGCGTTCAAAGCAACGCCGCATCAGTATCCATCAATACCTTGCTACCGGTGCGGGCCGTTCGCATCAAGGTGGCGGTCTCGGGAAACAGTTTCGCAAAATAGAAGCGCGCCGTCTGCAGTTTGGCCAGGTAGAACGTGTCAGTATTGCCGGCCGCAATCTGGCGCAGGGCCACTTGCGCCATGCGTGCCCAAAAGTAGCCAAAGACCAGGTGCCCGGCAACGCGCAGGTAGTCCACAGCAGCGGCCCCCACCTCATCGGGATTCTGGAAGCCCTTAAAACCGATCTCGGTGGTGAACTTGGTCATCTGCTCGCCCAGCACGGCGATCGGCGTGATGAACTCGGCCATTTTTTCGTTGACGCCTTCTTCTTCCACCAGTTTGGCGACCATCTTGCCAAACTTGCGCAGCGTGGCGCCGTTGTTGCCGAGGATCTTGCGGCCCAGCAAGTCCAGCGACTGGACGGTGTTGGTACCTTCGTAAATCATGTTGATGCGGGCATCGCGAACGAACTGCTCCATGCCCCACTCCTTGATGAAGCCATGGCCACCGAAGACCTGCAGACAGGCCGAAGTCGAGGTCCAGCCGTTGTCGGTCAGAAAGGCTTTGACGATAGGCGTCAGCATGGCCAGCAGCTCGCCGGAGTCCTTGCGCACCTTTTCATCCGGATGGTTGTGCTCTTTTTCCAGCAGCATCGAGCTAAAGCACATCAGGGCGCGGCCGCCCTCGGCGTAGGCCTTGGCGGTGAGCAGCATCTTGCGCACATCGGGATGAACAATGATGGGGTCAGCCGGTTTGTCCTTGGCCTTGGCGCCGGTGAGGGAGCGCATCTGGATGCGGTCCTTGGCATAGACCAATGCATTCTGGTAAGCCACCTCGGTCAGGCCGAGGGACTGGTTTCCAACGCCAAGACGCGCGGCGTTCATCATCACAAACATGCCGTTCATGCCTTTATTGGGTTGACCCACCATGGTGCCGATGGCACCGTCAAGGACGATCTGCGCTGTCGCGTTGCCGTTGATGCCCATTTTGTGTTCCAGGCCGCCACAGTAGATGCCGTTGCGCGCGCCCAGGGAACCGTCTTTGTTGACCAGGAACTTGGGCACGATGAACAGGCTGACGCCCTTGATGCCGACCGGCGCGTCGGGCAAACGGGCCAGCACCAAGTGGATGATGTTGGCTGTCATGTCCTGTTCGCCGGCGCTGATGAAAACCTTGTTGCCGGTGAGCTTGAACGTGCCGTCCGCTTGCGGCTCCGCCTTGGTCCGCATCAGGCCCAGATCGGTACCACAGTGCGCCTCCGTCAGACACATGGTGCCGGTCCACTGGCCGCTGGTCATCTTGTGCAGGTAGGTCTGCTTTTGCTCCTCGGTGCCGTGCGTGATCAGGGAAGCGTAGGCACCGTGCGTCAAGCCCGGATACATGGTCCAGGCCTGGTTGGCGCTGTTCAGCATCTCGTAAAAGCACTGATTAACGACGAGTGGCAGCCCCTGCCCACCAAACTCGGGCTCACAGGCCAGGGCCGCCCAGCCCGCTTCTATGTACTGGGCGTAAGCCTCTTTGAAGCCCTTGGGTGTCGTCACGGCGTGCGTGGTCTGGTCGATCGAACAGCCCTCGGTGTCACCACTGACATTGAGCGGAAAGACGACTTCGGCGGCAAATTTTCCGCCCTCTTCGAGCACGGCGTTGATGGTATCGGCATCGACCTCAGCATGTTTGGGAATTTGCTTGAAATCGTCGACCACATTGAGCACTTCGTGCATCACAAATTGCATGTCGCGCAGGGGCGGGGTATAGGAAGGCATGCTGGTTACTCCTTGGAAACTGAGTTCGATTGGGTGGAAGGGGACGACACGCAGGCCTTGGCTTTGCCATAGCGTGTCAATATGTTTTCAAAGCCCTGGTTGGCATGATTGATGGAGCGCGGATGCTTCAGAAAGCGCGCTTCGTAGTGCAAGGCCAGGATCAGTCCGTGAATTTCAAAGGCCATTTGTTCTTCGTCCGCATCGGCAAGGAGATGTCCCTCTTGCTTGGCCTGCACAACAGCGCGGTACATGGCGGCAAGCCAGGTCCTGACGGAACTGGCCAGGGCTTCGCGCACCGGGCCCGGGCGATCATCAAATTCGACCGCCCCGCTGATGAAGATGCAACCCGACTGGAGTTCAATGGCAACGCGCTTCATCCAGTTGGCAAACAGGGCGCGCACCCGCGGCAAGCCGCGCGCCTCATCCATGGCCGGAAAAAAAACTTCGTCAGAAAAACGGGCGTAGTACTCTCGGATGACCGAGATCTGCAGTTCTTCACGCGATCCGAAATGGGCAAAAACGCCTGATTTGCTCATCTGCGTCACTTCAGCCAAAGCACCAATGCTCAGGCCTTCAAGTCCGATCTGCGCCGCCAGACCGAGCGCAGCGTCGACGATGGTCTGCTTGGTTTGCTGCCCCTTTTGCATGACGCGCCCAGCACCGGATGCACTGCGGCCCTTGCCTGGCACAGCCTTGAGCGGAAACTTGGAAGTGATCATGTTGCCGAATAAAAACGAACGATCGTTCTATTCTGCAACAGTTTCTTGATTACAGGTGGGATGGCCCCAGGATCTAGAGGTGATTTTCTAAGGAAAGCGCGGGTTTACCCGCATGTCTGCGAGATTGGCACCGAAAAAGTCAGAGTATCAGTGCGAGACTGGACTCCAGGTGCTCCGAGGGCAGCCTCTTGAAGCCCGACCTGGCAAAGCGCTGCAAACGCCCGGCGACGAAGGCGCTCAGCACCGAGGCACGGACTTGCGTGTCGACGCTTGGGGTAGCCGAGCCGCTGGCGTCCGCAACGCTGCGCAAACTCTGCTTGAGCGCCGCTTCGATCTTGTCAAAAAACTGGTTCATGCGCTGCTGCAGACGCTCATTCTCAAAAACCAGTGCATCACCCACCATGACACGGGTCATGCCTGGATTCTTCTCGGCAAACTGCACCAGCATGACAATGATCTTGGCCGCCTGACGGGCGCCACTCTGGGCATCTGGTGCGAGTTCCGCCGGGTTGGATGCGCTCTCACGCTCAACAATCTGGTTCACCAGCGAGAAAACGGTCTGTTCAATGAAATCGATCAAGCCTTCGAACATCTGGGCTTTGCTGGCAAAGTGACGATACAGCGCGGCCTCGCTCACGTTCAGACGCGCCGCCAATGCGGCCGTCGTAATGCGCTCTGCGCCGGGGTGCTCCAGCATGGTCGCCAGCGCCTGCAGGATCTGCACGCGCCGCTCGCCGGGCCGGGGCCGCTTGCGCACAACAGGTGCGACCACCGGGCTTGCCGAGGTGGCCTGTGGAGCGGCTGCAGGGGTAGGTTCGAGGTCGGACATGGTGCACCAGGCGAAATGATAATTTCATTCTCGCACAGGGGGGCCAAGGGTTTTCGAGGGGGCAGCGCGGCTTATGCCGAGCATCCCTAATGGGAACGGATCATGGTGCCGAAAGCCTGATCGGTCAGAATCTCCAGCAGCAGAACGTGCGGCACGCGACCGTCAATGATGTGCACTGAATTCACGCCGCTTTTGGCGGCGTCCAGCGCCCCGCTGATCTTGGGCAACATGCCGCCACTGATGGTGCCATCAAGAAAAAGATCGTCGATCTGTCGCGCACTCAGATTGGTCAGCAAATTGCCGGCCTTGTCCAGAACACCGCTGATATTGGTCAGCATCATCAACTTCTCTGCCTTCAGCACCGTCGCCAACTTGGCGGCAACCACATCAGCGTTGATGTTGTAGCTCTCGTTGTTTTCACCAAACCCGATCGGACTGATGACGGGGATGAAAGCATCGTCCTGCAATGCCTTGACAACGCTGGGATCAATGCTGACGATATCTCCCACCTGGCCAACGTCGTGTTCCTTGCTGGGGTCCTGGTTGTCGACCATTTTGAGTTTCTGGGCGCGAATCATGCCGCCATCTCGCCCGGTCAGCCCGACCGCCTTGCCACCGGCCTGATTGATCAGCCCAACAATGTCCTGTTGCACCTCGCCCGCCAGAACCCACTCGACCACTTCCATGGTTTCGGCGTCGGTGACACGCATACCCTGGATAAATTCGCCCTTTTTCCCCAGCCGTTTGAGGGCGGTCTCAATCTGCGGACCACCCCCGTGTACCACGACGGGGTTGATGCCGACAAGTTTCAGCAACACCACATCCTCGGCAAAATCGGCCTGCAAAGCCGGATCGGTCATGGCGTTGCCGCCGTACTTGATAACCATGGTCTTGCCATGAAACTTGCGGATATAGGGCAGCGCCTGCGCCAGTATCTCGGCTTTATCGCGAGGAGGGATCTTGCTGACGTCGGTCATCGCCAAACTCAACTCTGGACGGCGAATTCGTCTTTCGTTTTCCCTTGTGCCAGCAGCGCTGCCAACCAGCGCGGTGTCAAGCCGCGGCCACTCCAGGTTTCGCCGTTCGGTCCACGATATTTCGCAGCCACGACTGCCGCCACCTTTTCTGTCTTTTTCGCTTTCGCTGGCGTGCTCTTGCCCACCTTGGCAGCTTTGCCCTTGACTTTGGTCGTGCGCCCCTTACCGCTCTGCAAGTCCTTCAGGGTAATGCCAAATGCCTGCATCTTGGCGAGAATATCCTGCACTGTTATGGCAAATTCGCGGGTCTTGATTTCCGTCGCCTGCTTTTGCAGTTTTTCGATTTGACTCTGAATTTCAATCAAATTACTCATGTTCAATACCATCCTGTTAATAAATACTCCCCGATAACCCTGCAGTCGGCAGGCAACCTACTTCTGGTTCTAATGAGTCACATTATCTCTCATAATGACCTTCAGCGCGGTTGACATAAGGATCTTGATGTCAAACCAGAAGGACTTCTTATTCAGATATTCAATATCAAGAGCAAGCTTTTCGGTAATCGGCAGTTCATCGCGTCCGTTCACCTGAGCCCAGCCCGTCAGACCCGGCAACAGCGTTTGAACACCGTGGCGGGTACGCAACTCAATCAAATCATGCTGGTTAAACAAGGCGGGCCGCGGACCGACGAAACTCATATCACCCCTGAATATGCTCCATAACTGCGGCAATTCATCCAGGCTGCTCGTGCGCAGGAAACTGCCAATGGGAGTCAGGTAGGCATCGGGGCTGCTCAACAAGTGCGTAGCCACCACCGGTGTACCGATTCGCATGCTGCGAAACTTGGGCATGCGGAATGTCTTGTTGTTGCGCCCAACTCGATCCGACCAGTACAGAACAGGCCCTTTTGAGGTGATCGCCACTGCCAGAGCCAGCAAAATCAGTGGCAACAACAGCAGAAAAGCTGCGAGAGCAGACAACAGCAGATCGAATATCCGTTTCATGGTTTTTGAAGGAGTTGCAGTTTCCAGTACGCCGCCGACAGGAAGAATCGCACGATACTGCTTAAATGCCATTTCAAATACCTGAGCTCACGATGACTCTGGCGCCGCGCATGATGCGTGACACTGACTGTAGGACAAAGCATCGTTTGGTATCCCTGGAGTTTCAGTCTGGCACAAATATCAACATCTTCATAATAGAGGAAATAGCGCTCGTCAAACCCCTTGAGTTGTGCAAAAACCCCTCGCGAAAACAACATGAACATGCCGCCAACCCAGTCCGGGTAAACGCACTGCGCCTCCAGCGGATAGTCTTGCGCCCAGCCAATTCCAAAAAGCTTGGCCAACAACTTGAGCGGACTCGGAAAACAGCGTGCCGTTACCTCCAGATCGCCATTTTCCGCCTTGACCAGGGGGGCAACCACGCCGACCGAAGAATCCTCCAGACAGGCGAGCAGGTGCTTGAATGGATTGGAATCAAGTCGGATATCGGGGTTGAGGACACAGAAATAGCGACCCCTGGCATGGCTGAAAGCCTGATTCTGGTTGGCAGCAAAACCCTTGGGAAAGGTATTTTCGAGCACGCTTATGGGAAAAGAATAAGTGGCCGGGTCAAACGGCAGAGTCTCCTCAAGATTGAGCGTAAGGATCAATTCGATTCGAAGGCCCTGGCAGTGCGCCTGCAGCCCGTCGAGCAGGTCCATGACAAGCCCGATCTGAGCGTGGCTCACAACGGATATCGAGATTTCAGGCGCGGTCGAATCAAGGTAATCTGCCGCCGGCTGCAGGACCCCGGTTGCGCTCATGGCCTGTGCATCCCTGCGACGGTGCGACGCAAGCCCTCGTCCATCGAAACTGGCGGCTGCCATGCCAGAACGCGGCGCGCCTTCGAAATGTCCACCCGCAAGTTGCCACAGACGCGTTGTATGACATCGCCCCTGCCAAGCGCTCTGCCGACGAACTGCAGGGCGGAAACCGGCACCGGCACCAGACGAGCGGCAACGCCAAGTGCCTGGGCCAGACCACGAACCAGGTCGGGACTGGAAATATCCTGCCCATCACTCACCAGAAAGGTCGTGTTCGCTGCCTGTGGATGGTCAACGCAAGTTGCAATGAAACTGACCAAATTGTCCATCGCCACCATGCTGCGCAGGTTGTGCACACAAGCCAGCGGCAGGGGCCAACCACGCTGTACCGCCCGCATAAGCGCCGCAAAATTGGCCCTGACCCCAGGGCCGTAGACCAATGGCGGGCGGATGATGACAACCTCCAGACCACTCTGTTCGGACAGGAGAAGCAACCCCTGCTCCGCTTTCAATTTGGAATTGGCATAAGGGTTGTGGGGATTGGGTGGATCGGCCTCAGTGAAAGGCTTGCCGATGTCGGTTTGCACCCCGTTGACGCCGATGGAACTCAGGAAAACGAAGCGGCGCACACCAGCGGCGACGGCCTGGCGCGCCAGCTCCAGCGTGGGAGTCACGTTGACCCGATCGAACTCGGTTGCCGACATGGCCTTGTCGTCATTCAAGACATGCACCCGTGCTGCTGCATGCACGATCACCTCAACGCCCTCCAGCGTTGCTGCCCTCAACCTTCCGGCGGTCATGTCACCGCCCGCCACATAGCGCGCACCAGCCAGTCGAATGGCTGGGGTCGCACGCATCATGGCGATGACTTCAGTCGCATCAAGACCGACCAGATGGGCTACCAGGGCTTGTCCGACAAATCCGGAGGCGCCAGTGACAAGGATTCTGCGAGTCATGCGCGCTCTCCTGCAACTGGCTTTCGCAGCGCCAACAGCAGACAGGAAATGAAGAACCAGACCTGGTCGAGACGCCTGCGCCGGCAATGTCTGGCCTGCAAAGCCAACCACAGGCAGCCAAGGCGGCCGCCCCGCAAGCCTTTCTGCACCACGGGCAGTGAAGACGCACCAACCACGTCTGCGATCAGAAGCGATTGCTCGAACCCGTATCCGCTGAGAACTTTTTGCGCGCGCAGCCAGAATGACCGCCACCCCGCGTTAACACCAATTTGGTTGTTCGCATGCTGCCGATATTGCATGCTGGACCATGGGTCTACTACCCAAGACAAACCGCGTGACCTGGCAAAGGCGTAGGTCAGCCAGTCGTGATAATCAATGGCCGACAGGCGACGGTCGCCTTGGCGCACGAGTTCCTGCAGTGCTATCGCCAGGCTGCGCTGGATGACGTAGGTGCATCCGGGCCCTGCCGATTCAAAGACATAGTCCCACTTCCGCTGCGGTGATGCCTTGTTGACGAGGCAAGTCTTGCCAGAGGGCCAAAATGCGGTGAAATTGCTTGAGTAAGCGGCGGCATCGAGTTTCTTGATAAGGCAATGCGCGCGCCACAACTTGTCGGCATGCCAAAGATCATCCTGATCCGCGAAGCTCAAGTAGTCAAATTCCATCAGGTTCACGTCCCTGAGCAAGCGGTAAAAATTCCTTCCGGGACTGCCAAAATGGTTGCCCAATGGAAGCAAGGTGATGCGGGGCTCGGATGCAGCCCAGCCGGCAAGAAGTTCCTCCGTGCCGTCCGTCGACCGATCAACATTGATGAAGAGCTGCAAGGCAACCTCCTGCTGCGCCAAAATCGAATGTATCTGGTCGGCCACAAACGCCATTCCATTGAACGCCGCCATGCACACCGCAAAACGCGGTTTCTGCGGTATCTCGTCCTCAGACAGCGTTTGCGCAATATCCCTCATGACACCTCAGGCCTGGCGGCCAGCACCGTTTTGGCCGGAACGAACTTTCCAGCAAGCGACGTTTGCAAGTCGCCGCACATACTTCAGCAATGCAAGTAACTCCAATAAGTGACCAAGCAACCAAGACACTTTGTCCTCGACCCGCAGTTGGCGATAATTTGCCATGTCAGATTTGGTCATCTCCCACAAATTGGAGCTCAACCCGCTGGACCCGTATGGCATTTTGTAGGTCGCCGCCAGCTTGATTTCGAGTCGATCGATACGCCCCCCCTCGCAAACAATTTCCAGCCATAGCAGTCTATCCTCCATATAGCGTTGCCCCTCTGCAAATCGCTGCCTGATATCCCTGCGCAGCATGACGGACGGTGTGATGAACCTGTTGGCCCATAACAAGGACCAGCGGCTGATCCGGCTTGCTGAAAACCGGGGCACGCCCCAGTCAGCTTTGGCATTGGCATCCAACAGCACTCGGTGCCGATGACTGCACAGGTCCACTTCGGGATGCGCCTGCATATAAGCAAGCTGCAGTTCCAGCTTTCTAGGGTGCCAGACGTCGTCGGCGTCCAGGAAGGCAATATAGGGTTGGCTTGCGCAATGCCATCCCGCGTTGCGGGCGCTCGCCACGCCCTGATTCCTCTGAAAATGCAGCAACTTGATCCATCCAGGATAGGCGTCTGCCATTTCTCGCAAGATCTGCCCTGTCGAATCCGAACTGGCATCGTCAATCAGGATCACTTCGGTCGGACATGCAGTTTGCGAAAGCACCGAACCAAGGGTCCGTCTGATCGACGCCGCGCAGTTGAAGCATGGAATCAAGACCGTGACTGGAACTTTGCCTTCAACCACGGCCAGCCCCCAGAAACAGCGCTTTTGTTCTCTCGAACCACCCTCCACCCGGTCGGACCCGCAATAACCTGAGCAGCCACAGTTTCACCCTGACATCGACGGCAGACGTCGAACCAAAGCGGGCATTCAATCGATGCCATCTCGCGCAAATCCCTGGGGACTGTGCCGCAACACGGTAATACAGGCGGGTCATGTGGTCAAGAATGACGGCCCTCGCCTCGCCCTGGCTGCTCTGCAACAAGGCCGTGAAGGCACTGTCCACCATCTGCATATCGATCACCGGCATCGCCATTTCGCGAATTTTCAGGACTTCCTCGACCAGTTCGCGTCTGAGCCCGAGGGAATCAGAAACAAATTCGCCATAACGGTGCCGGATGCGCTGTGTGAATTGCTGCTGCCGCAAGAAATCCCGACTCGAAATCTGGTGAGGATGCTGCCTGTACATCAGCAGCACCTCGGGCACATTGGCCATCCGGCAATTCAGGCGCGCAGCCCTCTCCCACAAGTCGTAGTCCTCGCATTTTTCCCATCGGCCGTCGTACATCAACTGCCGAGCCAGCGTGGTCTTGATCAAGACCGTCGGATGGGCAAACATGGTACCGAACATCAATCCCATCTTGATCGCTTGATCCGACTGCGGGTGTCGAAGCACACGCCGGTCCCGGGTTCCGAAAAACTGCGCCCAACTGCCACAGATATCTGCATCGGTATGCTCAATCCACTGGAGTTGCCTTGCAAAGCGATGCGGCAAAGCGATGTCATCTGCGTCCATGCGCGCAATCCACTGGCCTCGCGCCATCCTGATTCCCTCATTCAGTGTCTCGACCAGCCCGCGATTTTCCCTGGAGACCAGAACCACCCGCTGATCCTGGCCGAACCGCTGCAGTAGTTCCAGTGTGCCATCCGTCGAACCATCATCAATGATGATGAATTCAAAATCGGTGAAGGTCTGCCCCAGAATGGACTGGACGGCGGCCTCAAGATACTTACTGCCATTGAATACCGGGAGCAGCACTGACAACAAGGGCGTCATAAGCTGCCCACCACATTAGCTGTCATAAAGAAATCCACCCTTGAGGAATCAGGTCGGATGTGTCGATATCCTGCAGGAACCATTTTTTCGGAGTCAGCACCATCTTGTCGACATTGGAATTCAGCCACGCCGCCCACCAACTGAAGGAACTATTGGCGATGATGTTATGCCTGCACAGACTCATCAACTGCATGTCAATATAGCCATTCGCCCCGGTATTGTTCTCCACATAGCAATGCGGATGCGACATCTCCAGATTGCTCTTCACCCATTTCATATCGTCGGAAAACACATAAAAAACAGGTCTCTCAATGCGCTGCGCGACATATTCAATAGCGACCCGATAGTACTCAAGCGAGCACAACCCATGCTTCTCATTGATGATTGAATTGTTGGCGAAGTCATTCCTTCTGATATGCAAACTCACCGAATTTTCATCGCCAATCCGGTCTGCCGTTGCCAGGTTCAAATCGCGCAGGGGTTGTTTGAATGCAAAACACTCCCGAATACCTGACTCGAATCTGGAAAAATATTTCTCACTTTGCCAATAGCCCCGGATGTAGGACTGATCGGGTATTTCCAGCAGTTGCGGGGAAAAGTGAAAGTGTGGCTCTTCAACATAGTGCCGATAGAATCTGCCCTGCGGGTTTAACAATCTTGAGATTCTTTGCACCAGCTGGAACCTGTGCAATCCGAGGATGGAATCAGTTTCTGCGGGACCGGCTTGCATCGCCCGGATATCAAATACCCGGCCCAGTTCATAGCCGTTATGAATATGCAAACTGCTGTCGTTCAACTCCAGTTTGAGACTGATCCCCAATCGGGTCGCCGTCGCCAGACCGAAGGCGTATTGGAACATCTGGTTACCCAGTCCCCCTGAGAGATGCACAATAATCACCCCTCAATCTCCCCGCAAAGCCACTGAAAGCAGACGCGCCAGCGCGGAGCTGTGGCGCAACAAGGACCCAACGACCCCGGCTGCGATGATCAATCCAAGAAGCAGCAGTCCGATATTGTTGGCGAGCCCGTCGACCCTTGGCGGCATCAGAAATGACAGCGACAGGCAGATTGCCAATACCAAGGTCGCAAACAACCAGCGTCCGATGTCGAACTTGACGGGCAACAAGATCTGCATCTGTATCACCATCGAAAGGCATGCCACCGCGCTGGCGCTGACCAATACCGCGGACAGAGACTCCACCCTTCCATCACGGCCACAAAAAAGCACCAAGCCAGACCATAGCACCAGAGTGGCAAGTGCGTAAGGCAGGATGACCTTTCGCGTGCGTCCCTCGATCTGTGCCGCATAAGACCACAGGTTGGCAGTGCAGCGGAAGAACTCGATCAAGACCCCCCACATCACAAAAACGACCGCCCGATGGTACTTCTCGTCGGCCAGAACAGCCACCAACGAGGAAGAAAAATAGATGTTCAAACCGGCCAGCACGGCGTAGATTGGCCATACCACGTTAACAAGATCAGAGAGCAACAATGCTTTGTCCGATCTGGATTTCCTGTCTCCCCTATGACGAAAAAAATAGGGGCTCAGTAATTGCATGAACAGTGTTTCCACGATGGCCCATAGCTGGGCCGCAATACTCAAGCCAAGTGCCAGCAATCCCAGATCGGCGATGCCCCATACCGTGCCCACCCAAAATCGGTAACTTGTGCTTTGAAGCCACATGAAACCCGCGGCGACGGCCAGCGGGAGGCAATAGGACAGCACGGTCTGTCGATCCAGCAGCAAGGTGTTTGCATCCGGTTCCGAGGCAGGCGCTGGGCGGGTCGCTTGTCGCCTCTTCAAGACCGATCGGGCACCGACCGCACCGATCAGCATTCCCGCCGCCTGTCCGCACAACCACGACCATCCGGTATGAAACTGATAGACCAAGCAGACCGAAACGATCAAGCCCGAAACGGAAGTCACCGCCATCCATAGGACGCTTCTCCCGCGAAGACCAATCATGTTCAATATGTAAATCAATGTCGCGTTCCAGGTTCCGAAGTAAACCACCGCAGACACTGTTGCCGCGGCCGAAATGGTGGCTGCAACCGAGCTACCGAGGTCCGGGAAAATCATCCACCAGGACATCACTGTCAACGCGGTCGCCGCGGCAATCAGAACCAGGTACCTGTTGTAGCCGGCAAGGCGACCGAAAAGTGATCCATCGTCGGACCAGGCGTGCGTATGCCGGTTGATGTGCTGCCCTACCGGGCTGATCAGCAACAAGCCAAACAGCCCCTGAAATCCGACGAGCAAAGCGTAGATTCCGAATTCTGCCGATTCCAGCGACGCAGTCATGATGCGCAGACTGGCAATGGCTACCAGCGCCGTCACGACACGACCGGCGAGCACCCAGGCGAATTCAGATCGCAGTAGCAAGATCACTCGCAATCGTCTTCACGATGGTCTCAGCGAAAGCTTCCGCACTAAACAGTCGTGCGCGGTCACCAGTCAGGAATGCCGCGATGCGTTCCTGGTAAGCAATGTATTCGGACTCGGTCATTGAAACCAGAAAGTTGTACAGTGCCGCATTATCCGCAAACTGTCGGCGGTCGATAAAGCAATCGCCCGGAATGTAAGTCGTGACGTTTGACGCACCCCAATACACGGGGAGGCAGCCGGCGAAGAAGCTGTCCCATATTTTTTCAGTGATATAGCCCGGAAGATCGCGAACATTTTCATAGCAGATACTGAAGCGGTACCGTCCCATCGTCTCGAGCTTGCTGGCGACCTTACCGCGATAGGAAGGAAAATAGACTTTGCCTTTATCTTTAGGGAAGTGGCTTCTCAACACTCTAATGACACGATCAGTCAGACCAGGCATTGCTGGGGGTGCATCCCACCCCACTCCAAACAAATCAAAATCCCGTGGCGCATGCTGTTCAAACCAACGAATCGTTTTTACACGTTCAGAATAAAGCTCAATCTCAACGTGTTGTGAGACTGTTTTATTGGCGGAAATCAAGCAACAGAACCTATCTCTACCCAGCCAACCGCGAGAGCTATTCTCAACGATCTTATTCGGAAGATTGATCTTGATGAATTTCTCTCCATCCGCCAAGTCATCACGCCAAGTAAAAACCAGTCGGTACTTTGCGAGATGTCGTTTACTTTGATTAATCGATCTAATTTGCGGCGACTCATACAACATCACATACTTTGGAACCTTGCCTTTCAAGGCTTTCTGTACATTCAAATGAAGCTCAAAATCAATTGAATTCGCCACGCCTACATCCGACGTGTTCAGCTCAACACCCTTCTGTGCAAATTGATCTCTTAACATCCAAAATGGATAATACCAATTGTCCGGATTGCCATCCTTACCAGAATCGAAAATTGAGTTATTGAGATGTCCGGAACCAACAAGATGCGCAGACCTCACTTGGACAACTCACTCAGGTTAGAAATAATCGACTCTGCTGCCTTTTTATCCTTCTCCCACCACTTGGTCGACATGAGTACACGTCGCCAATCTTCATCAAATCGATATTTAACTATTCTAGCTGGAACACCTGCCACAACCGCGTAATCAGGTACGTCTCTACTGACAACTGCGTTTGCGGCAATCACTGCGCCTACACCAACTCGAACACCTCTCAGTACAATTGCATCGACACCAATCCAAACATCACTCTCAATAATGCAATCCCCTTTAGTCAACTCTTCGTAAACATCCCTATAGAAATGTGATGACGTCGACACATTCATCAAACCATGCTCTCCTGGACCAATCGATACATTATTTCCAATTGAAACGTACCGACCAATACATGCACGCGTTACCGAGCATCTGTCACCAATGTACGTATAGCTACCAATTGATGAATTATCATCAATTTGAGTCAATCGACCAATTGCGATATGATGCCCAAGAAGTGATTTCGGCGATACATAAATTGAATTAATAGAATTTCTTCTTCGCAACTTCTGCAAAGCAATATAAATAATTCTTTTCAGTCTCCAAATCATTACTTAAACTTTATTGCATTCAATGTTTAAACTAATCAAACTTCCATTTTCCTTGTCCATATGCGGAATATAGGCCTGCGAATAGTCATCCACAGCCGCATGTTCCGTTTTCCGCCAATCATAATGTCTGACATTGATAAAACCTGCCTGTCGCAGCGCCTCTGACAGCGAATCAAAGTCGAAAACGTTGTAGTGAATGTTGTAAAGATAATCCCCGCGGCCAAACAGTGCGCCAATCACCATATCGAGTTTGCCGTAGCGCCGGTATAAGTCGCACAACATGGAGAAGTTTGGCACGGAGATTCTAAGGACACCGCCCGGCTGCAACACTCGTCGCCATTCAGTCAGAACTCGTCCAACCTCTTTCCGTTTGAAGTGTTCAAGCACATGGCAGTTGTAGATCAACTCAATACTGTCGTCAGGGATGAATGAAAGATTGTCTATGGTCGCCACATGATCCACATGGGGATACTCAACGGCATCAATGTGAACAAAGCCGGGGAGATGTCTCTTGCCACAACCCAGATGTAGTTTCATTTTCTTTTTTTCCAGTCAGCGATTTTTGTGTCGAACCCAGAAAACGGTCACTATTCACTCACGAAAGCCGTGTCAAACCCGTGCAACTTTAGCAAAGCGAATTTCTTGGCCTCAGCCAGATCCACCGCCACCATCTCCTGCACCATCTCATCAAGCGTGATCTCCGGCACCCAGCCCAGTTTTTCCTTGGCCTTGCTCGGATCCCCGAGCAGGGTTTCGACTTCGGTGGGACGGAAGTAGCGCGGGTCAATGCGGATGACCGGGATTTCCGAAGGCATGGATTGCACTTCGGAGCCCGCAATGACATCTTTAACGCCCGCAATGACATCTTTAACGCCTGCCATCACAGGCTGAGGGTTTGTCCAATAACCGATTTCGTTGACGCCTTCACCCTCCCAGCGGATCTGCATTCCCAAGGCAGCGGCTGTTTTCTCGATGAACTGGCGTACGCTGTATTGCACGCCAGTGGCAATCACGAAGTCTTCGGGCTTGTCCTGCTGCAGCATCAGCCACTGCATGCGAACGTAGTCCTTGGCATGGCCCCAGTCGCGTAGCGCATCGATGTTGCCCATGAACAGGCACTCTTCAAGTCCCTGACTGATGTTGGCCAGGCCGCGGGTGATCTTGCGGGTGACGAAGGTTTCACCGCGGCGTGGGCTTTCGTGGTTGAACAGGATGCCGTTGCAGGCATAAATGCCATAGGCTTCGCGGTAGTTGACCGTGATCCAGTAGGCGTACATCTTGGCCACCGCATACGGACTTCTGGGGTAGAAAGGGGTGGTTTCCTTTTGCGGGGTTTCCTGCACCAGGCCGTAGAGTTCAGACGTCGAGGCCTGGTAGAAGCGGGTCTTACCCTCCAGTTTCAGGATGCGGATGGCCTCCAGAATGCGCAGGCTGCCCAGCGCATCAACGTCCGCCGTGTATTCCGGGCTCTCAAAGCTCACCGCCACATGAGACTGGGCGCCCAGGTTGTAGATTTCATCAGGCTGCGTTTCCTGAATGATGCGAATCAGGTTGCTGGTGTCGGTGAGATCGCCATAGTGCAATTTGAAATTGGCGTTCTCTATGTGTGGATCCTGGTAGATGTGATCGACACGCTGGGTGTTGAAAGAGCTGGCGCGACGCTTGATGCCATGCACAACATAGCCTTTTTCCAGCAGAAACTCGGCGAGGTAAGAGCCGTCCTGGCCGGTGATGCCGGTGATCAGAGCAACCTTTGGTTGCTTTGCAGTGCCAAGTGCGGAGGATTGAGTGCTGGGTGGGTTAGTCATGATGGCGCCTGGTTGTCATGCCGGGCTCGATCCGGCATCCAAGGATTGCGGGTCGGAGCCCGCAATGACAGCTTGGTAATGTTGAAGGAAATCCTGATACGCGAGAGACAATCCTCGTGCCAAATCGATGTGGGCGTGCCATCCCAGCGCATTGAGGCGGCTGCTGTCCATCAGCTTGCGCGGTGTGCCATCCGGTTTGCTGGAGTCAAACTCAATGCGGCCGGAGAACCCGACAGCCCGGCCGACCGCCTGCGCCAGTTCGGCGATAGTGACGTCTGAGCCGTAACCGACGTTGATCTGGCTTTGCATCGGTTGGGTCTGTGCCTCATGCGTGGCTTTGGGCAGATTCATCACAAACACGCTGGCTGCTGCCATGTCGTCGACATAGAGGAATTCACGCTTTGGCGAGCCGCTGCCCCAGATGGTGACACTTGGAGCATTGTGGGTCTTTGCTTCATGGAAGCGCCGGATCAGTGCCGGAATCACGTGAGAGTTTTCTGGATGGTAGTTGTCGCCCGGGCCGTACAGGTTAGTCGGCATGACGCTGCGGTAATCAACACCATATTGGCGGTTGTAGCTTTCGCACATCTTGATGCCGGCGATCTTGGCGATGGCGTAAGGCTCGTTGGTGGGCTCCAACGGGCCAGTCAGCAAGGCGGATTCGCTCATGGGCTGGGGCACCGCTTTGGGGTAGATGCAACTGGAGCCCAGAAACAAAAGTCTCTTGACACCGGCGCACCAGGCCTGGTGGATGACATTGCACTGCACCATCAGGTTCTGGTAGATGAATTCGGCCGGATAGGTGTTGTTCGCATGAATGCCACCGACTTTGGCAGCAGCCAGATAAACCTGCTCCGGTCTTTCAGCTTCAAAGAAAGCCCGGACGGCCGCCTGATCGCACAAATCTAGTTCACGATGAGTGCGCGTCACCAGATGGGTCTGCCCCTGCCGCAGCAGGGACCGCACAATGGCCGAGCCGACCATGCCCTGGTGGCCAGCAACATAGATTTTCGGTTGATCGAGCATGAACTGGTCAAATCCCTTCAAACAGCGGCGCATCCGCCAGCGACAGACCGGTCTGGTCTTTGGCCGACACCAGCGGAGAAGAACCTGATAAGGGCCAGGCGACGGCCAGTGTCGGGTCATCCCAGGCGATGCAGCGTTCAAACTGTGGTGCGTAGTAATCGGTCGTCTTGTAGAGAAATTCTGCCGATTCGCTCAGTGTCAGGAAGCCGTGCGCAAAACCGGTCGGCACCCACATCTGGCGCTTGTTCTCTTCGGTCAATTCGGCGCCAACCCATTTCCCAAAAGTGGCGGACGACTTGCGCAGATCCACTGCCACGTCGAAGACCGCGCCACGCACCACCCGCACCAGTTTGCCCTGTGCCTGCTCGATCTGGTAGTGCAGACCCCGCAATACGCCTTGGGCGGAGCGCGAATGATTGTCTTGTACAAAATTGACGCTCAGGCCCGTCGCCTTCTGAAAGGCGCTCTGATTGAAACTCTCGAAGAAGAAGCCGCGCGCGTCACCAAAGACCCGGGGCTCAATGATGAGGACGTCGGCAATCGCCGTGGTGATGATCTTCATGACTGTTTCGGCCATCAGGGTTCGTGGCGATGGCGTTCACTGAGCAAGCGCAACAGGTATTGACCGTAACCATTCTTGGCCAGCGGTTGCGCCAGCTTTTCCAGTTGCGCGTCACCAATGAAACCGTTGCGCCAGGCAATTTCTTCCACGCACGCCACTTTCAGGCCCTGGCGT
Organism: Comamonadaceae bacterium; assembly: GCA_007280205.1. Lineage (GTDB taxonomy): Bacteria > Pseudomonadota > Gammaproteobacteria > Burkholderiales > Burkholderiaceae_C > Rhodoferax. The sequence goes on from QYPX01000243.1 coordinate 32,206, forward strand.
CGTTCCAGGGTCGCAATGAACTGGCTGGCTTCGAGCAGGCTGTCGTGGGTTCCGGTATCGAGCCAGGCATAACCACGCTGCATGATTTGCACATTGAGCTTGCCCTGATCCAGATAGGCCTGATTGACAGCCGTGATTTCCAGTTCGCCGCGGGCACTGGGCTTCACCGCTTTGGCGATATCGACCACCTGCGTATCGTAGAAGTACAGGCCAGTGACGGCGTAATTGCTTTGCGGATGGAGAGGTTTTTCTTCAATGCTGCTGGCCCTGCCCTGCGCGTCAAACGCCACGACGCCGTAGCGCTCCGGATCCTGTACGTGGTACGCAAAAACCGTCGCTCCATCCACTTTTTTGTCAGCTCCGGCCAGCAAGGGACCGAAATCGTGACCGTAAAAAATATTGTCCCCCAGCACCAGTGCACTTGGCGCATTGCCCAGAAACTGGTCGCCAATGATGAAAGCCTGCGCCAGGCCATCCGGACTGGGCTGCACGGCGTACTGAAGGTTCAGACCCCACTGCGAACCGTCACCCAGCAGCTGCTGAAAACGTGGCGTGTCCTGCGGTGTGCTGATCACCAGAATGTCGCGTATGCCCGCGAGCATGAGGGTGCTCAAGGGGTAATAGATCATCGGTTTGTCGTAAACCGGCAGCAGTTGCTTGCTCATCGCCAAAGTGGCCGGGTGCAATCGCGTACCGGAGCCGCCTGCCAGGATGATGCCTTTACGTTGTGTCATTTCTTGCCTTCGAATCAAAGCGTTTCGGCCAGCATGCGGTTCACACCCTCTTGCCAGGATGGCAAATGCACGCCAAAAGTGGTTTGCAACTTGCGCGTATCGAGCCGCGAATTATGCGGCCGCTGCGCGGCGGTCACGAAGGCGCTGCTCGGCACGGCCAGCACTTCTGACGCTTTCAGCTGAAGCCCGGGCTGCAAGCGCTGGGCCTCTGCCAGCACGTGCTTTGCATAGCCCCACCAGCTGGTCTCGCCACTGGCCGCCAGATGGTACAGCCCGGCGTTGGCGGGTACACGCAATACCTGCCGCAGGGCATGCGCAGTCACGTCGGCCAACAGTTCAGCACCGGTAGGGGCGCCGATCTGATCGTCAATCACGGTCAGACGCTCACGCTCCTGCGCCAGCCGCAACATGGTCCTGGCAAAGTTGCCACCGCGCGCCGCGTAGACCCAGCTGGTCCGAAAAACAAGGTGTTTCTGGCAGGCCGCCTGAATCAGTTGCTCACCTTCGAGCTTGGTCTGGCCATAGACGCTCAGCGGCGCGGGCGTGTCGTTCTCACTCCAGGCGCGGCTGCCACTGCCGTCAAAGACATAGTCGGTGCTGTAGTGCACGAACCATGCCCCAAGACGCTGAGCCTCTTGCGCCAGCAATCCCGGCGTCGTCGCATTGAGCGCACGGACCAGATCGGGCTCGCTCTCAGCTTTGTCCACAGCGGTGTGCGCCGCAGCGTTGACAATGATGTCGGGCTGTACGTCCCGCACGGTGTCGAGCAAGCCAGCGGGATTGCCGAAATTTCCGCAATAGTCGCTGCTGTCGTGGTCCAGCGCCACCACATCGCCCAGAGGCGCCAGGCTGCGCTGCAGTTCCCAACCGACCTGGCCACCCTTGCCGAACAGAAGAATCTTCATGCCCGTCCAGCGTAGTTCGTCTGTACCCACTCGCGGTAGGCGCCGCTTTGCACATGCGCCACCCAGTCCGGGTTGTCCAGATACCACTGCACCGTCTTGCGGATGCCGGACTCAAAGGTTTCAGCCGGCTTCCAGCCCAGTTCACGCTCGATCTTGCTGGCGTCAATCGCATAGCGTCGGTCGTGGCCCGGGCGGTCCTGCACATAGCTGATCTGCGCCTTGTAGCTGACCCCGTCGCTCCTGGCACGCAATTCGTCAAGCAAGGCACACACGGTGTGCACGATCTCGATGTTGGGCTTCTCGTTCCAGCCACCCACGTTGTAGATTTCACCCACCTGACCAGCCGCCAGCACCCGGCGAATGGCGCTGCAGTGGTCCTTGACGTAAAGCCAGTCCCGTACCTGCAGACCATCGCCGTAAACCGGCAAAGGCTTGCCCGCCAGCGCATTGACGATCAGCAAGGGAATCAATTTTTCCGGAAAATGCAGTGGCCCGTAGTTATTGCTGCAGTTGGTGGTCAGCACCGGCAGTCCATAAGTGTGGAGCCAGGCCCGCACCAGGTGATCACTCGCCGCCTTGCTGGCAGAGTACGGACTGTTGGGCTCGATCTTGTTGGTTTCGGTAAAAGCGGCTTCGGTGGGCGACAGGCTGCCGTACACCTCGTCGGTCGAAACATGCAGGAACCTGAAGGCCGCACGATCACTCTCGGGCAAACCCTGCCAATAGGAACGCACACTCTGCAGCAGGCGCATGGTGCCGACCACGTTGGTCTGGATGAAGTCCTCGGGGCCATGGATGGAACGGTCCACATGACTCTCTGCGGCGAAATTGAGTACAGCGCGCGGCGCGTATTGCGTCAGCAGCTTGTCCAGCAGGGCCGAGTCACCAATATCGCCTTGTACAAAGACGTAACGGGCGTCGCCCTGCAGGCTCGCCAGATTTTCGGGATTACCGGCGTAAGTGAGTTTGTCCAGATTGAGGACAGGCTCGTCCGTCTGCCCCAGCCAGTCGAGCACAAAGTTGGCGCCAATAAAGCCTGCGCCGCCAGTAACCAGAATCATTGTTTCCCCCCGATTGGATCGGCAACCATCATAAAAGCAAAAAGGGCGCTCAAGCGCCCCCGGATTATCGCCGCTGGCGCGCCACGCTCAGAAGTGGATTCCCCGCATCATCTGCTGCAAGGCAATCGCCTCGTGCGACAGTTGCTGTTTGACCGGCTTGTCCCCCGGCTTGGCGCCTTTGGCCGCGCCAGAGTCAGGGAACATGCGAAAACTCGTGTTCATGGCGATTTGCGCAACACGCGGCAACAAGGCGTGCAGCAACTGCCCGGTAATGCCGAGCCGAGTGGCAACGCGCACCGGTTTGAAGATACAGGCCTGCGCGATCATGTCGGCTGCCTCTTCCGGCGCCAGCGTTGGCACGTTGTTGTACAGGCCAGTGGGTGCAATCATGGGCGTGCGCACCAGAGGCATGTTGATCGTGGTGAACGAAATGCCCTGGTCGGCAAACTCACTGGAGGCACAGCGCGTCCAGGCATCCAGTGCCGCCTTGGAGGCAACATAGGCGCTAAAGCGCGGGGCGTTGGTCAGGACACCGATCGAGCTGATGTTGACCACATGACCCTTCTTGCGCGCCACCATGCCTGGCAGGAAACCCATGGTGACACGCAAGCAGCCAAAATAGTTCAGCTGCATGGTGCGTTCATAGTC
>QYPX01000100.1 GCA_007280205.1 Comamonadaceae bacterium
GCCGGTGTATGGGTACGACGTGTGCGTCGTGCTGATTTCTTGACCATCGGAAACTCCTATCTGCCTGACCAACATAGTCAGGACTTTATGCCCAGAGTTTCCACTTAAAAAATTGTTCAAATTTGCGCGGCCACTTCTGCGTATTCCTGTTTTGTGGCGATCACGACACTGTCGATAACTGGTTGGAAAGGAATAGAGGTCTCGACTTTGTCGCAAAGCCAACTGGCGACCGTATCGTTATTGACAAGGTTCGTACATCGGATCCAGAGCAAGGGGAGGAGGGGAGAATCACAGCTACGTCGGATTTAAGCGTTGGCCCGTTGATTGACCTTGTCCCTATGCGCTATCGAGATCGACTCCTGCATGGATTGGAAGAAGATATTGTCAATGATGTCCGTTCGATCGAGTCGATTTCAACTGACGATCAAATACAAGATGTGTCGTTGCTGTGTGGTGATGACCAACGGCAATTGACAATGATGGACGTGCTTTTGTCCCTGAAGTCGGGGGACGTCGTTAACGCAAAAAATCGCATCGACCTTTATACAGGGCATGCAACACCAGTTGTTGATTTGCAGCCGAAGCAAATCGAACAAATTCAATCTGGTGAATCGGCTGTTTTGGTTTCTGATGTCGATCCCGTTCTATTTAAGCACTTTGTCGAGACCGCTTCTTTTGAACAGTGGATGCTGTATTTGCATCCATCGCAACGGGAGCATGTTGCCAAGGACTTTGATGGCCCCGCCAAGCTGGCCGGTGTCAGCGGGTCTGGGAAGACTTGTGTAGTGGTTCATCGTGCGCTTCGTCTGGCAGAAAAATACAAAGGTGAACCAGTGTTGGTGGTGACCTTGAGTGATGCACTGGCCTCGCTTATTGATCGACTCATCGACTCGCAGCGTGGAGAGACTCGACCTGCAAATATTAGAGTCACCTCCATTTTTGATCTTTGCTATAGCAAGTTACTGGAGTTGGAGCCAGACAATAGAGACTACTACACGAGAAGAACGATTACCAGGAACCCTCACGCCGTGGCAGAGCATATTGATGAAATATGGCGCGAGTATTTCCTCTGCGAAGCCAATAACTTTGATGCTGACGCATTGTTTGATGTGGTCCAAACATTGAATGTTCGAGGTGTCTTTGCAAGTGATTACCTTCGCCAAGAAATTGACTTTGTTCGGAGTGGATTTCGGCCTGGCCATCGAACTGGTTATCTTGAGATGTTGCGTGAGGGTCGAGTCATTCCGTTAGATGAGAGGTACCGACTTTCTGTGCTGGATGGTCTTGACGGATGGGAAAAGAAGATGCAGGCTGTGGGGGCAGTCGATGACATGGGAATCGTTACTGCTCTTTCTCGTCACTTGGAACGTTTGGAGCCAGAATACCGTTGTGTTCTTGTAGATGAGGTGCAGGACTTGGGCTCGCTTGAGCTATCAATAATCAGAAGGTTGACGAAGAGTGGCATCAACGATTTATTCTTGTGCGGCGATGCAGCCCAAACAATCTACACGAAAGCATCTAACCTCAAAGATGCCAATATCGATGTCACCGATCGGACGGTGAGCCTAAAACAGAATTACCGGAATAGTCGACAAATATTGACCAGCGCCCATGCAATTTTGACGCGTTCTCTTGAATTTATTCCGAAGTGTGCGTTGCATTCGGAAGTCTTACCCCCTGAGTACGCAAGTTTTTCCTCGCCAAATCCGTTGCTGTTAACAGCCGATTCCCTTCATGAAGAACTGGGCTATGCGATCAGTTATCTGAAAGATCAAGTTGAGTCAGCTGGGAAGAATCAAAGGTTCTGTTTGGCACTCTGCGGCTATTCTCAGGAATCTGTCTTGATTTTGGGCGGAACGCTCGGTCTACCCGTGTTGTCCGCCACGACCGATATACGCACCGACAAAATATTTTTGTCTGATTTGGAGCAAACCAAGGGTTTCGAATTTGATGTGGTGGTGATAGTCAACTGCACGTCTGCAGTCATGCCGCACCCCATCCTGCCAGAGGAAGAGTCATTTAGGGATCTGAGCCGCTTGTACGTGGCAATGACCAGGGCAAAGACTCAGTTGCTGGTCTCATACCACGGTGTTCCCTCGAAATTCATTACTGTCGCTCGCGATACGTTCACCGAGGGGCGTTTTTCAGAGCATGCCGAATTAGGCGTCAATATTGATTTCGAGTTACCTTCACCGGCAATTCCAGAGTTAAGAGACCCAGAAGTGTGGAGCCATTCCGGGAAAGCTTTCCTGAAATCTCGTGACGCCGTTGGGTTAAGTCGACCTGTTCAGGACGCGATTTTGGCCAGCGTAACCGGCAAGACGTTGCTGCAAGGGCAACGTCACAAACAACGCGAATGGAAAGATTTTGGCTCCTTCATTTCTTCAATGCAAAATCCAAAGTCAAGAAATCTTGTTATCAGCAATGAGGCTTGGCAGGCGCTGAATGAGCACTTCGTTAGGTGACAGCGCACAGCACACCGGTTCCTTTACTTAACGACGTCGTAGGGCCAACCAAAGTAGCTATATACAAAAGGTGTTCCTTGCATGTCTGTCAACTTCGCTCGTATTCTGAATTTTGTCCCAAGAGGGTGCTTGTTTAACAAATCCAAAGAGCACTCAACCTTGAGGTTGGCGTCGAATACTTGTCCCTTTATTGGTCTGATCTGGGGTCTGTTGCGACCCTGTGAATCTGGCCCAATAAATGACTCAACAACGACAAATTGATAGTCGTCTGTACGCTTATTCATTCCGCCACTCCTGACTTTTGGTGAGATTGTTTAGCTTCGATTTTTAGCATCGCCTACCCTTCGGGTCAAATTGTGACGGGACGGGCTAAGAACAGCAATCAAAAGTCGCCTGCCCAGAAGCGACCACGAAGGATCATAGTCATCTTGAATGGGTATTCCGGACGATCGTGACCGGTTTGAAAGCAGTTTGATTGATTTCACCTCAGGCTCACGCCATGAGCCTTGCGGTGGATAAAGTCATTTCGAACTATCGGAGGACGACATGACGACCGGAAAACTGATCCTGGAATTGGCACAGGCCATTGAGCGACTGGATGATGGCCAAAGAGAGCACTACCGGCTTCTGTCCAAAGCGCTGCTGAGTTGCTACGTCAACGACGGCCAGCGCGCCGCCGTCATCATTGGCAGGGAGCAGGACAGCTCAGCAACCCTGATCGCCGTTAACGCCGACAACATCCAGATCACCGAAATGCTTGCACAAATGAGTGAACTCATGGGCGCCGGCGTGGTCGATGGCCGGCAGTACCAGATGGCATTCAACTGAAGTGGCTCCTGATCTGGTTTTATTGATACAGTTGTATGTGTCAGTGCTAGTGTTATAATAAGTCAACACATCGGCACATCAATACGACCATGACTGATACCAAGACCTTCACCCTGGACGACCTGTGCACGCTGAGCGATACGCCCAAACGCACGGTGCGCTACTACATCCAGATCGGTCTGGTGGATCGCCCCATCGGCGAAACCAAGGCGGCGCACTACCAGACACGCCATCTTGACCAACTCCTCAAAATCCGCCAGTTCAGCGACGCCGGTATCTCGCTGGAACGCATTCGTGAGGTTCTCTCGGGTGAGGCCCCACCGTTGCCGCCGCGCCAGCGTCAACCCGGTTCCGTGGAGGTGCGCAGTCACCTCCTCATCGCTCCCGGCGTGGAACTTCAGATATCACCAGAAGAAGCGGGCATGAGCCCGGAGCAGGTGCGTGCTCTGGTTCGCGCCGTCATCAAAGCACATCAAGACCTACAAGGAGAAAAGAAATGAAAGTGAAAGAACAAGCCTGCTCATTGGCTGGCAAGAGGGGTGAGGCCGTATCGCTGAAGTCGGTTCACGTTGATGGGCGACTCGATGGCTTGATGCTGCATGTGAAAGTGCGCCAGAGCTACCGCAACGAGGCTGATCACAACATTGAGGCGGTCTACACCTTCCCCCTGGCCTGGGGTGCAACTCTGCTGGGCATGAGCGTCGAGCTGAACGGTAAGCGCATGCAGGCAAGGGTGCTGGAGAAGAAGGAAGCGACCGAAGAATACGAGAAAGCCATCGATGGAGGCGACACGCCAGTGATGGTGGAGAAGTCGGCCTCGGGTCTGTACACCGCCAACCTGGGCAACCTGAAGCCGGATGAAGATGCGCTGATAGAGATCGAGTACGCCCAGTTGCTGCGCTTTGAACAGGGCCGAATCCGCTTGTTGATACCCACGACGGTTGGACCACGGTATGGTGACGCACACCGCAAGGGTGGTCTGGCGCCCCATGAGAGCGCTGCGGTAAACCCCTTGGCCGAGTATCCCTTTACCCTCAAGCTTGACCTGTTCGGGCGGGCTGCCACGGCCAAGCTCAGTTGTGCCAGTCACAAGGTCGGCATCACGGCCATCGAGAATGGGATGTCAGTGCGCCTGGAGCAAGGCGGCATGCTGGACCGTGATTTCGTCTTGAATCTGGATGATTTGCAGGGCCAGTGTTTTGCCGTGACGGCACCGGATGATGAGCAACACGCTGTGCTGGCCAGTTTCTGCCCAAAGTTGCCCGCTCAGGAAACCGCCCCCTTGCTCCTGAAGATTCTGGTTGACTGTTCAGGCTCCATGAATGGCGACAGCATAGTGCAGGCCCGCACGGCATTGCATGAGGTGTTTCAGCACTTGAGTCCTGCGGACCGGGTGTCGTACACAAGATTTGGCAGCACCGTGGAGCATGTTGTTGCCAATATGGAGCCGTGCAAACCGCGCTTTGTTGGCAAGGTTTTGGCCAAAGCATTGAAGGTGACGGAATCCGATCTCGGCGGTACCGAACTTAATGCGGCATTGCGGTCCACCTTCGAGATCGAGGTTCCCGGCAAAGATAGGAGAGATGCAGCCGTGCTGCTGATCACTGATGGTGATGTCTGGGATATTGAAAACATCGTTAAATCGGCCACCAACTCCGGCCACCGTGTCTTTGCCGTCGGCGTGGGCAGCGCACCGGCCGAGAGCCTGCTGCGCGATCTTGCTGAAAAGACCGGTGGTGCCTGTGAACTGGTATCCCCCAACGAAGATATGTGCTTGGCTGTGATGCGCATGTTCAACCGGATGCGCGCAAGCAGGACCGTTGATATCGACGTGAACTGGGGCGCGACTCCAATTTGGCAATCCAGGCTGTCAACCCAGTTGTTTGATGGCGAGACCGTGCATGTGTTTGCGCAACTTGCCGACAAACCGGAGATCGCGCCGGCTTTGACCTGGATATCTGATGGCAAGCAGGTTACGGTGCAAGCCGACATACTTGGTGCTGAGTCCGAAGGAACGGTTGCGCGCATGGGTGGCGCTAGGCGAATGGTTGAAACTTCGGGAAAGCAAAAGTCGTTGGCCTTGGCTCTGAAATACCAGCTGGTGAGTGAGCAGACCAATCTAATTCTGGTGCATGTGCGCGCCGAGGACGAGAAGGCTGTTGGCCTGCCGACTTTGGAGCAGATCGAACAGATGCAGGCGGCGGGGTGGGGTGGATTAGGAACGGTGAGAGAAAGCCGGGTTCAGTACAGCATGGCTGCGCCATCTTTCAGTCAGAAAGGTGCCGTACCCGACTATGTTTCGATGTCAACGCCTAGTGTTTGGCGCACGCGGGATCGGGCCCAGGCCGCGGCCAGGGTGGATGCTCTTGCTAGCAGTGGGGCAGATGATTTTGAAGTGCCGGTGTTTATGCGCAAACAAGAGGACAGCAGCGCACCCAGGGCATTGATGGGCGGTGTATCGAATTTCATTCGATCCGCCCTGCGTGGCGCGGAGCGCGGAAAAGTTGCCAAAGCGTTCAAACCACCGGTCTTTCAAACGCCGGTTATGCCTCGCGATGTTGACCTAGGCCCCATCGTCACACCGATTGAAATCTTGCGGACTTTTGAAGCCATTGCAGTGAATCAGTTGGCTGAAAACCGCCTGATCGCGGTTATGCAGAATCTCAACATTCCGGATGAACTGGCGGCGGTGCTTGACGATTTGACGGCCAAGCTGGGTTCTGGTGCAAAGGCGTGGGCCGTTGTGATCAAGTGGCTGGGCGCGGCTTTGGCAGATCAGCTTGCTTTGTCCAGGCAGGGCGAGCGTCTGCTGCGGCTGATACTCAAGTCGGTGGACACGGCAGCGGTGGATTTGGCGGTGAAGGATGTTGAGAAGAAACTGGGGCCGGTGGGGGTTAACTGGGGGCCCAAGTGTAGGAGCCACAGGAAAGCCGGCGTTGCGATCGCCAACGATGACTTCGAGATTCCGGATTTCTTGAGGAAGCAGGCGGATTGATCGCGGATCCAGTCCGGGGCTCACCCCATGAGCCTCCCACTTGAGATGATTCTCCGGTAACGGAATTGGAGAACACGATGGCCAAGCAACAAAAATCTACGGAACTGGAAGTTTGCGTTCCGGTTGCACCACGCAAGTCCTTGTTCGAGCGGGTTGCCGCTCATCTTGATGAAAATGACTGGAGCTACTCAGCCTATGAGGACAAGGGCTATTTTTCCACCAGTGCGCGCTTGCGTGACGCGTCCGTGCGGATGATCGTTGACGTTACAGAACAAGAAAGCTGGGATCGCGTTTTGGTCTATTCCATCTTTCCTACTTACGTGCCGGCGTATCGGCGCTCCGCAATTCTTGAAGCCATCAACCGGATCAACTACACGTTGGCGTTTGGGAGCATCGAGATGGACATGAGAGACGGAGAGATTCGGGTGAGAACTGTTGTGGAAGGCACCGGTGATCTGGGTGGACCCATGATCGAGCGCGCGATGGTCTCGAACCTGAAGACGACAAGTCGTTACCTGGCAGCGCTGCTGGCAATCGGCTTTGGCAATGCTGCGCCTGACGCAGTGATTGAATTGGCAGAGCGGGGAGAAGAAGCGAAGCTTCAGTGACCGCGCACAGC
>QYPX01000048.1 GCA_007280205.1 Comamonadaceae bacterium
CATCACAGCACCGCCGACCACATCACCCAGGCGTTCACCGTGAAGTTGGTAACGGTCTACCAGGCCCTGCAGCGCCGCGGTCAGCATCTCCTGATTGCTGGCATGCGAGTACACCGTGTTGGAACGGGCAAAGGGGATGCGGTTGCCACCCAGAATGGCGACGCGACGGATACGGTTGTTTATGGTCATCTGCTTGCTCAATTGAGAGTTCCGAAATTCACGACGCCGTTTTGACAAAACTGTCTGAGGTCGAGGGCGACGCATTGGGGGCCGAGGGCGACGCATTGGGGGCCGACGGCGACGCATTGGATGGCTCTGCGAATGTCATGGGCCTTTGGTCTTGTCATCCCGGACTCGATCCGGGATCCAGTGCCACACCACCACTGGATTGCGGGTCAGGCCCGCAATGACAAAACCAGGTGAAAGATCTGGCTGATGGGGCGCTCAGCGCAGCGGCATAAAGGGGGAGTCCGAAGGACGGAGGACAGCCGCGGAGCTGAGTGCCCCGTCGGCCAGATCCACCCGGCACGCTCAGCGAACTTGGGCTTGGGCTTGGGCTTGGGCTTGCCATCATTTCAAGAACGATCCGAAGTAGGTAAGTTGACCACGCAAATGCGGCTTGTCTCCCTTGCTGTTGCGAACCTCGAACAAAACACCGGCATCGGATGAACTCGACGGCTGATGCCGGGTCCACAACGAGGCCCGTGCCGGCAGGAACAAGGGCGTCTTGAAGTCCGCCGCCACTTCGGCCTGACTCAAGGGCTCACGTGGCAGCACCGCCGCAAGGGCGCGCGCGTGGGTCCACATGCCGTGTGCGATGGCACGGCGAAAACCGAAGAGCCGGGCTGACAGCGCCCACAGATGAATCGGATTGCGGTCACCCGAAACACTGCCATAACGCCGGCCGATGTTGGCAGGCGCAGAGAAATCGGCTTGGTGCGAAAGCGGCATATCGCTGCGCACGTGGCCGCCAAAGACGGCTCCGGCGGGCTGCTTCACGCCGAGCCGCAACAGACTTTGCGTGGCTTGCCAGACCAGTTCATCACGACGCAGAATTCTCAGATCGAGTTCAAAGACCTGTCCTTTTTCATGCGCCAGCAAAGCGCCAGTACTGACTTCGACGCGCAGCGCGTCACCGGCATGCAAACTCTGGTGCTGCACGATGCGGTTCGCCAGGTGCACCGTTCCCATAGCTGGCCAGGGGCACTCGTCCAAAGCGAAGAAGGCCATGACAAGCGGGAAGGTGAGCAACTGCGGGTAAGTGATGGGCACACCGTGTGCCGCTGTGAAGCCACAGACTTTGGCGTACTGCGCCAAGTGTCCGGCATCGAGTTTGACCGCGGGTCGCACCAAGGTCAGCGCCGGCAAGGTCTGCGCTGTCGCACCCTTCTTGCCGCCACCACGCAGCGCGCCAAAATACATTGCTGCCGTGCTGGCGGGCTGCGTGATCTCAATGGTTTTCATGGCTGCTCAGGCGCCAATCAGACTCTGCCCGCAGACCCGCAGCACGTTGCCGGTGAGGCCGCTCGATGCCGGAGAGGCAAACCAGGCAATCGCCTCGGCAACGTCCTGCGGCAGACCACCCTGGCTCATGGAGTTCATGCGGCGGCCCGCTTCGCGGATGGCAAAGGGAATGGCCGCGCTCATCTGGGTTTCGATGAAGCCGGGCGCCACCGCATTGATGGTGATGCCTTTCTCGGCAAAGAACGGCGCCGTGCTTTGCACCATGCCGATGACGCCGGCCTTGGACAAGGCGTAATTGGTTTGCCCCCGGTTGCCGGCAATGCCCGAGATCGAGGAGACGCAGACAATGCGGCCACCCGCGCCGAGCGCACCGGACTCGACCAGCGCGTCATTGATGCGCTCCTGCGCCGACAGATTGACGTTGATGACCATCTGCCACAGATGCGGCTTCATGTTGGCCAGGGTCTTGTCACGCGTGATGCCGGCGTTGTGCACCAGCACATCCCAGCCGCCCTGCGCTTTGGCTGCAGCCACCAGTTGCTGCGGCGCGTCCGTTGCGCTGATGTCCAGCGCTATGGCGCTGGCACCGAGCCGCAGGGCGATCTGATCGAGCTCGCCTTGCGCCTGCGGTACATCCAGACAAATAACGGTCGCGCCTTCGCGCACCATCACCTCGGCAATCGACGCACCAATGCCGCGCGACGCACCCGTCACCAGCACTTTCTTGCCAGCCAGCGGCTTGTTCCAGTCGGCAGGCAGCACTGGCGCGCCCACCGGCGGGCCGACGCGGATAACCTGCGCCGAGACATAGGCCGAGCGCGGCGACAGCAGAAAGCGCAAGGTCGATTCGATCTGATCCTGCGCGCCCTCAGTGACGTAGACCAGTTGCACGTTGATGCCTTTGCCCAGTTCCTTGGCCAGCGAGCGCGTCAGGCCCTCGAGCGCGCGTTGCAGCGTGGCCTGGCGCGCGCTCTTGCAGGCCTCGGGCGGACGCCCCAGGATCACAACGCGCCCGCAGGGCAGCAGGGATCGCGCGCTGTCGTGAAAGAAGGTGTAGAGCGCGTCCGCCTGGCTGCTGTCGCTCATGCCGGTGGCATCAAACAGCAAGGCCTTGACTTTTTCTCCAGGTTGCTCGGCCACACCCCAACGGCCCGTCAACAGTCCGGCCTGATTCGCCACCGGCGTCCACTGCGGCAGTTGCGCATGGGCCAGCGTCTGTGCTGCCATGGATTTGAGTGCCGCCGCCAGTGCCGGCAGCAGTTGCGGATTGGCACCGCCACCGAGCAGCACCGGTCCCTGGATCACCGGCTCGCCATCGCGGTAACGCTCCAGCACGATCGGCTTGGGTAGACCCAGTGCACTTGCAAACCTGGAGCCCAGGGCCGAGTTGGCAAAATGGAGGTAGGAGTCTGTCATGGTGGCTTTCATTGTAGAAGTGAGGGATACTGCGCCGCTACCGATGAGACAAAATATGTCGAAGACAAAAACCGATGCGGCTCACTTGATCGCCGTGCCAGCGCTGCTGCTCGCAGCCGCCCTGCTTGCAGCCTGCTCCAAACCCGCACAGGACGTGCCGCTGGTGGGCAGCGACGCCAGCGTTTTGGTGCAGCAAGCCAATGCCGCCGTGGCGAAGGCGGCGGACCTGTCAGACGCACCGTCCTTTGCTGATGCCAAACGCGGTTTCATCGCCGCACCCAAGGGGCAGATCAGGGATGCGGCGGGCGCCGTCATCTGGGACTTCGACGCTTTTTCCTTCATCCAGGGCGCGGCACCACCGACGGTGAACCCGAGTCTGTGGCGCCAGGCGATGCTGAATAACCACGTCGGGCTTTTCAAGGTGAGAGATGGCATCTGGCAGGTGCGCGGTTTTGACCTGGCGAACCTGACGCTGATCGAGGGCAAGACCGGATGGATCGTGGTGGACACGCTGACGGCGCGCGAGACTTCGGCCGCGGCCATGGCCTTTGCGCGGCAGCACCTGGGCAACAAGCCGGTATCCGCCGTCGTCTTTACGCACAGCCATATCGACCATTTTGGCGGCGCGCTGGGCCTCATCAGTGCCGAGGAGGTGATGGCACGCAAGGTTCCGGTGGTGGCGCCGCTGGGCTTCATGGAAGAGGCCACCAGCGAGAACATCCTGATGGGGCCGGCGATGGGGCGTCGCGCCGGCTATATGTACGGCAGCTTCCTGCCGCGCGACCCCAAGGGATTGATCGATAACGGCCTGGGCAAGGCGGTCGCCTATGGCCGGGTCGGCATTCTGGAGCCGAATCTGCTGGTGGACCAGCCGGTGCAGGAGTTGCTGCTCGACGGCGTGCGCTTCGTCTTCTACAGCGTGCCCGGCAGCGAGGCACCGGCGGAGTTTGTCTTTGCGCTGCCGGACCTGAAAGCTTTCAATGGCGCCGAGATGATGAGCCAGACCCTGCACAACATCTACACCGTGCGCGGCGCCAAGGTGCGTGATGCGCTGAAGTGGGCCAACTACATGGACCGGTCGCTGCAATGGGTGGGCGAATCGGAAGTGGTATTCAACCAGCACCACTGGCCGGTGTGGGGCAAGGAACGCATCCGTGATTTCATCGCCAAGCAGCGCGACACCTACAAGTTCATCCACGACCAGACCGTGCGACTGATCAATGCCGGCCTGAACGGGGCCGAAGTGGCAGAGGCGATCCAGTTGCCCAAAGCCTTGCAGGACCATCTGAACGTGCGCGGCTATTACGGCACGGTGCGCCACAACGCCAGGGCCGTCTACCAGTACTACATGGGCTGGTACGACGCGAACCCGGCGAATCTGGACAAGCTGCCGCCGGTGGCGGCGGGCAAGCGTTATGTCGAACTGGCTGGCGGTGCGGACAAAGCGCTGGCAGCAGCGCAACGTGCCTTCGACGCTGGCGACTACCGCTGGGCCGCCGAAGTGCTCAAGCACCTGGTCTATGCCGACGCCAGCAACAAGGCGGCACGCGAGTTGATGGCACGCAGCTTCGAGCAGCTCGCCTACCTGTCCGAGTCAGCAAGCTGGCGCAACCCCTATCTGGTCGGTGCCATGGAACTGCGCACAGGAGCGCCGGAAAAGGGCATGGCCAGGGACGCCGTTCTCGAGATGCTGGAGCACACGCCGATCGAGCGCTTTCTGGAAGCCATGGCGGCATCGCTGAATGCGGACAAGGCCAGCGACAGCAGGCTCAAGATCAACCTGGTGTTCTCCGACATTAAGCAGAGCCACGTGCTGGTGCTGGAAAACGCCGTGCTGCACCACCACCAGGCGCCCCCGGCAAGCGACGCCAACGCCACGCTGACACTGACCAAACCCTTCTTCCTGCGACTGGTCACTGGTGGTGCCGGCGCCAAGGAACTGCTGCTCTCCAAAGACACGAAGATCGAAGGCAGCGCGCTCGATCTGGGCAAGTTCTTCAGCCTGATTGACAAGGCACCGGGCACCTTTCCTATCGTGACGCGCTGAGCGGGCGTGGCTCGCGCATCCTGGCCAGCACCGATTGCGCGGCGGCGCCACCGGATTGCCAGAGGGTGCGCAAGCGGTTTGCTCCTGTTGATTTTTCCGGAATTCAAGACACTTTTTTCGTCATCGCGAGGCCGCCGGCCGTGGCGATCCATGCAGTCCATGCAGCGCCGGGCGCTTCGGGTTGAAGGTCCAGCCTGGTATCAAATACTGCATAGCCATGGCGTCATCGCGCGCGCCCAGGCACGCCCCGAGGGACATTGAATTTGCGCCCGGTGATTCACCGTCTGTCAGAGCCGCCGGGTCAATAGGTGGGGCAGGTGGATCAACTCACCCGGCTGGTGGGTCAAATGGCCCGGATGGACGTCTTGGCCCAAGATGACTTCAACTCAAGCTGTTGATTTTATTGATGGTTTTAGAAAATTTCAGACTGGCATGACTTCTGCGTAGACATGGGGGGCGCACCTCAGAGTGGTGCCCCGACCCAACGAACAGTCTCCCAAGGAAACATCATGAACAAGATTCTCCGCAAACATCGGTCACGGTACAACCTGCTACAGCTATCCTGTCGCACAAGCGGATGGCACGGTGAAATACGAGCGCCGTTGTCACAAGCGCGCCTGAGTCCAGCCTGGCACTTGGCGTCTGGTGCACACCAGACGCCTGACAATTGACCCGCCAGCTGACTGCTTGATGAATATTGAGGTGACTTCGGTTTTGTGTCTTCAAGAGCCACCGACGCCAAGGCAGGTGGTAGTTCCCTACTAGTGTTTGCCTGCAAAAAAGGGGTAGCACGGCACTGGAAAAAGGGTATCTCCAACACATTGGCAGAAGACCTCAACTCCCCGAAACTAAGTACCGACAGCATCAAACACCGCCGGATCATGAAATGGTGAATTGAGTTGTCTTCATTTTTGACTATGGAGGACGGAACATGAAATCAGTGCTTGCTTTGGTAGCTTCCAGCTTGCTCCTCACAGGTTGCGGGCAAGGCGAAAGAATCTACACCCTGTATCGCTCCTATTTCACGAACCCGAATGGGCGAACCCACGTGGCAACCTTCGACGCGGCTGACGGACGGGAATACAACAGTCAGAACTGTCTGTCGACGCAATTCCTGTTCCAACAAAGGGCAGGTGGCGACGCGAAATACTGGTGTGAATTTGGTCCGTACCGGAAGTCCTAGCAGCACCAGACAGCTAGCCCGCTGTTTTGGATGAGTGTTGGCCCACGCCAACAGGCGGCTGTCACCTGCGTTCTCGACACGGTTGCGCCCGGGGTGCGTAAATGCCGCTCTGACGTAACTTATCCTCGCGAGGCCAGCCATGCTTGAGACCATCCACCACCGTATCTGCCCCCTGTGCGAGGCCTGCTGCGGGCTGGAAATCAAAGTTCAGGGCGGCAAGGTCAGCAGCATCAAAGGCCATGCGCAAGACGTGTTCAGCGCAGGCTACCTCTGCCCCAAGGGCGTCGCCCTGAAAGATCTGCACGAAGACCCGGACCGACTGCGCACCCCGCTGATCAAGCGCAATGGCACCTTGGTAGAGGCCACTTGGGAAGAAGCCTTTGCCGAAATTGAGCGCCGCCTGCCACCCCTGCTGGCGGCCCACGGAAACAACGCCAGCGCGGTGGTGGTGGGCAATCCATCGGCACACAAGATCGGGCTGCTCAGCTACTTTGGCAAGCTGGCGCGTGCCTTGGGCACCAAAAACATATTCTCCACCTCGACCCTGGACCAGATGCCCAAACAACTCGCCAGCGGTTTGATGTTTGGCCACTGGCTCTCCGTCGCCCTGCCCGACATTGCGCGCACGGAGCTGCTGCTGGTCATTGGCGCCAACCCACTGGCCAGCAACGGCAGCATGTGGACGGTGCCCGATTTCAAAGGCAAGGCCAAGGCCATGCAGGCGCGTGGTGGCAAGCTCATCGTGATCGACCCGCGCCGCACCGAAACCGCCGCGCTGGCCGATGCACACCACTTCATCCGACCCGGCGCTGACGTGTATTTGCTGGCCGCCATGGTGCAAACCCTGTTTGCTGAAAAGTTGGTGCGCCTGGGCACGGTTGCGGCCTGGGTCAACGGCGTGGAAGAAGTCGGTCTGGCAGTGGCAGCCTTTACCCCCGAGGCCGTGGCGACGCGCTGCGGCATCGATGCTGGCACCATTCGCAAGCTGGCGCGCGAACTGGCCAGCACCGAGCGGGCTTGTGTGTACGCCCGCATCGGCAGCTGCACGCAGGAGTACGGCACGCTGGCGAGCTGGCTGGTGGATGTGCTCAATGTGCTGAGCGGTCACCTCGACAGCCCCGGTGGTGCCATGTTTGCCAAGTCGGCTGCCTTCGCATCCAACACCACCGGCAAACCCGGCATCGGCAAAGGCGTGAGCACCGGGCGTCACTTTGCCCGAGTGAGCGGCGCGCCCGAGGTATTTGGCGAGCTGCCCATCACTTGCATCGCGGAAGAGATTGAAACGGCCGGGCCGCAGCAGATCCGCGTCCTGTTCACCGTGGCGACCAACCCGGTCCTGTCCAGCCCGAACGGTCCGCGCCTGGCGGCGGCGCTGGACACACTGGACTTCATGGTCAGCATGGACATCTACCTGAACGAGACCACGCGCCACGCCGACGTCATCTTGCCAGGCCTGTCGCCACTGGAAGATTTTCATTACGACCTGGCCTTCCCGCAACTCTCCTGGCGCAACCACGCCCGCTACAGCCCGCCCGTGCTGGCGCGCACCGATGGCGCACCCGAAGAATGGCAGACCCTGTTGAAACTGGCAGCCATCGTCCGGGGTGAGGGCGCGCAGGCCGACGCCAACGCGCTGGACGACGCCCAGTTTGCCGAAGATGCCCAGCGCCTGGCCGGAGCCCAAGCCGCTGCGGTGATCCGGGCCACCAGCGGCCTCAAAGGCCCACAGCGCCTGCTCGAGGTGGCACTGCGCACCGGCCCCTATGGCGACAGCTTCGGCATGAAGCCCGAGGGCCTGACACTGGCCAAGGTCATGGCCTCCAACAGCGTGGGTGGCATTGACCTGGGTGAGTTGCAGCCCCGTATTCCTGAGATGCTGCGCACGCCCAGCGGCAAGGTGGAGCTGGCGCCGCCAGCCCTGCTGGCCGACCTGGCCCGCCCCGCTGCCGACCTGGCCCGAGCGGCGCCCGATCTGGTGATCATTGGCAGGCGTGATGTGCGCACCAACAACAGCTGGATGCACAACCTGCCGACCCTGGCCAAAGGACCGTTCCGCTGTACCGCGCTGGTGCATCCCGATGATGCCCAGCGCCTGAAGCTGCAGGACGGGGCCATGGCCCACATCGCCAGCGGCCCGCGCAGCATCCAGGCCCAGGTGCAGATCAGCGCCGAGATGATGCCCGGTGTAGTCAGCCTGCCGCACGGCTGGGGCCACGACCTGCCCGGCGCCAGGCTCCAGCTGGCCGCGCAGCGCCCGGGTGCCAACCTCAATGCCCTGCTGGACGACCAGCTGCGCGACCCGCTGTCGGGCAATGCGGTGCTCGGGGGGGTGGCCATCACCATGCAGGCCGTTGCCCAGGAAGCCTGAAAGCCAGGCGCCGCCAGGGCCATCGAGCGATTCACGAATGTATGTGCAAGCTTACCCAAGCAACCTGTTCGACGAGCAGTCGCGGGGGAACGTTGACTCGGCTGCTCGTTCAGCTCTTTTCAAGGTCAGTCTGAATCAGGTTTCGCACGGTGTGTTTAACCCGGGCGACTACAAGGACTACTACGAGCTGACGCCGGGTATCGGATCATTTCAGCTCGTCGTGACATCGGATCCGTCGAACGGCTTTTCTTCGAGCGCGTCCGCCTACGCTTTTGACCTGAAGATCACCGATGCACAGGGCAATACCCTGCTGCCAGCGGACCTGACGGGCCCGGATACCTTCACAGACA
>QYPX01000222.1 GCA_007280205.1 Comamonadaceae bacterium
GCTTGGCCACACACGATTTCAAATACCGATGTTTCGCGACCTGGGTGCGCAAGCAAGATATTGATGTACGCAGCGCCCTTGTCGACGCCTTGCAGAAAAATATCATTCTTGCCCTGGAACCGGGCCGCCCAAACGCCGCCCCTCCGGCGGAAATAGTTGTCTGGCCGCTTTTCTGTCACCGCCACCGCCGGCACAGAAGTTACTGAGGCAGACTCGTAGACGATCCGCAGCAGGCTGTCGCCGGGTAGCGTGCGTTCCCGAATGGCGGTGATGTTTCTTTTGATCATCACATCGAGCGCACCACAGACCTCGTTGGCGTGACGCTTGTAGAGATCAAACGTGCGCTGAGCAACCTGGCCTGCGCTGCCATCAAGGTACCGGAACACCCGGCTGACCTCACTGTGGCTCGCGATGAACTGGGCGAGATCGGTCAACGACTTCACCTGATTGGCCCGCTCCAGGTAGGCCGCCGCCATGATCTTGTCCGCCCCCTTGTCGCGGCTTTGGGTAAAAACATCTGTTTTGTAGGCAGCTATCGGATCGAACTGATCCGCCTTGGCCGCCACCATGGCAAAACGTCGGTCGATGCACTGGGAGCATCCGCCGCAGTGGGTATGCTGGTTGGTCATCTCCCAGGTGTGGGTGCAGGTCATCGAATGCGCGATCAATTCCTGGCAACCCGCTTTTGTGATCACTTCGACCACATCGGCCTTGGTTTTCCAGATGAACGGGTTCTCGACAGTGAAGGGCTCGTCGGCCACCAGCGTCATGAGTTCTTCAAACCCCTTCATCACCCTGGGGTGCGTCGTGCGCGTGGCCCGACCGCCCACGACCTGGGCGCAAACCGGAAGATTCAGACTGACCACGCCGTTCTCGTAGAACCGCACATTCTTGTGTCCGAGCATGTTGGCAATGGTCGCGCCAATGGAAACAAACAGGAACGATCGTGTGCGCTGCGTGTACTCCCGGTTCAACGCCTTGCTCTTATTGACCCGCACACCAATGTGGATCGGTGGGTTATCGGGCGCCTTTTGCGCCAGCATCGCCGCCAGCGTGCGGTGCCGGGTGTTGAGCTTGGGTGTCGATTTGTGGGTGACGAGCACCACGCGGCGTTTTTGCGTCAGCACCTCATCGATGGCCCCGGCCAAAGAGTCCAATCCGCCTGAGAACATCACCACCTGTTCGGGTGAGCCGTGAAACTGGTGCTCGTCGTTGAGTTCGAGGTAATCCTGGAAATTGTGATCCTGCTCGATCTTCACGAAATCGAAGCGGTAGTGGTCATCCGATAAAAATCCGAGCGTTGCCTGCAAGGTCTCGAGCGTTTTAGGGTCACTCCAAAAGGCAAGCCTGCGCACCGGAATGATGAAGTGCAAATCACGCCGCCAGCCCTCGCCAAAGGAGTCGACATCATCGGCGCCGCGTTTGATGGCCTGGTCGGCGCAATAGACGTAGGTCGCAATCTCCAGCAGGTCATGAAACGCCTGCGGCACGCTCTTGAACATCTTGGTGTGGATGTCCTCAATGCGCAGGGTGATCTTGTCCGGGCCGTCCCTGCCCGACAGGCGCAGCCGGATATCTCTGGCCGGGTTTTCCTTGACGCCTTTGATGTCTTTGAGTAGTGCATCGCCGCAAATGATGTGCCGCTTATCTTGCATCGCTACGTGCTCCCGCCTTGAGTTCGTCTTTCATTTTCGTCAGCGCGTAGGAGGCGAAATTGTCCGTGGCCTTGCGTGAGATGACACCACCTTGCTCGAAACGGTTTTTCGAGAGCCAGTCCGATGAGAACTGCTCGACGATCAAGGACGCCTCGCGGCAGTGTGTTGTCAGCGCCAGATCGAATTGCGCTTTCTGGTTGAGGGTGGCAAAGCGCATGCCCTCGCCCAGATGGGTGTCCAGGGTCTTGCTCAGAAAGTAGCCCAGGCTGATATCGGTCAGCTTGGCAAAGAAGGTTCGCGAGAGCTCACCGAATTCGCGGGTCTTACCCAGCGAGGCCAGCGCCGCCTTGACATCGTTAGCGTCGGGAGAAAACAAGGACGGCAGCTTGGGCGCGAGATGTTCGGTGACGGCACTGATCAGCGCGCGTTGTGCGATTTCACCCAGATCGGAGTTTTGTCCGTAGGTATCTGCTTTACGGTCAAGTGCCGCAGAAATAGCAGCGGCCACATCGGGCAGCGAGGCACCCGCCGGCAAGGACAGGCCGACTGACTCAAGGTGGGCGCTGAAATCAGCTTGCTTGGCCGCAATGGCCAGTTGGGCCATCAGCCAAACCGCCTCCGTGTAGCCTTTGTCACCGAGCACGAAGGAGAACGCTTTTTCCGCCGCGTTGATGGTGGCGTTGGCGATTTGGGACACGTCGGCACCGGCCGCAATCAAACCGACCACCTCATTCCATGCCTTCGATCTCGGCAACAGCCCCAGTCGAACGTGCCCCATATCACCGTTCCCCTTTAGTGCAATCAGTGCGTGACGCTTACTTGTTGCTTTTGATCACGACGATGCTGCGTGCTTTTCTGTCCTCTTTCCTCAAATACCCCTTGCGCACCAACTGCGCAATTTGCTCGTGCGCGCTGGCGTGGCTGATGCCCAGTGCGAAGGCCAACTCCTTGACCGTCGGCGGCAAGCCGGTGCGCGCCAAGATGCTGCAAATGACCCGCAGGGTTTTTGCCTGGGGGTCGGTAATGCCTTCGGTTTTCTTCTTGCTCATGGCACATCTCCACGCCAATGTTGAAATATATGGCCTGATGAACATCAGGTCAATTGGGGCGACCCCACAAAAACCTACTTACTGGGGCTTGGGTTGCGGCAGCGGCATCACAAAAATAGTAACGCTTGCCGCGCGCACCCTCTCTCATGCACGCCAAAACAGGATACCCCGACCGCCTTGCACCCCTAGCATAAGGACTGGTCTGAATCAACGAATGGCGAGCAATATGACAATCGAACAAACACTCCCGCAATTACTTCCCCCGCAACACCGGGCACTTGAGATCGCCACCCTGGTGGCCACTGCGATTGCCAGGGTGGATGCCAGCCTGAAAGCAACACAACCAGGCAGATGTGAGATTTCTCTTGGCTTAGTGGCACCCGCACGCCTTCATACAAACCCCTCTCAACCAAGGAGTTTGTAAATGAAGATGCCCAGTCCAGATCAATCATTAGCAGGTCGCATTACCGGCCTGCCTATTTTGTCGATGAAGGAGTTGTGGTCGTTGTGGGATAAATATTTCCCCCGTCGCCCACCGCACAACAATCGCGCCTACGTGCAGGGCCGCGTGGCCTACAAGATCCAGGAAGAATCCCTGGGCACACCCTGCACGGTTCGCCAGCAATTGATTCAAATCGGTGAAGCGCAATCAAAATTCAAGCGCCAAACAAACGAAGTACGCCTGGCTCCGGGCACGGTCATGGTGCGCGAGTTCGATAACCGTGAACACCGGGTCACGGTCCAGGGGGATGCCACGTTTGATTACGAGGGCCGGCGCTTCAAGAGCTTGTCTGCGGTGGCGCGCCACATCACCGGCACGCAATGGTCTGGGCCCTTGTTTTTTGGGGTCGTCAAGGCCAAGCGGGGTTCTAAATGAGCGCCATCGTCATTAAAAAACGTTGCGCCGTCTACACCCGGGTGTCCACCGATGAGCGCCTGGACCAATCATTTAACTCACTCGATGCCCAGCGCGAAGCGGGCAACGCCTACATCACCAGCCAGCGCGCTGAAGGATGGCTGGCGGTCGCAGATGACTACGATGACGGTGGTTATTCGGGCGGTAACGTGGAGCGACCCGCGCTCAAGCGTCTGATGATAGAGATCGCCGCTGGCAATGTGGACATCGTGGTCGTCTACAAAATTGACCGCCTGACCAGGAGCCTTGCGGATTTCTCCCGCCTGATCGAAATATTCGAACGCCACAAAGTGTCGTTTGTCTCGGTGACCCAACAGTTCAACACCACGACCAGCATGGGCCGCTTGATGTTGAACGTCCTGCTGTCCTTCGCCCAGTTTGAGCGCGAAGTCACGGGCGAACGCATCCGCGACAAGATTGCCGCCAGCAAGGCCAAGGGGATGTGGATGGGTGGCTGCATCCCCCTGGGCTACGAGGCCAAAGAGCGCAAGCTGGTGATCGTTGAAAAAGACGCCGAGATCATCCGTCGAATCTTCCAACGATTCACACAAACGCACTCGATCATGGATATCGTGCGGGAAATGATCCTCGAGGGCGTGACCACCAAACCCAACCACCTCAAGAACGGCGGTGTGCGAAACGGCACGCCGATGGACAAAAAATACATCTCCAAGGCGCTGCGCAATCCCATCTACGTCGGTGAGATTCGCCACAAGGGCGTGGTCTACGCTGGCCAACACGAACCCGTCATCACGCGCCAACTGTGGGATCAGGTGCAGAACAGCCTCGCCGAGGACTCCCACGCGCGCATGGGCAAGACCCAGACGCGCCACAAAACCGACGCCTTGCTGCGCGGTCTTCTGTACGGCCCCGATGGCGGGAAATACCACATCACTTACAGCAAGAAGCCCTCTGGCAAGAAGTACCGGTACTACATTGCCAAGGCGGATAACCGCTACGGTTATCGCAGCAGCGCCACAGGCATGATTCCAGCCGACCAAATCGAGGAGGTTGTCGTCAACCTGGTGATAGGTGCATTGCAATCGCCGCAAAGTGTTCAAGGCATCTGGAATCAAGTGCGCCAGCAATACCCGGGGATTGCTGAGCCCACGGTGGTGCTGGCCATGCGCCGATTGGGGGATGTTTGGAAGCAGTTATTTCCGGATGAGCAGGCGCGCATCGTCAACTTGCTGATCGAGCGTGTTCAGCTGCTCTCGGATGGCATCGATATTGTCTGGCGCAACTGTGGTTGGGACGAATTGGCCGGCGAATTGGTCCCGGGCACCATTGGCGCGGAGATGCTGGAATTGGAATCAGAGGTGGCGGCATGAATCGATCGGCTAAAAGAATAGTCACCGACGGCTTGCCCCACGAGCGGCGTCATCCATTGGCCGATGCAGCCGGGGGCGGGATCAGGATCACCACCTTCGTCCCCCTTCATTTCAGAAAGCGTGGGGTAAAAAAGGTGATTGTGCGTCCGCCCGAAGTGGACGATCCGGTCGTGGGCAATGCGTCAGGGTTAATCAGCCCCAACCAAGACAGCGCGTTTCTGAAGGCGATGGGCCGCGGCTATTACTGGCAGCACCTGCTCGATACCGCAGCCGTGGCCGATACGCCTGAGATCGCCCGGCGCGAGGGCATTCATCGCTCCACGGTCAACGAACTCCTACGGCTGGCGCTGTTATCGCCCGACATTGCCTTGGCCACACTGCAGGGCACGCTGCCCCGGACCGTGTCGCTCGAGGGCGTGTTGCGCGAAACCGTGCCACTGGATTGGAATGAACAGCGAAAACTGATCGCCTCACTGGGGTAGCGCGGCGAAGTCACTAACAAGGCAAGGCTAATTCACAGTAATGCAGGGCCATCAGCGCTTCTGGTCTCCGTGGATGGCGGCGAGTTTGATCCCTCGCCCGAATCTCCCCAAATTTCAATTCAGTCTGGGTCGAGTGCAGTTCAATCCGTCTTGGCCTTGCGCCTCCGCCCTTGGGATAAGTACTTGTCGTAGTTGATTTCCATGGCGCCCAGGGATGCGCCATCGTGCCCGCAGTCAATCCCGTCCTCGTCCACATCGCCGCCGCCACCCACGCTTTGAATGTGAAAGCTCAGGTGCGTGTCCTCTCCCATGTCGTCGGTCGCATAAGGGCCGTCCTCGCCTTCCTCCCATTTCGGGTTCGGCACACGTAGCACCACCGGTTCGTCGGGGTTGATGAAGTCGCCACTGGCTCTTTCTTCCTCGCTCATCGCGTCCCATTTTTTACAGACGTCGCCAAAAAAATCAGCCAGACGCCGTGCGTTCATTTCCTTGAAAAGTCCCATTTTTTTCCTGTTTTCTAAAAAAAGATTTCCGCTACGTCAAATGTAGCCATTGCTACGCCAAATGTAGCGCCTTCCTTAATGAAGGCGCAATTCGGCTTCCTGGTCAATATGGGATTGACCACCGCTTTGCGCCTTGTCCCTTCGTGGGAAAGGAGCTCAGTTATGGCCAATTCAATGGCAATGTCCTCGGGGTTCGGTGGACAACCGATACCGCATCGCAACGACGGTTCTGGCACGCCGTCGACTCAACTGCCACCAGCGCCCGGTGAGCGCAGGTTCTTGTCCGAACTCGAACTCGCCAGTCGTTGGGGGATGTCACCCAAAACGCTCACGCGCTGGCGCTGCATGGGCAACAAGGGTCTGGTGTTCGCCAAGTTCTCCAAAAAAGTGGCCTACCCGCTTGATGGTGAATGTGGCGTGCTCGATTTCGAGCAGCGCCATTTATACGTCTCGACCTCCGAGCGTGCTGTGGCGGGAGGCAGACAGTCATGAAAAATGCCACCCCCAACCCCACGATCTACCCCACCGATCTTGCCGAGATGAGCGTGGCCCAACTCGCTGCGCTGCCACCGGCACAAAAGCTGGAGATCGACGCCAACCTGATCAAGGCCATTGATTGGCTCAAAAAGGCACGCAGCAAGTTCGATTCGGCACTCGATCTAGCTTATGGCGAACGAGCGCGTTTTGCACTACGCGATTCCGGGCGCGATTTTGGCACCGTTCATCTCACCGACGGAGCATTGCACCTGGAGTTCGTGCTGCCCAAAAAAGTGGTCTGGGATCAGAAAAAGCTCACCGAGCTGGCCCAACGCATCGCCACAGCGGGCGAGCGCCCTGAGCACTATCTGGACATCAAGTTATCGATGTCGGAGACCCGCTACGCCAAATTGCGCGATGAGTTTGCAGCGCAGTTTGCCGATGCCCGCACGGTTGACGAGGGTAAACCCGCGTTCACGCTAACCATCGAGGGGGGCGCGTCATGAACAAACTCCCCATCATTTCCGCCATCGAGCGCATGGCCGAGCGCAAGGGCGTCAAGCTTCTGCTGCTGGGGAAATCGGGAATTGGCAAAACTTCCCGCCTCAAAGATCTCGACCCCGCGAGCACGCTGTTTCTGGACATCGAGGCCGGTGACTTGGCGGTGGCCGACTGGCCCGGGGACACCATCCGCCCGGCGTCTTGGCCCGAGAGCCGGGACTTTTTCGTGTTCCTTGCTGGAGCGGATAAATCGCTGCCGCCGGAGAGCGCGTTCTCACAGGCGCACTTTGATCACGTCATCGAGAAGTTTGGCGACCCGGCGCAACTCGCGCGCTACCAGACCTTCTTCCTGGACTCGATCACGCAGCTCTCGCGCCAGTGCTTTGCGTGGTGCAAGACCCAGCCCGGCGCGGTCAGTGACCGTTCGGGCAAGCCTGATCTGCGCGCCGCCTACGGCCTCTTGGGTCAGGAAATGATCGGCGCATTGACCCACCTGCAGCACGCCCGGGGCAAGAACGTGATCTTTGTGGCCATCCTGGATGAGCGCCTGGATGACTTCAATCGCAAGGTGTTCGTCCCGCAGATCGAAGGCTCCAAGACCAGCCTGGAGTTGCCCGGCATTGTCGACGAGGTGGTGACGCTGGCCGACATCAAGGCCGAGGACGGCAGCACCTACCGCGCCTTTGTCACCCACACGCTTAACAGCTATGGCTATCCGGCCAAAGACCGTAGCGGTCGACTCGATTTGCTGGAGCCCCCGCATCTCGGCGCGCTGATTGCCAAGTGCGCAGGAACGGCAAGTCCATCGGCCAGCGACGCCAGTTCAACCGAATTCGAAATCCAAACCAATACCCAATCTCAGGAGCAACTGTCATGACCAACCCAGCATGGAACGACTTTAACGACGCCGACGCGCAACAGTCCGGCTTTGATGTGATCCCCAAGGGCACCGTGGTGCCGGTGCGCATGACGCTCAAACCCGGTGGGCACGACGACCCCAGCCAGGGCTGGAATGGCGGCTATGCCACCCAGTCGTTTGACACCGGTGCGGTGTATCTCGCGTGCGAGTTCGTCGTCACAGGTGGCCCGTTCGCCAAGAGAAAGATGTGGTCAAACATTGGCCTGCACTCGGCCAAGGGACCCACCTGGGGCCAGATGGGGCGCAGTTTTATTCGTGGCGCGCTCAATTCCGCACGCAACGTCCATCCCAAGGACGAAACACCACAGGCAAGCGCCGCGCGGCGCATTGAGAGTTTCGCTGATCTTGATGGCATGGAATTCATCGCCCGCGTCGATGTGGAAAAGGACAACAAGGGCGAAGACCGCAATGTGGTGAAGGTGGCGCTCGAACCGGATCACCCGGACTACGGCAAGTTTAAGGGTGTGCCGCCCAAGGGCAATCCGAGCGGTGGCTCAGGCGGAGGCAACTCCGGTGCTCCTGCGCAGGCCACGCCGGTTTATCAGGCACCAGCCCAAATTCCACAAGCTGCACAACGCGCACCTGTGACGGGCAAACCGTCCTGGGCACAGTAATGGGGGCCGCCATGCAGGAAGCCCTGACACAAAAGCGCCGGGTCACGCACTACGGGGTGGCCCGTTTCGGTGAGATGGGCTGCGAGGCCGTCGTGCTGGACGACGGCAGCCGCGGCTACTTGCGCCGCCAGATGGCGCAATTGATCGGCTTGCACAGCAAAAATCCGAGTAACCGTTTTGCCCAGATTTGTGCCGATTTCGCACCTAAGTCCCTGTCACTGTTAGAGAAATCGGAGTCACCGATTTTGATGCTACACGGTGGAAATGGGCAGTTCTTCCCCGCCGGCGTGGTGCCCGACATCGCCAGTGGCGTAATTGCTGCGGCACTTGAAGGACGGCTGCACAAGTCGCGCCTGGGCATGGTGGCCCCTTGTCTCAAGATCATCCACGCTCTGGCCAGCACCGGCGAGGTGGCGCTGATCGATGAGGCCACGGGCTACCAGTACCACCGCGCGCCCGATGCACTGCAGGAGTTGATCGGCAAATTACTGCGCCAGTCGGGCAGCAGCTGGGAGCGGCGCTTCCAGCCTGATTACTACCGCGCCATCTACCGCTTGTTTGGCTGGCGCTATCAGGGCCATGTGCAGAACCCGCCCCATGTGCTGGGCCAGATCACGCTGCGCTGGGTCTACGCCCAGGTCTTGCCGCCTGAGTTGTTAGACGAAATCCGCAACCGCAAGGGCCTCTCCGACAAGCACCACCAGTGGTTGAGTGAGCGTGGCTTGGAGCGTTTGACGCAGCAAATCCATTCGGTCACGGCGATTGCGCGCTGCTCGGCCAATTACCGCGACTTTGATCACCGCTGCGAGGCGGCCTTCGCTGGGGGCGCATTGCAACTCGCTTTGATGCTCGAAGAACTTGAGGAGGGCGCGTGAAATGCTGGATCTGCAAACGACAAGCGCGTGGCTACGGCCACAGCGACAACCGGCACGGCATCGGCACGCCCAAACGCTACCCCATCGACTGGGTGTTTTGTTCCATGCGCTGCCAGGACGCGTTTCACGCGATGTACGGCAACTGGCAGCGCGTACGCAACGGGGATATCAATATCAATGCAATCAAGGGGGTGGCCATGATTGATCCTTCGGAAATTGAATCAGCGGCGATGAAGCAATGCCTGAAATGCTTTGGCGAAGCGGCAGGTGAAATTGGTTTTGCCAAACCGCTGGGTGACTACTCCGAAGCGCAGGCGCTCACCGTGATCGAGGCCATCGTGACGGGCTACACGCAAGCGATGGTCGCACACCACGAGACAACGAAGTTCCCGCCGGTGCGCGGTTTGCCGCACACGCCTGATCCCATGGTGGTGGATTCAGCCAATCCATTTGCCGACATGGAAGACGACCTGCCGTGGGAGACAAAATCATGATGGACTTCAACACATCAGCCAGCCTGTCCGGGCAAATCAGCGCCCTCATCGATACCGGATTGCAGCAGGCCAGAGCTGGGCAAACGAAGCGTCTCTACCTGGGCGCATCGCGTCTGGGTGTGGCCTGCGAGCGCCAGCTGCAGTTTGAGTACGCGCAGGCCCCGGTCGATCACGGTCGTGATTTCCAGGGCCGGATTCTGCGCATCTTCGAGCGCGGCCACTTGAACGAAGAATCGATGGTCACGTGGCTGCGCGGCGCAGGCTTTGATCTGCGCACCCACAAGGCCAATGGTGAGCAGTACGGTTTCTCGGTGGCCGAAGGTCGGCTGCAGGGGCACATCGATGGCGTCTTTGTCAGTGGGCCCGATGGATTCAAGTACCCGGCGCTTTGGGAATCAAAGTGCCTCGGCGCTAAATCTTGGCGTGACGTGGAGAAGAAGGGTTTGGCCATTTCCAAACCCGTCTACGCCGCGCAGGTGGCGGTCTACCAGGCCTACCTCGAACTCCATGAGCACCCGGCGATCTTCACCGCAGTCAACGCCGACACGATGGAGATCTACGCCGAGTTGGTTCCCTTTGATGCGGCGCTGGCGCAGCGCATGTCGGACCGCGCCGTGCGCGTGATCACTGCTACCGAGGCGCAAGAGCAACTGCCACGCGCCTACCTCGATCCCACCCACTTTGAATGCAAGTTCTGCGCTTACGCAGAGCGTTGCTGGAGGCCGTTATGAAACATCGCTATTCACAGGTCCCGGATGTCGAGCCGATGGTGGGAGCGCGGCACGTTGCGCGCGTACTCGACTTGCCGTTGTACTACTTCACCAAACCCAAGAGCCGCCAATCCAAACGCATCCCGTATTACCGGATCGGACAAATGATTCGCTTTCGGATGTCGGAGCTCACCGCGTGGATCCAGACACGGGGAGGCTCTTATGAGTGACTACCGCGTGCGCATTTCGGTTCGTAACGCCAGATTACTGCGCGCCATCAAGAGCGCTGGCCACAGGCCGGGCTCGCAGTTCGCCGATCTCGTGGGGATCGACTACGGGACTGTGCTGCTGCCTTACCTCAACCTCACTCGGTCGCCCTTGAATCGGGGCGGTCTGATACGCGAATGCGCCTGGGCGCTGTGTGACTACCTGGGGGCATCGCCCTCTGATCTGTGGTCTGACGCTCAGATGGATCCTTTGGAGAAAAACCATTCAAGTCTCGATCTCGACGCAGCAAGACTGCAGGCGCTGATCTTTGGCAAGTCTTCACTCGATGATCCGATGCGGCTTGCGAGTCACGATCAAGTCGCTCGCATCTTGAAGCAGAGCATCGGCATGCTGACGCCCAACCAAGCCGATGTGATCCGCGAGCGCTTCTTTGGCGGACTGACACTGGAGGAGGTAGGCGAACAACTCGGCCTGACCAGGGCGCGCATCCGGCAGATAGAGGGCAAGGCCCTGAGGAGGCTGCGTCAATTCTATGTTCCACCAGACCTGGCCGGAACCGCTGACATCATTGGAGGCGCTGAGCATGATTGATTTCAATGAAGTCCCTCAGGCTGATGACCGCCATCGAGATGCCGCTCGAGAGGAAATTCGTGCTGAGCTTATTGCTCGACTCGAGTCGGTGCTCTTCACACTGTTTCCTGCAGGCAAGGTCAAGCGCGGCAAGTTCACCATCGGGGACAGTGTTGGTAGCCCTGGCGACAGCTTGGAGATCGTTCTCGCCGGGGACAAGGCCGGCCTGTGGACCGACCGCTCAAGTGGCGAGGGCGGTGATGTTTTTTCCGTGATCGCCGCACATCATGGTCTGGATGTTCGAGGCGACTTCGCACGCGTGCTGGAGATCGCAGCCGATTTGGTGGGCCGTAGCGCATCGATGCCGGTCAAATCCTCACGCAAGGCAAAGCAGGAAGCACCGACAGACGACCTGGGCAAAGCCACCGCCAAATGGGACTACCTTGACGCCGCGGGCAAGCTCATCGCCGTGGTCTACCGCTACGACCCGCCGGGTGGCAAGAAGGAGTTCCGGCCCTGGGATGCCAAGCGCCGCAAACTCGCACCACCGGATCCGCGTCCGCTCTACAACCAGCCAGGGATGGCGAAGTCAGACACGGTGGTGCTGGTCGAAGGTGAGAAATGCGCGCAAGCGCTGATCGGCGCCGGCATCTGTGCCACCACCGCGATGCACGGTGCGAATGCCCCGGTCGATAAAACCGACTGGTCACCGCTGAGGGGGAAATCGGTACTCATCTGGCCCGACAAGGACACGCCAGGTTGGACCTACGCCGATGCCGCCTCGCAAGCCATGCTCGCCGCGGGCGCTATCTCCTGCGCCATTCTCTACCCGCCCGAGGACAAGGCCGAGGGATGGGATGCGGCCGATGCGCTGAGTGAAAACTTTGATGCCGCACTGTTCATCGCGCAGGGCCCACGCATGGAAATGCAGCTTCCCGTGGATGGGCCCGATGAGAATCCCGCAGATGCTGATGAGGCATCGGACGTAGCGAACGCACCCGACACAACGAAAACGCCCCTGGCGCGCGAGGCCATCTGGGGGAGCGAGGACGGTCTCGCGCTCAGTTTCACCCGCCGCTACCGGCACGACTGGCGCTACGTGGCAGCCTGGGGCAAGTGGCTGATGTGGGACGGCCAGCGCTGGCGTACCGAGGACACCCTGGGGGCCACCGATCTGGTGCGCAACGTGTGCCGCCACGCCGCACTCAAAGCGGCGAGCCCCAAAACGGCGGTCAAGCTTGCCGCCGCCAGCACCATGAGCGGCGTGGAACGACTTGCGCGCGCCGATCGGCGCCACGCCGGCACGGCTGATGAGTGGGATGCCGACATCTGGCTCTTGAACACCCCGGGCGGTGTGCTCGATCTGCGCACCGGTCGGATGCGCGCCCACGAGCGCACCGACCGCATGACCAAGATCAGCACCGCCATTCCCAGAGGCGAGTGCCCCACCTGGCGCGCGTTCCTCTCAGACGTGACCGGCGGCGACGCCGAACTGATGGATTACCTACAGCGCATGGTCGGCTACTGCCTGACCGGGGTCACGAGCGAGCACGCATTGTTCTTTCTCTACGGCACCGGCGCCAACGGAAAGTCTGTCTTCGTGACGACTATTGCCACCATCCTCGGCGATTACGCCGCTAACGCACCGATGGACACGTTTATGGAAACACGCTCGGACCGGCACCCCACCGACCTCGCAGGCCTGCGCGGTGCACGCTTTGTCGCATCGATTGAGACCGAACAGGGTCGGCGCTGGAACGAATCGAAGATCAAGACCATCACCGGCGGCGACAAAGTCTCGGCGCGTTTTATGCGCCAGGACTTCTTTGACTTCTTCCCGCAATTCAAGCTCTTGATCGCCGGCAACCACAAGCCCTCGATTCGCAATGTGGATGAGGCGATGAAGCGGCGCCTGCACATGATTCCGTTCACCGTGACCATCCCGCCTGAGAAGCGTGACGGCAAACTGACTGAGAAATTGCTGCTTGAGCGCGACGGCATTCTGGCCTGGGCCTTGGAGGGTTGTTTGTTGTGGCAGCGCTCTGGGCTGCATCGCCCGCAAAGCGTGCTCAACGCCACCGATGAATATTTCGAGGCTGAGGATGCGATGGGGCGCTGGCTGGAGGAGCGCTGCGTGTGCACGGCCAATGCCAAAGCGTTGAGCTTCGAGCTCTTCGCCGACTGGAAACAGTGGGCCGAATCGAACGGTGAATTCTTGGGTTCGATGCGCCGATTCACCGATGCCTTGATCACGCGTCGGTTCGAAAAATGGCGCGCCACGGGCGGCGTGCGCGGGTTCAGAGGCATCGGACTCAAAGAGCCGACCAGCATTGCGCGCTCAAGCTACCCCTACAACGACAACTGAGGACAGATCATGATCTCAAGTCCTTGTTTCTTCGAGGGGGTGACGCAGATGACACAGGGTGTCGGACAAGTAATCAAAATGCCAATTCGGCGGCGAATCTCGCTTCGGGTGACGCATAAGACACCACACAACGTTAGTTTCTCACGCGAGGGCGCATACGCGCACATTAGAGAGTTACGACATGCTGCGGCATCTGCGTCACCCGCTGATTTTGCGGAGCCAGCATTTGCGGTCCAAATCGGCGGCCGATCGAGCCTGTTGGCGCTCGATTTGGGCACCACCACCGGCTGGGCGCTGCGCGCACCGGAGAATCAGATCGCCCATGGCTTCGTGAGTTTCAAGTCCCAACGCTTCGAGGGCGGCGGGATGCGCTACTTGCGCTTTCACCGCTGGCTCACCGAGATGAAAGCCACAGTGGCCGGCACACAGGGCATTGGCGCCGTTTATTTCGAGGAGGTGCGGCGACACATGGGCGTGGACGCCGCGCACGTCTACGGGGGTCTTCTGGCCACGCTGACCGCCTGGTGCGAGCACCACCAGATCCCGTATCAGGGCGTGCCGGTGGGCACGATCAAGCGCCACGCCACTGGCAAAGGTAACGCCAGCAAGGGCGAGGTGATTGCCGCGATGCGCGCCCTGGGTCACGCCGTGACCGACGACAACGAGGCCGATGCGCTGGCGATTTTGCAATGGGCCATCGATACGCAGGAGATGGTGTGAAAATCCCCCACCACCCCTACCGCTGCCCGCTCGCCCGGCTGATTCCAGAACCGGTCGACGCCGAAGCGCTCAAGCGCTACGGCTGGCGCGAGCAGCACATCCTCGTGGTCAACGAGGCTGACGAACGGCTGAACTTCGTCGAGCGCGAATGGGTGCGCCAGCTCGGTGAGCGCTTGTACGGGCCCGGCGGGACACGCAATGCGTAGGCCGCCCAGCGTGTGGACGCTCGAGAACGTTGCTGCCTGGCTCGACGAATCGGTCAGCACCAGCCGGCGCCTGCCACCGGTGCGCGTGCAGGGCTACTTCAACGTCTGGCCCGCGTTTGCGCGACGCGAGTGGGAGGCTTTCTCAAACGACGAGCCGGTCTACCACCGATTCCCGCCCAGCCCGGATGCCATCGAGCGGATGTTGGAGACCATGCGCTGGATGCAGTGGCTCGAAGTGGAGCGGCGGCACCTCGTGTGGATGCGCGCCAAGCGCTACGGCTGGCGCGAGATCGGGATTCGCTTTGCGTGTGACCGCACAACGGCGTGGCGGCACTGGCAGAAATCCCTGCAGGAGATTGCTGACCAGATCAATGGCGGCGGCAGTCGCGCAAGCGCCTTATGACATGTTTTGGCGTGCATCAGCGCCCATGGGATGCAATCAGCGGCAATGACGGCTTTTTGAGCGTGCAACACATTGCCTTGTTTCGGGTAGTATTTCGGCTATCTTCTGGACAGACGAGCGACCAACACGGTTGACGTCATCCAGGCCTCATTTTCTGAACCCACCCGGCGTTATGCGCTCGGTGGGTTTTTTCATTTCCGGACACCCCTCATGACTGAACTGCAGATCGAGTATCGACCGATCGAATCGCTGACGCCCTTTGCCCGCAACGTGCGCACGCACAGCGCCGAGCAGGTGGCACGCATCGCCGCCAGCATTGTCGAATTCGGCTGGACCTCGCCGCTGCTGGTCGATGGCGAAAATGGCCTGATTTGCGGCCACGCGCGTCTGGCTGCAGCGCGCAAGCTCGACTTCACGCAAGTGCCGGTGATCGAGCTCACGCACCTCTCGCCCACGCAAAAGCGCGCCTACCTCATTGCCGACAATCGGCTAGCACTCGATGCCGACTGGGACAACGAGTTGCTTTCCCTTGAACTGGCTGATCTGGAGTCAGCCGGATTTGATCTGGAACTCACCGGGTTTGACGACAGCGAGATTCGTTCGCTCTTGGGCAACGGCGACGAAGTGGACGATGACAAAACCGATGACGCCAGCGATGCGATACCTCCCGTGCCCGTCGTTGCCGTTTCTCGCCTTGGCGACGTGTGGCAGTTGGGAGCGCACCGCTTGATCTGCGGGGACGCCGCCGACGCCAATGTGATCACGGCTCTGATGGCCGGTGACGAAGCGAAGCTGTGCTTTACCTCCCCGCCCTACGGCAGCCAGCGCCAATACACGCAACTGAGCACCAACACCATCCCCGATTGGGACGCTCTGATGCGCGGCGTGTTTGCCACGCTGCCGATGGCCCCCGACGGCCAGGTGCTGGTCAACCTGGGCTTGATTCACAAAGACAATGAATTCATCCCGTACTGGAACGGCTGGCTCGACTGGATGCGCACAAGCGGCTGGAGGCGCTTTGGCTGGTACGTCTGGGATCAGGGGCCGGGCATGCCGGGTGACTGGAACGGGCGCCTGGCGCCCAGCTTCGAGTTCGTGTTCCATTTCAACCGTGAATCCCGTCGACCCAACAAGATTGTGGACTGCAAGCACGCGGGGCAGGAATCGCACTTG
Organism: Comamonadaceae bacterium; assembly: GCA_007280205.1. GTDB lineage: Bacteria > Pseudomonadota > Gammaproteobacteria > Burkholderiales > Burkholderiaceae_C > Rhodoferax. The sequence continues at coordinate 16,192 of QYPX01000222.1, forward strand.
CGTGCCGATGGATCATCGACCGCCATGCGTAAAAAAGATGGCGAAGTTGGCGGCTGGTCACATGCTGGCACACCGACCCAAGACAAACGCATCCCCGACAGCGTCATTCGCATCATGCGCCACAAGGGCAAGATCGGTGAGGACATCGATCACCCGGCGGTGTTTCCGGTGGCGCTTCCCGAATTCGTTTTCAATTCCTACACCGATGAGGGCGACATCGTGTTCGAACCCTTCTGTGGCAGTGGCACGACGCTGCTGGCTGCCGAGCGCACCAAGCGTCAGTGCCGTGCGGTGGAGATCGCGCCCGAATACGTGGACGTGGCGGTGAAACGCTTTCAGCAGAATTTCCCCGCTGCAGTCGTCACCCTGGCCGCCACTGGACAAACCTTCGATGCGGCTCGACTCGAGCGCCAAGTGCAGGCGGTGGCTCATGACTGAACTACAGGTTGAGCACTGGCCGACGGACAAACTGATCGACTACGCGAGAAATCCGCGCAAGAACGATCACGCCGTGGAGCAGATGGCCTCCGTCATCACTGAATTTGGCTTTCGAATTCCAGTCGTAGCCAAGAGCAGCGGCGAACTGGTCGATGGTCACTTGAGGCTAAAGGCTGCGCGCAAGCTGGGCCTGGCCACCGTTCCGGTGGTGCTGGCAGATGACCTGAGCCCTGCGCAGATCAAGGCGTTTCGCCTGCTCGCCAATCGCTCGGCGACGTGGGCGGAGTGGGACGATGAGTTGCTGGGCCTGGAACTAACCGAATTGCAGGATGCCGGCTTCGATCTCGAGTTGACCGGTTTTACCGAGGACGAATGGACTGAACTGATTGCTGGTGATGGCGACCAGGAGGGCCTGACTGATGACGACGCTGTGCCCGAGGTTACCGATTCGGCCATCTCCAAATTCGGCGATGTGTGGCTGCTCGGCGAGCACAAGCTGCTGTGTGGGGACGCCACCAAGGCAGAAGATTACAAAGCATTGCTCGGGGACGAGTTGGCCGACATGACCGTCACCGACCCTCCGTACAACGTCAACTACGCCAACACGGCCAAGGACAAACTGCGCGGCACCCACCGCCCGATCTTGAACGACAACATGGGGGAAGGGTTCTCGGCATTCCTGCTTGCGACTTGTCAGAACATTCTGGCCGTCACCAAGGGCGCGGTCTACATCGCGATGAGTTCATCGGAGTTGGACACGCTGCAATCGGCATTCCGTGCCGCTGGTGGCAAGTGGTCAACGTTTGTCATCTGGGCAAAGAACACATTCACGATGGGCCGCGCGGATTACCAGCGCCAGTACGAGCCGATTCTGTATGGATGGAAGGATGGCTCGCAGCACTACTGGTGCGGTGCACGCGACCAGGGCGATGTGTGGCAGATCAAGAAACCCCACAAGAACGATCTTCATCCAACCATGAAGCCCGTGGAGTTGATGGAGCGTGCAGTGCGCAACAGCAGCAAGACGCGCGACATCGTGCTCGATCCCTTCGGTGGTTCCGGCACTACGATCATCGCCTGCGAAAAGTCAGGACGCCGCGCACGGTTGATGGAACTCGATCCGAAGTACGTCGATGTGATTATTCGGCGCTTCCAGGATTACACCGGTAAGCAGGTCACGCGCCTAGCCGACGGTGTGGAATTCAATGCACTGTGCCGGGAACCAGGAGTCGCTTAGTGGCGGCAGAGCCACACTCAACAATGATCTGCGAAACGCTTGGCTTCTCGGTCGAACAGCGCGTGAATGAGGTCGTCGCAACAGATAACGAGACGGACCCCGAGATGAATGACAACAGCATCGAACACGCGAGACAGATGGTGGCCAGTTTGCGCCGCCAGACCAAGGTGCAGGTTTTTAAGCAATGGAGCCAAGCCTGCCTGGGACGCGTGAACAACGCCACGGTGGGCGAGCAGCGCAAGGCGTGGATGATTTACGACATCGTACGCGCGAAGATGGGCCAAACCACGGCAGACCAGGTGGCTTAAAAAGATGTGCATTCAGCTTGGCTTCTTGCTTGAACAGCGCGTGAATGGGGTCGTCGCAACCACACCAGAGAAAACTATCCCATGAAAACCGAACACGAATTTGTCGCCGAGATGACCCGCAAAAACGCACGTGAATCCCTGATGAATGCGCGCAACACACTGGAGCGCGCCTTGCAGGAGATGGACAGCTACGTGGCGCAGTTTGATGGTGCCGCCACCGACGGTGATCGTGCCAAGATTCTCAACTGGACGATCAACCACCTGGTCTCGAGCATCCAGCCCAACCTGCGCATCGACATGCTGGCCGATAGGCAGAGTGAGCTGGCCAAACGGGGCTGAACGGCAGACCAAGTCGACTGATCTGCTGTGCGCTTAAGAACGAGTCAGCTCGCCGGTTTATCGGTTGCTGCGGGCTTGGCAGCTTCCCCGGCATTTTCTTCTGGCTTGTAATCGCCAATCACCTCTTTGAGGGGACAAAAGCCAACTGCGGGGCATTTTTTGCAGGTTGCCATTAAGGCGATTGGACACAGAGTCATGGGAATTCCTTGTGGTGACGACCAAACAAAAAGAAGCAACTTGCATTTTTAACACCGAAGTGTTGCAAACGCCAGAAGTGTAACAAGTGCTGAGTTTAATGGGCAGGCGTGACAGAAATAATGCGGTACACCCGCTCGGCCCCTGTCTCCTTGCTGGAGTCGATGGTGAGGCCAAGTTTTTTCTTAAACGCGCCTGCGAACGTCCCCCTCACTGTGTGCTGTTGCCATCCAGTGCATGCGCAAATTTGCGCAAGCGTTGCACCCTCGTCTCGGCGCAACATCGCGAGCACCTGCGCCTGCTTGCTGTTGTCTCGCGTGCGGGGTTTGGGTACTTCGGCATGCGCTGCTTCGGCGTTGGCAATCACCGCGTCGAGTGCGGCAAGTGTGATCGGGCCGCGTGCTGGCCCGGGCCGTGGCATACCAAGCGCGTCGTAGCCTTCGGCGGCAACCGCCCAGTCGCTGCCATCGGGGGTGATCAGTGCGCGATTAAAAAGCGCATCGATCACCCTCTTGCGTGCGCCGCCCTTCAAGTTGTCGGGGAACCAGTTGAGTCGGCCCTCGGTGTGGTGGATGGCGTGAGCGAGGATGGCGTGTTGCGATGGGCTGAGTGTGATGGTCATGGTCGATCTCCTGATTAGGGTTGCTGGTGGGTGGTGCTGGCTGCTTGTTTGCCGGCATCGAACGCGGCCTGCAGCGCGCTCTGGATGCCCCACACGCTCACCTCGTGGAAATCGAGGCGGTCGCTGTGGCGCGTTTCGAGGGTGTCGATAAAAAGGTGGTCCAGCGCGATTTGCTGGAACAGTTGGTCGAGGGTCTTGGCGTCCATCGTTATGGCCCTCAGACCTTGTGGTGTTGCTTGGCGCGGTCAAACCCGACCCAGACGCCCTTGTTGTCGAGTCCTCGCGCGGCGAGTTCCTCGCGGGCCAGTCGGTTGAGGTCGATCTCGCCGCGTGCTGCGGCGGCGAGCACCTTGGTCAGTGCGATCTGGATGAAGCCGACCTCGTCGACCGTGAATGCGTTGCTGGTGGTGGTCATGGTGTTTTCTCCTGGTTGATTGGCGTGATTGCATTGACGCGCTGTTTGCAGCACAAGCCAAGCGCATATCGGGGTGATGTTGCAAATATCTTTGAAGATTTGATTGAAATGCCCAGACGCGCACCGACCCCGTGTCGACACCCCGGTTGTGCTGCGGTGCTGTCCAAGCCCGGGTACTGCGATCAACACCGTGTTGCGCTGCATCGTGATTACGGGCGCGCACGGCGCGGGTTTGATGCCGAGGTGGGCTTCTATCAGTCAGCCGCGTGGCGTGGCGTGCGTGCGGCGTTCTTGCGTGAGCACCCGGTGTGCGTGCACTGCGCGGCACGTGGGCGCGTTGTGGCGGCCGTGGTGGCAGATCACGTGGTGCCGTTGAAGGACGGCGGCGCACGCTTTGATGCTGCCGGGCTGCAATCGTTGTGCATCTCGTGCCACAACCGCAAAACCGCGCGTGAGACCGCTGCCCGGCGCTGACCTACCTACCCCCCAGGGGGGGTGAATCTCTACAGCGCCGCAAGCAAGATGCGTGCGCGTGCACAGATTTTTGTTTCCGCGTAATTCACTACCCCCTATCGGGGCCCCCCAGAAATGAGACCAACTATTTATGACAATCAATGACAACGCAAATGGCAACGCGCGGCAGAAAACCCAGTCCAATTGAACTCAAGCTGGTTCGCGGGAACCCCGGCAAACGCCCCCTCAATGGCCAAGCGCGGGTGCTGCGCCAGGACGAGGCCACTGCCGCAGATCGGCCCACGATGCTGCTGGAGGAAGCGGTGAGTTATTGGGACTACGCGCTCGCCCATGCGCCGCGCACGCTGATCAAGAAGCTCGATGTCTACCTGCTGGCGGGCTGGGCCAACGCGGCGGCACGTTATGAGCACAACATCCGGTTGGCTGCTAAATCCGACGTCATTCCGGTACGCGGCATGAAGTTGGCCGATGTACCGATGGCGCACCGTCCGATCATGCATAACCCGTACTCCGCGGTCGCCCGCGCTTACCTGAAGGACATGATGGTGTTGGCCGCTGAACTCGGATTCACCCCGGCTGCGCGCTCACGCATCGGCGCGTTGGAAGCGGCGGGTGAAGACGACAACGTGTGGAGTCGACTTGGCAGCGCTTGATCGCAAGCGTGATTATGTGAAGGTCGCCCTGCAATACGCCAAGGCAGTCATCAGTGGGAAGATACCGGCCGGCAAGTATGTGCGGCAGGCCTGCCAACGACAGGTCAACGATTTGCACAGATTCAAAGGCAAGGCCAGTGCTTACCGCTTCAATCCGGTGCTGCTTGACGCGGCTGGCCAGCGCTACCGACCGGCTGACCGGGTGTGCGCATTTGTGGAATGCTTAAGCCATATCAAGGGGCCGCTCACTGGGACTCTTCTGCGCCTTGAGCCGTGGCAGGTCTTTATTCTGACCACGGTATTCGGTTGGGTGAAGCCCAATGGCCGGCGCCGCTTTCGGCGCTGCCTGGTGGAAGTGCCGCGCGGCAACGGAAAGTCCGCAGTGTCCTCAGCGGTGGGCCTGTACATGCTGACCGCCGATGGCGAAGGCGGTGCGGAGGTCTATAGCCTGGCCACGACACGAGACCAAGCACGCATCGTGTTTGGCGATGCGCAGTCGATGGCGCGTGCGGATCGATCGTTTCGCAGTGCCTTTGGCATTGAGGTGAACGCGCACAACATCAACGTGATCCGCACCGGCTCCAAGTTTGAAGCCCTGTCCGCCGAAGGCTCGACGCTCGATGGTCTGAACATTCACTTTGGCTGCATCGATGAGCTGCACGCGCACAAGACCCGCACCGTCTACGACGTGGTCGAGACCGGTACCGGCAAGCGCGACAACTCACTTTTGTGGGTGATCACCACCGCCGGTTCAAACCGCGCTGGCATTTGCTATGAGGTGCGTACGTTTGTCATCAAGTTGCTCGACGGGGTGTTCGAAGACGACAGCCAGTTCGGGATTATTTACGGCCTTGATGACGGGGACGACTGGGTCACCGAAGCGTCCCTGATCAAAGCCAACCCCAACTGGGGCGTGTCGGTGCGCCCCGAGGTGCTGTTGCCGCTGCAGGCCAAGGCCATGCAGCTGCCCAGTGCGGTGAACAATTTCAAGACCAAGCACTTGAACGAGTGGGTCAACGCCGACACCTCGTGGATGGACATGCGCGCCTGGGACCGCTGTGCAAACCCGAGCCTGGCGCTTGCGGCGTATGCCGGGCGGCCGTGCTGGATCGGCTTGGATCTGGCGAGCAAGACCGATATCGCAGCCCTGGTGCTGGTGTTCGCGCACCCGGAGATCGATGGCGCGTTCGCGGTGTTCGCTCGCTACTACCTGCCGGAGGACACGGTGCACGCCAATGGCAACAGTCAGTACCCGGGCTGGATGGGCAGCGGGCGCCTCACCGTGACCCCTGGCAATGTGATCGACTTTAGCTGGATCGAGGCTGACCTGATTGAGTTCGTGTCACGACACGCGGTGCAGGCCGTCGCCTTCGATCCGTTCCAGGCGACACAACTGTCCACACGAATGATGAGCGAGGGAATGCCGATGATCGAAGTGCGTCCGACGGTGCTCAATTTCTCCGAGCCGATGAAGACGTTAGAGGCGCTGGTGCTGCAAGGAAAATTAATCCACGACGGTGACCCGGTGCTGGGCTGGATGGCAAGCAACGTGGTGGCCCACCTGGATGCGAAGGACAACATCTACCCGAGGAAGGAGCGACCTGAGAACAAGATCGACGGCATCGTGGCACTGATCATGGCGATCTCGCGCGCTTTTCTTCCCGGTGAATCGGTGGTGCTGGGATCCGACTACGAACTGATGCTGCTCTGAACCTATGGGACTGCTTAGCTTTTTTGAACGCTTGCGTGGATCCGGTGGGCCCAGGGCATCCGGCGATGACCGCAGCCCGTGGGGCGACTTCTTTTTTGAGGCGGTCTCAGCACGCACCGGCAGCGGGATGCGGGTGTCGCCAGACAGCGCGCTGCGCCTGGCGGCGGTCTACGCCTGCGTCCGCATTTTGTCCGAGACCATGGCTTCCCTCCCGCTGGTGATCTACCAGCGTCGCACCGATGGCGGTAAGGACAAGGTCACCGACCACTGGCTTTACCGCTTGATGGCCAAGCGCCCGAACCGATTTCAAAATCCCTTCGAGTGGCGCGAGATGCTGCAAGGCCACCTGGCTTTACGAGGCAACGCCTACAACCAGATCATCACCAACGCGCGTGGCGAGATCATCGAGTTGATGCCGATCCATCCGGACCGGGTCAAGATCGAGTTGCTGCCCTCCGGTGAATACCGCTACCGCGTCACTGACCGCTCTGGCACCGAGATCCTTATGCCGCGCGGCGATGTGTGGCACCTGCGCGGACTGTCCTCAGATGGGCTGATCGGCATGAGCCCGATTGAGCTCGCCCGAGAGAACCTCGGGATGGCGCTGGCCGCGCAAGACTACGGCGCGCGCTTTTTTGCCAACGACGCGAAACCGACCGGCGGCTGGATTGAGTTTCCCGGCTCCTTCAAGGATTCTGAGGCCAAGAAGGTGTTTCGTGAGTCGTACCAGCAGGCGCAGTCCGGCGCCAACCGGGGCAAGGTGCTGGTGCTGGAAAACGGCATGAAGTTCCACGAAGTCGGCGTCACCAACAAAGACGCCCAGTTTCTGGAACTGCGTAAGTTTCAGATCACTGACATTGCCCGACTGTTTCGCGTGCCGCCGCACATGATTGCCGACCTTGAGCGAGCGACGTTCTCCAACATCGAGCAGCAAAGTCTTGAGTTTGTCATGCACACCATGACACCGTGGGCGGAGCGCTGGGAGGCCAGCATCGAGGCGGACTTGCTGCTCGATAGCGACGACATCGAAATTGAATTTGATTTCGCCAACCTGATGCGCGGCGACGCGGCCAGCCGCTCGAGCTACTACCAAAGCGGCATTCAGAACGGCTGGTTGACCCGCAACGAGGCGCGCATCGCCGAGAACCTGAACCCGTTGGAAGGGTTGGATGAGCCACTGCGGCCCTTGAACATGGTTGAAGAAAGTGCTGCCGAAAACTTGCCTGATGCGGCCAACGTTAATCCAGACAATGCTGCCGCCACACGGTTTCGCGCCCTGGTGGCCTCAGGCGCCGAGCGCTGGGCGCGGCGCATCGTGCGCGCCGGCCGCGTGGAACAAAAAGACATAGCGCTGATCGCCGAGTCACTCGCCGTCTCACCTGATCGTGCAGCCGCCTGGGCACACACGACCAGCGCTAACCCGATCGACGAATCGACGCTGACCGCATCACTGATTACTTTGGGGGAAACACCTTGAACCAACCACACTTGATTGCCGAGTTTCTGGCCACACCATGGGCCCTGATGCCCGAACGCCTGAACGCCATGGCCGCGGTGCTCGAGCGCTGGTCGCGTAACTTCCCCGCCGGCGATGATGTCATGGCACACATCGGCGCAGATCGCAGCGCGCGCGAGGCCCGGCGTCAGTCCAACCAAGTGAACACAGGGGGTGGCATTGCCGTATTGCCGCTCTACGGCGTGGTCACCCAGCGCGGCAATATGGTGGACGATGTCTCGGGCAGTGGCAGCACCAGTACGCAGCAATTCACGGCGAGCCTGCGCCAGGCGCTGGCCGACGAGAGCGTGAGCCAAATCCTGATCGATATCGACAGCCCCGGCGGCAGCGTCTACGGCGTGGCGGAACTGGCGGAGGACATTCTCAGTGCCCGCAGCCAAAAGCCTGTGATCGCGATTGCCAACAGTCTGGCCGCATCCGCTGCCTACTGGATTGGCTGTTCGGCCTCCGAGTTCTACGTGACCCCTGGCGGCGAAGTGGGCTCTATCGGCGTGTGGCAGGCGCACCAGGACTACAGCCGCGCGATGGACGAGGCCGGCGTTAAAACCACACTCATCTCGGCCGGTAAATTCAAAGTCGAGGGCAACCCGTACACCCCGCTGGACGAAGAAGCACAAGCGTTCATGCAGTCCCGCGTCGACGATTACTACGGCGCGTTCACCAAGGCTGTGGCCCGCGGTCGGGGCGTGCCGATTTCACAGGTGAGAGACGGCATGGGCCAGGGCCGCGTGCTCGGCGCCGATGCCGCGCTCAACCACCAGATGGTCGACGGTGTCGCAACCCTCGATGACGTAATCAACAAAATGCGCCGCGCGGGCAAAGCTCAAGCGAAGCCCACCGTGTCGCGCTTAGCCCAAGCCCGTCATGCGTTAGCACTACTTTGATCTGACAGTTCTTTGGCAGGACTCCGTCGAGGCCTGCCTGCACCTCACGCGACCCGTCGGTCGCACCCCAATCAACCACCCAGTCTTTGTCGATGCGGTGGTTTTTTTATTGCCTATCGATTTTTTGGAGAACACCATGAGTAAACAAATGCGCGAGCTGCAGGCTCGCAAATCCACGCTGATCCAAGAAGCCCGTGCGCTCACTGAGCGCGCCGCCACCGACAACCGCGACATGAGCGATGAGGAGGTCAACGCATTTGATGCGTTAAAGACTCGAATCGATTCCGCATCCAGCGCGATTGAGCGCGAATCAAGCCTCATCGCTGAGGAAGCGCAAATGGCCATCGGCGCACAAAACCACCCGCGCACTACGCACATCACGGTCACGGACAACCGCCAGGCCGACCCGATGCACGGGTTCCAATCGGTGGGCGAATTCATGCAGGCGGTCTACCAGGCTGACAAGCCCGGCAAGTCGCTCGATGAGCGTCTCCTCATTGGTCGCGATTGGGGTGGTGGCCGTGGTGCGGCCGCCCCCGGCAGCTTTGCCAACGAAGCCGCCGGGCAAGACGGCGGCTTCATGGTGCCCCCGCAGTTCTCGCAGCAGATCTTTCAGTTGTCCCTTGGCGAGGACTCCCTGCTGCCGATGACCGATAACGTGGAAATCTCCGGTAACAGCATGGCATTCCCCAAAGACGAGACCACGCCCTGGGGCACCAACGGCATCCGCGCTTACTGGCAGGGTGAGGCCAATGCGGCGATTGCCACCAAGCCGGTGCTGGGCTTGGCCACCTTGCGCCTGAAAAAACTGATGGCGCTGGTACCCACCACGGACGAATTGCTCGATGACGCCAGCGCGCTCACGAGCTACCTGCCGGACAAGGTGGCGACCTCGATGCGCTGGAAGATGAACGAGTCGATTCTGTTCGGTGCTGGCAACGGCGTGCCGGTTGGGGCGTTGAGTTCGGGGGCCACGGTAACGGTGGCCAAGGAAACGGGGCAAACCACGCAAACGCTGGTGCCGCAGAACTTGGCCAAGATGATCGCGCGCCTGCCCACGGGCTCCTTTGCCAACGCGGTGTGGATCGTCAACAACGATGTGCTGCCGGCGCTCTTCACGTTGACCCTGGGCAACTACCCGATCTACATCCCCACGGGATTGACGGTTGGCGGTATCCAGGTCTCACCCTACGGCACGCTCCTGGGTCGCCCGGTGTTTGTGTCGCAGCACGCCAATACGTTCTCCGCCCAAGGGGACATCTTGCTGGTGGATTTGAAGTACTACCAGACCATCACCAAGTCGGGCGGCATGCAGACCGCCACCTCGATGCATCTGTATTTCGATGCGGATCTCACCGCGTTTCGCACCACCTTTCGCATGGATGGGCAATCCAAGATCGTCGCGCCCATTTCACCTGCCAAGGGTAGCACCACGATGTCGCCTTTCATTCAACTCGGCGCGCGCTAAAGCGTCCACCACACAAGGAGAAAAACTATGTTTCCCAACTCAAAAGCCAGCGAAATGCTCGCCATCCTCGCCACCATCGACCCGGCCTCCCAGGCCGCGGGCGCCGTCAGCACCGGCTGGGTGTCGGTGGCCAACCACCTCGGGTTTTTGGCGGTGGTGCAAACCGGTCTGCTCGGCACCGTAGCCACGGTCGATGCCAAGTTGCAACAAGCGCTTGATGCCACCGGCACCGGTGCCAAGGACATCACTGGTAAAGCGATCACCCAGATCGTCAAAGCCACCGGCGACAACAAGCAGGCGCTCATCAACGTCAAGCCCGAGGAACTCGACACCGTGAACGGGTTTGGTTTTGTGAGGGTGACGGTGACGGTTGGCGTAGCCGCCAGCATCACGGGTGCCCAACTGCTCGGCGTTAATCCGCGCTACGCCCCGGCTGATTCGCAAAACCAAGCGGCCGTGGTGCAGGTCGTCTAAATGCCGCTGCAAC
>QYPX01000041.1 GCA_007280205.1 Comamonadaceae bacterium
ACCATCAACGAGCGCGAGACCGAGCAGAACGTGCTCACGCTGTCGACCCTGCACGCTGCCAAGGGTCTGGAGTGGCCGCATGTCATGCTGGTTGGCGTCACCGAAGGCATGCTGCCCTTCAAACTGGGTGATGATGCCAATGCCAGTGGGCGCGCTGATGGCGCCATGAGCGATAGCGTTCTGGAGCGTCTGCAGGAGGAGCGGCGCCTGATGTACGTTGGCATCACCCGTGCCCAGCGTAGTCTGGCAGTGAGCTGGACGCGCAAGCGCAAGAAAGGTCGCGAAATGATCGCGGCCCAACCGAGCCGCTTTATCGCCGAGATGGCGCTCGATAAAATCACGGCCAGGGAAGATCCGCGCGAGAAGCTTAAAGCCTTGCGCGCGGAGTTTGCCAAGAGAGCGCAAGACAAGCTTCTGATTGGAGACAAACCATGAACACGCGTATTGAAGCTGCCCCAAGTTCGATCTACCTCGCCGAAACGCATCAGGCGGAGAATCTCTCGAACGACCTGGTCGACTACAACATGTACGACCAGGACCGGGCACTGAACGAGGCGGTGCAGCGCGAGGGCGCTGCCTGGGCGCAAGCGGAACTCGGAACTTTCGGCCAATTGACCGGCTCGGCAGACTATCTGGAGCAGGGCCGCCTGGCCAACAAATTCATCCCCGAACTCGATAGCCACGACCGCTTTGGCAACCGCATTGACCTGGTGAGTTTTCATCCCGCTTATCACCGGCTCATGCAGACCGCCATCGAGCACGGGCTGCACTGTTCTCCCTGGACCGAGCCGCGCGCCGGCGCCCACGTGGCACGCGCTGCCAGGACCTATCTGCACAACCAGGTGGAGGCCGGCCATGGCTGCCCCATCACCATGGCCTTTGCCTCCGTGCCGACGCTGCGCCTGCAGCCCGATCTGCTGGAGGTCTGGGGGAGCAAAGTCATGGCCAGGGTGTACGACCCACGCAATGTGCCCATAGAACAGAAGCAGGGCGTCACCATCGGCATGGCGATGACGGAAAAGCAGGGTGGATCCGACGTTCGGACCAACAGTACGCGCGCCTATCCGATCGGTGCCAGTGGTCCGGGTCAGGCCTATGAACTGGTGGGCCACAAGTACTTTGTCTCGGCGCCGATGTGCGATGCCTTCCTGGTGCTGGCGCAAACCTCCGTCGGCCTGTCGTGCTTCCTGCTGCCGCGCTGGCGGAGCGATGGCAGCAAGAACGCGATGCAGGTCCTGCGCCTGAAAAAGAAGATGGGCAATGCGTCCAACGCGTCGAGCGAAACCGAACTGCGCGGCGCCCTGGCCTGGATGGTGGGCGAAGAGGGGCGCGGCGTGCGCAACATCATCGAGATGGTCAGCATGACGCGCTTTGACTGCATGATTGGCTCCAGCGCCGGCATGCGCATGGCGACATCGCAAGCGCTGCACCATTGCTCGGTTCGCTCCGCCTTTGGCAAAGTGCTGAACCAGCAGCCGTTGATGCAAAACGTGCTGGCTGATCTGGCGCTGGAGAGCGAAGCCGCCCTGACGCTGACCATGCGCATGGCGCGCGCCATGGACCATCGCCATGTCGAGCAGGAAGACCTGCTGGTGCGCCTGGTTACCGCGGTCGGCAAATACTGGATCTGCAAGCGCACACCCAATCATGCCTACGAGGCGATGGAGTGCATTGGCGGCAGCGGCGTGATGGAAGACAGCATGATGCCGCGTCTGTACCGCGAGGCACCGGTCAACACCATCTGGGAGGGCAGTGGCAACGTGCAGTGTCTGGACGTGTTGCGCGCCATCTCGAAAACGCCAGCGGTGCTCGAGGCCTTCTTTGCCGAAGTAGGGGAGGCGCGGGGTGCGAATGCGGCGCTGGACCACTACGTTGCGGGCCTGGCGAAAGAGATGGGTGACCTGCGTGATGTCGAGTACCGCGCGCGTGATCTGGTGGACCGTATGGCCCTGTCGCTGCAGGCTTCGCTACTGGTCCGCCATGCGCCGTCGTTTGTCAGCGATGCATTCTGCCAGTCCCGTCTGCAACAGACCGGTCATCACAACTACGGCACCTTGCCGCGCGGCGTCGACTGCACCGCCATCCTGGCACGGGCCACGCCCAAAAAACCTCATGCTTGAATTTGAACTGCTGAAAACCGATCCTGCGAGCCACGCGCGTCGGGGTCTTCTGCGCCTGAACCATGGGGTGGTGGAAACACCGATCTTCATGCCGGTGGGTACCTATGGCACGGTCAAGGGCGTCACCCCGTCAAGCCTGGAAGCGATGGGCGCGCAGATCATTCTGGGCAATACTTTTCATTTGTGGATGCGTCCGGGGCTGGACGTGATGGCCGGGTTTGGCGGGTTGCATCAGTTTGAGAAGTGGAGCAAGCCGATCCTGACCGACTCGGGTGGTTTTCAGGTCTGGAGCCTGGGAGAGATGCGCAAGATTTCGGAAGAGGGCGTCAAGTTCTCCAGCCCGGTCAATGGCGACAAGCTGTTCCTGACGCCGGAGATCTCGATGCAGATCCAGACCGCGCTCAACAGCGATATCGTGATGCAGTTTGACGAGTGCACACCCTATATTTCAGTCGAGCCCAAGACCAAAGGCCAACTCACCACCGAACTGGAGGCGCGCAGTTCGATGGAACTCAGCCTGCGCTGGGCCAAACGTTGCCAGGCGGAATTTGCGCGGCTGCAGAATCCGAATGCGCTGTTTGGCATTGTGCAGGGCGGCATGTTCGAGCACCTGCGGGAGCAGTCACTCAGTGAACTGGTGGAGATGGATTTTCCGGGCTACGCGGTTGGTGGCGTCAGCGTCGGTGAGCCGAAAGACGAGATGCTGCGCATCATGGCGCACACGCCGCACCGCTTGCCGGCGAACAAGCCGCGTTACCTGATGGGCGTCGGCACACCGGAAGATCTGGTCGAAGGCGTGGCGCAAGGGGTCGACATGTTCGACTGCGTGATGCCGACGCGCAACGCGCGCAATGGCACGCTCTTCACCCGCCATGGCGACCTCAAAATCCGCAATGCACGGCACAAGCTGGACCCGCAGCCGCTGGACGAAACCTGCACCTGCTACGCCTGCGCCGGCACTTCAGGCCTTGCGTACGCGGACGGGGGACGCGAGGGTTTCAGCCGCGCCTACCTCCACCACCTGGACCGCTGTGCCGAAATGCTGGGCCCCATGCTGGCCAGCATTCACAACCTGCATTACTACCTGAATCTGATGTCCGAGGTGCGCGCGGCGCTGGATGCTGGAAGCTTTGGCGCTTTTGTCGCGCAGTTCAAGGCCGATCGCGCGCGCGGGGTGTAAATACAAAAATGAAATTAACCTTGCAAATAATGGAATGAAACTCCATAATTGCAAGGATGTTTTCGCGATTTTTACTTCCACAACTCGCTGACGAACTCAGGCATTCCCCGGCTGTAGCCCTGCTCGGCCCGCGCCAGGTAGGCAAAACCACGCTGGCGCTGGAAGTTGCCAAGGCCTTTTCCAGCGTCTACCTTGACCTGGAATCAGAGCGCGATCGCGCCAAGCTGGCGCAGGCCGAGCTTTATCTGACTGACCACCTGGACAAGTTGGTCATACTCGACGAGGTGCACCGGACCCCTGGCCTGTTTCCCGTGCTGCGTGGGCTGATCGACCAGGCTCGGCGCGATGGCAAGCGCTCAGGCCAATACCTGTTGCTGGGCTCGGCGTCGCTGGATTTGCTCCAGCAATCGGGTGAAACACTGGCCGGTCGCATCGCGTACCTGGAGCTCGGCCCGCTGAACGTCATGGAGACTGGCACAGAGCAGAGTGACGCTCTCTGGCTGCGCGGCGGCTTTCCTGAGAGCATCACCGCAGCCAGCGACGCACGCAGCCTGCGCTGGCGGCAAAACTTCATTCGCAGCTATCTGGAGCGTGACGTGCCGCAATTTGGCCCGCGCATTGCGGCCGACACCTTGCGCCGCTTGTGGACCATGTTGGCACACCAGCAGAGTGGCCTGCTCAACATGGCCCATCTGGCACGCAACATCGGTGTCGATATCAAGACGATTCAGAGTTATATCGATCTGCTGTGCGCACTGCTGCTGGTGCGCCGCCTGCCGCCCTGGCACACCAATATCGGCAAGCGTCTGGTCAAATCGCCCAAAGTTTATGTGCGCGACAGTGGGCTGGTGCACGCCCTGCTCGACATTGAGACCAAAGAGACACTGCTCTCGCACCCGGTGGTGGGCGCCAGTTGGGAAGGCTTTTGTATCGAGAACCTGCTCAGTTGTGTACCGAGCAATGTGCAAGCCTACTTCTACCGTACCAGCGCCGGGGCTGAGATTGACTTGCTACTGGTCTGGCCCGGCGGCGAACTTTGGGCCATTGAGATCAAGCGCAGCCTGACGCCCAAGCTGGAACGCGGCTTTCATATTGCCTGCGCCGACCTCACACCAGCGCGCAAACTGGTCGTCTATCCAGGGCAAGGGTCATTTCCACTTGGCGCTGATGTGCAGGTTGTTCCCCTGGCGACACTCTGCGAGGAAATTGCCGTGAGAACAGGGCCACAAATTTCTGGCTAACAGTCTTGTGATGTAAACACCGTCAGCACCCCGGTATAGCCATACAGGTGGTTGCGGGCAATTTCGCCGCCAGCAAAGAAGCCCACCAGCGGCACGTCACCGAGGGCCCGGCGCACGATCTGCATTTCGGCGCTGGCACCACCAAAGTGCGGGCCGCCGCGCCCGGAACAGCTGACGTAAATGGCGCCTGCGATGCCACGCGCCGGATGCGGCGCCGCTTCGGCTTCGGACGCGGTCAATGCCGTCAGCGCCTCCACCGGCAACTCTTCAGGCTCCAGTTCCTCCCGAATCTCGGCACAGACGCGCATCAAATCTGCTTTGGCTGCCTGCACATTGCGTTGGCAGAACGCCAGTTGCATGCCTGCTTCCAGCTGGTCTGACACCGCCACGGCGCGCCGTGCCGGGTCCAGTCCGATGATGTGGCGTACCAGCACATCGCTGCCAAAGTTACCGCTGCGGCCAATCGCTACGGCGTCGCTGGCGCCACCGTCCGCCTCCGCGACCCGCATCAAACCCACCAAGGTGGCGCGGATGGTGCGCAGCGCCTGCTCGGGCTGGTCCAGAGATACCTTGAGATCTCGCAGCAGCACGTCCAGTGCCGGTTCGCCGTCAAGCTCGGTCACCAGGTTGTTGCGCGCAGCGTCAACCCGGTGCGCTTTGGATACCGGCAGACAACCCTGCGTCACGCGCGAGACCAGGCCGACGCGTTCGCCAAAGGCAACACCGCTCAGACCACCGCTGAAGACACCGCCGGCTGCACCCTGCCCCTTGATGTTGCCGTTGCCGCCAACCGCAAACTGCACTGTGGAGGAGCGGCTCGAAGCAAGTCCGCCAAACAGGTAGCCAGAGTCCGTGCGCAAGGCCATTTCCTCAATCAACCCGGCCAGCTCGGGCGTGCTGGCATCGGCGTGTACCAGTGCGGTATGCGCTTCAAAACCCAGGCCCAGTGGGGCCACGCCGGAGAACACGCGGTACTGGTCGCTCGGCAGTTCGCACAACATCAATGTCAGCGCCGGCTCGTCAAAATACTCCACGTTGTTGGAGGCGATGCCGACGCCCACCGTGCCTGCCCAGTCGGTGACTTCGGGCAGTTCCGCGCTCAGATGGTCCAGGATGGCTTGCGCCTCTTGGGCGTAGTGGTCGGTGATGTAGAGCAGGGCCAGCGTTGGTGCGCTGGCATAGTCGTGCAAGACCATCTGGGCGCGCACCTGCGCCAGCACCAAGCCAGCCGCCATGCGCCACTGCGGGTGCGTGGCATGAGCGTACGGAAACAACTTCATCCGACTATTTTCTTGGCGTCTTGCGGGGCGTGATCCGGGATTTAACGGCGCTGGAGGTGGCCTTTTTGGTTGCCTTGACGGCTTCCTTGGCCAAACCGGCCGCCATGTTCTTGGTCATGTCGATGGCGGTGTTCTTGCCCGCATCTTTCATGGCGCTGGCGGCAATTTGCTGAAACTGCTGAGTCAACGATCCCCATAACTGCATCGGATCAACCATCCCGGCAGCAGCCGTGGCAGCGGGCTTGGCGGCCCTGCGTACTTTCTTGGCCACCGCTTGCGCGTCAGCCGCCACCTCGGAGATGCTCTGGGCCGTCGACGCCGCTCTGTCGATGCCGCGTTGTACGCCGGAGAAAACGGTATCGGCCGCCTTGAGTTTGAGCGCATTGGCCACATCGCCGATGTTGAAGTTCATGCCTTTGAGCGTGGCCAGTGTCATCTTTTGCACTTCCAGCGCCTGCACCGTGGCACCGAGCGCCTTGGAGTTTTGCTCCAGCCAGAAATGCACGGTCTTGAGTTCTTCGATGCGCTTTTCCAACTCCTCCAAATTGAGCGTGGGTGCGATCCAGTTAGCCAGATTGGGCATTTGGGGAATGTTTTGCGTTGCGCCTTTGGCCAGGTTCTGGAGAAAATCAAAACCAGGGACGAATTTTCCGAAACCGGAATTTTGTGAATCACTCATGGCATCTCCAAAGGGGTTGGTGGGAACGTTCAGCATTTGACAGGCGACAGCTTACTCCACATTGTGCGGGTAATAATGCGCCATGATTTGCACCCAGGGCCTTAGCTACCACTACGCCGGTGGAGCGACTTTGCGTTTTCCGGATGTGGCAGTGGCGCAAGGGGCGACGCTGCTGCTCAGTGGCCCGTCGGGCTGCGGCAAATCCACCTGGCTGGCGCTGATGGCGGGCCTGGTGAGGCCGACTTCGGGTCAGTTGACGGTGGCCGGCCAGGTGCTGAACGATCTTGACTCGGTGGCGACCGACGCATGGCGCGCCAGCGCCATCGGCTTTTTGCCGCAAAAATTGCATTTGAGCGCGGCGCTGACGGTGCGGCAGAATCTGGCGCTCGCGCAATGGGCCGCCGGCGTCGCTGAAGACCGGGCTGCCATCGACGCAGCCCTGGACGCGTTGGGGGTGGCCGAATTCTCCGACCGCAAGCCGGCGCAGCTCTCGGGCGGTCAAGCCCAGCGCGTGGCGCTGGCGCGTGCTGTGTTGCAACAACCCAAAGTCATTCTGGCCGATGAGCCCAGCGCGAGTCTGGATGACGACGCTGCAGCCGATGCCGTGGCCTTGCTGCTGGCGACGGCCCGCTCGCAAACGGCAACGCTGGTGATTGCCACCCACGATACCAGGGTGGCGGCGCTGCTGGCAGCCGAAAGCGCGGACTGCGCCGGCTTGCAGCGCTTGCAACTATTGCGCAATCCGCCATGAAGACACTGACGCTGGCCTGGACTTACCTGTGGTCGCGTCCGCTGGCCGCGGCGCTGAACCTGCTCTTGCTGAGCCTGGGTCTGGCTTCCATCACCTTCCTGATCCTGGTCTCACACCAGCTCGACAAAGCCTTCGAGCGTGACCTGCAGGGCATTGACCTGGTGGTAGGTGCCAAGGGCAGCCCGATGCAGCTGATTCTGTCGGGTGTGTTCCACATCGACGTGCCACCGGGCAACGTCTCCCTGAAGGCGGTGCTGGAACTGGAAAAGCATCCATTGGTGGCGCAGGTGAT
>QYPX01000130.1 GCA_007280205.1 Comamonadaceae bacterium
CAGCAAGGCGATCAGCATGAAAACCAGCTCACCCGCGTACATATTGCCAAACAGCCGCATGCCATGCGAAACGGTCTTGGCGGTAAACGAAATCAGCTGCTCGGCGATATTGACCACCGCCAGAATGACGAAGAAAACCGGGTTCTTGCTGGTACCAAAGGGGGCCGACACCAATTCATGGGCCCAGCCACCGATGCCCTTGATCTTGATGTTGTAGAACAGGCAAATGAACAGGACCGAGACCGACAGACCCATGGTGACGGACAGGTCGGCCGTCGGCACCACGCGCAGGTAGGCGTGCGCCGGGTCGTGTCCGGCCGCACCGTAGATCCAGCCCCAAACCGTGGGCAACAGGTCCAGCGGCAGCAAGTCCATCGCGTTGAGCAGGAAAATCCAGACAAACACGGTAAGCGCCAGCGGAGCAACCAGCTTGCGACTGGCGGCGTTGTGGACAATCGACTTGGCCTGCCCGTCGACCATCTCGATCAGAATTTCAACCGCAGCCTGAAAGCGCCCCGGCGCGCCGGAGGTTGCATTGCGGGCCGCCTTCCAGAGAAAGAAGCAACCGACAACGCCGAGCAGGATCGAAAAAAACAGGGAGTCAATGTTGAAGACCGAGAAATCGACAATGTCGACCTGCTTCTTGTTCTGCCAATGCGTCAGGTGGTGAACAATATAGTCACTGGCGGAGGGCGCGTGTGCTTCTGCGGACATGGTTAACTCTTCAATCTTTTTTTAGTTTCGGACGCATCAACAGCGCCACCCAATAAACCTTCAAGGTCACGATCAGGCCAATCAGCAACGCCAACCAGTCCAGACCTGTCACCAACTGCGGGGCCGCAAACAGCATGCCGACACTGACGGCAATCTTGATCGCTTCCCAGACAAAAAACCCAAACCCGGCGGTCGCGGCGTTGATCGATGAGAACTGGCTCATCAGACCACGTGCAAACAACACGGCAGGGATGACCACCGCCAAACCACCATAACCCGCGGACCAAGCCGCCTCTCTTCTGCCGGTGACTCCCCAGGCAGCCAAAGCCACCAGCAGCGCCACCAGTGCCTGCAAACCGACAATCCGCCAGGGCGAAACCGAAGGTTGCCGCTGCCGCAGCGCTTGCGCTTCCTCGGCACTGAGCCGCTTGTACGCCAGCTCTTCAGACTCATCCGAGTCGAATCCGGAAACCGGCGTGATTATCGACATCTCAAATTACGCGCAGGTTACACGCGGCAACTGCCGCAAAGCCTCGCATTATACGGAGAACGCTGTCACTTATTGACAAATTCTGTTGATGCAGATCAACCGGAGCGGGACGGGCCCGAGGCTCGGGCGTCGCGGCATAATTCGGGCATGCATACCCTACCCCCCCTGCCCTGTTACCTGAACGGTGAATTCAGTACCTTGCCCGAGGCCAAGATCAGCGTGATGGACCGTGGCTTCATCTTTGGCGATGGCGTCTATGAAGTGGTGCCGGTCTACGCTGGCGAACCCTTCCGCCTGCAACAGCACATGGCCCGACTCGGCCGCAGTCTGGCCGAACTGCGCATCGCCAATCCCATGACACCCGCCCAGTGGGCTGACACCATCGGCAAGTTGATTCTTGCCTATGCCGAGTCCACCGGCGCGAAGGCCGATGAAACCGACCAGCTGATCTACATCCAGATCACGCGCGGCGTAGCGATGCGTGACCACGTGATGCCGGACGACATCAGCCCCACGGTCTTCATCATGACCAATGAGATGAAGCCACCAAGCCAGGCACAGCGTGAGCAGGGTGTGGCCTGCGTTACGGCGCACGATTTTCGCTGGGAAAAGGCGCATATCAAGAGCACCAGCCTGCTGGGCGCGGTCTTTGCGCGCCAGATCAGCTTCGACGCTGGCGCCGCCGAAACCATCATGTTTCGCGGTGATTTCCTGAGCGAAGCGGCGGCCTGCAACGTCTGGGTCATCAAGGATGGCAAGGTACTGGGCACTCCCAAGGACAACCTGGTCCTGGAGGGTATCCGCTATGGCCTGATCGAGGAAATCTGCCGCAGCAAGGGTGTCGCATTTGAGTTGCGCCGCATCAGCCGTGAGGAGGTTTTCGGTGCCGACGAAGTGCTGCTGTCTTCGGCCACCAAGGAAGTTCTTCCGGTGACCCGAATCGATGGCCGACCGGTCGGCAGCGGTCAACCCGGCCCGGTGTACGCCAAGTTGATCGATGGCTACCAGGAGGCCAAGCGACTGGCACGGCACGGCAGCAGTTCGTGACAACGTCGCCCGAATCACTGATTGAGTACCCATCGCAGTTCCCGATCAAGGTCATGGGCATCAAGTCCGACGGACTGGTGCACGCCATCAGCCTGATTGCCAGGCAATTTGATCCCGACTTCGACGCCAGCACCATCGAATTGCGCGAAAGCAAGGGTGGCAAGTACCTGGGCGTCACGGTGACCGTCACCGCGACCAGCCGCGAGCAGCTCGACGAGCTCTATCGCACGCTCTCCACGCATCCCATGGTCAAAGTGGTGCTCTGAGACCGACTGCCATGACACCAAAAATTAATTGGAGTCTGACCCCAATTAATCTGGGCGAGGTCGATTACCTGCAGACCTACGAAGCGATGCAGAAGTTCACGGCAGAGCGCACGCCCGAGACCAGCGACCAGCTCTGGCTTTGTGAGCATCCTGCCGTTTACACCCAGGGACTGGCTGGACGCGCAGAGCACATCTTCAATCCGGGGACGATCCCGGTCGTGCAGACGAATCGTGGCGGCCAGGTCACCTACCACGGCCCCGGTCAGGTGGTGGCCTATCCCCTGATGGATCTCAAGCGCGCTGGCTATTTCATCAAGGAATACGTGTACCGGATCGAGGAGGCCGTGATCAGGACTTTGCTGCATTTTGGCGTCACGGGTCACCGCGTGGCCGGAGCGCCAGGCATCTATGTTCGATTGGATGATCCGGCCGGGCACGCCGTGCTGGAGCAACGCCCCGTAAAAAAGGACGTCATCCCGGACCAAGCAGTTGTCATCCCGGGCTTGACCCGGGATCCAGTGCCACGCGAACACTGGATTGCGGGTCGGGCCTGCCCCGGACTCCGATCCGGGGTCCGCAATGACAAGCCGACGGGTGCTGCGATCAATGCCCCCCATTTCGAAGGTCTCGGCAAAATCGCCGCCCTGGGCATCAAAGTCAGCCGCAACTGCACTTACCACGGGCTGGCGCTCAACGTCGCGATGGAGCTGGAGCCCTACTCCCGCATCAACCCCTGCGGTTATGCCGGGCTGCAAACGGTGGATCTTTCTACAATCGGCGTTCATGTCGGCTGGGCAGAAGCCGCCGATATCCTGGGGCAAAGGCTCGCAAGCCAGTTGGAGCCCTGATACAGCCCGGACCGACCATGAGCCCACACGACGAAAACTCCACAGCCCCCTACGACCCGACCATCAAACAAAAGGCCGCTGCCAAGCTGTCGCGCATTCCGGTCAAGGTACAGGCCGGCGAGGTACTGAGGAAGCCGGACTGGATTCGCGTGCGGGCCGGCTCACCGACGACCCGCTTTTACGAAATCAAGGACGTGCTGCGTTCCAACAAACTGGTCACGGTCTGCGAGGAGGCCTCCTGCCCCAATATCGGCGAGTGTTTCGGCAAGGGCACGGCGACCTTCATGATCATGGGCGACAAGTGCACCCGGCGCTGCCCGTTCTGTGATGTCGGGCATGGCCGGCCCGATCCGCTGGATGCCAACGAACCCGACAACCTGGCCCGCACCATTGCGCAACTCAAGCTCAAGTACGTGGTGATCACCAGTGTCGATCGCGATGATTTGCGCGATGGCGGCAGCCAGCACTTTGTCGACTGCATCCGCAAGACGCGCGAGCTCTCAGCACAGACGCAGATCGAAATCCTGGTGCCCGATTTCCGTGGCCGCGACGACCGCGCCCTGGAGATCCTGAGAGCAGCCCCCCCCGATGTGATGAACCACAACCTCGAAACCATACCGCGCCTGTACAAGGAGGCACGGCCCGGCAGCGACTACCGGTTCTCATTGAACCTCTTGAAGAAATTCAAGGCCCTTTTCCCGAACGTGCCAACCAAGAGCGGCCTGATGGTGGGTCTGGGCGAAACCGACGAAGAAATTCTGGCTGTGATGCGTGACATGCGCGCCCATGGCATCGAAATGCTGACCATCGGCCAGTATCTGGCACCGTCGAGCAGCCACCTGACCGTCAAGCGCTATGTGCATCCCGACACCTTCAAGATGTTCGAAAACGAAGCCTATGCCATGGGCTTCAAACATGCGGCAGTAGGCGCCATGGTGCGCTCCAGTTACCACGCCGACAACCAAGCCCGGCAAGTCCTTGCGACCCCGTGACGACGCAGCAGTTCACCGGCCTGTGGTTTGATCCGGGCACGCTGCTGGCGCTCGCAAGCAGGCATAGCCGCTGCACCTCCATTGCCGTCGGCAGGGTTTGCCATGTCGTTACACAGGTTTGTGGCAAACTGTGAACCACCAAGCATTTACCCCCCCACTGGAGGTCACCGTGAGCACTAAGCTGGAAGTTCTGGAAGCCGAGGTTCTCCAATTGGCCCCAGCCGATCGGTCACGCTTGTTCGAGCGGCTGATTGCAAGCATTGACACAGATAGCGCAGTCGAGCAAGCGTGGGAACTGGAGGCCGATCGAAGGGAGTCGGAACTTGAATCCGGTCTGGTAGTCGCCGTACCTGGACAGCAAGCCATTGCACAGCTTCGAGCCAGACTTAATCAATGAGCTATTCGCTCCACCCAGGGGCACAAAGCGATGTAGCCGAGGTCCTCGATTTTTACCGTGAACGAGCCGGTGCCGCGGTAGCAGGGCGCTTTCTTGACGAGTTCGAACGTGTTGTCGCGCTTTTGGTACGCCACCCTGCCTTCGGTACACCAACTACACGTGGACGAAGAAGCTATCCCTTGAAGTTTTTTCCTTACTCCGTTGTCTATCGCCCTCTGGAAAACGATATTCGAATTTTGATAGTGCGTCACCAGCACAGAAGACCTGACTACGCTGGCGGCAGGCGGTAACGCCAGGGCCTGCCTTAGCGAGGCTGCTGTTTGGCAGTGGCCGAAGCCGCATCGGGCTTCCAGCTATGGACTTATCCCGGCAATTTTTCGGCCGGCATCGGGTGTGCGATGGCATAGCCCCCTCCGCTTGCACGAACGAGTGACTGGACGGTCTGAAATTATGGAAGGCTCTTGTTGGTCGACTGTGACTATTCGCTGCTCCAAAGTGAATGCCGTTAAGTCGACATCAAAATCGTCAACCATTGAGTTGCCATCAACCGGCCGCTGGTGAGCGCGAACAAAGTGCCCAAAGGAGTTCTTGTCCGGCGGGTGCAATGCCCGCTTTGACGCCCTTTCAGGGCATAGCCAGTTTCTTTTGCATGGTTCTTGATGTAACTGGCTTGTAACCACTTGCCAATTTCATAAAATTGTCACTCAATTTTGATTCGTGACAACCTGAAAACCGCCTCTTGCAAAGTCGCCTTTTGAAAGCGAATGAAATGGCTCGTGAGCCCAGCAAACCCGTTCGTTTTTGCAAGTCACTTTTATTTTCCGGAGAACATCCCATGAGCACAGCCCCGTCGCAAGAAGGTCAGAGCCTGAATACACCCGATTACGTCAAGAATGCGAAGTTGATCGCCTGGGTGGCCAAGATGGCCGCACTGACCAAGCCGGACAGCATTTATTGGTGCGATGGATCTGACGAAGAGTTTGCCAGCTTGTGTCAGCAATTGGTGGCATGCGGCACCTTTAAAAAGCTCAACCCGGTCAAGCGCCCCAACAGTTTTCTGGCTTGCTCTGACCCCAGCGACGTGGCGCGTGTCGAGGACCGAACCTACATCTGCGCTGAGGAAAAAGAAAGCGCTGGTCCAACCAACAACTGGATGGCCCCGGCCGAGATGCGTTGCTTGTTGCAGCACGGACAGAGTGACGGCAGCAAAGCTTTGTTTGATGGCTGCATGAAGGGGCGCACCCTGTACGTGGTGCCGTTTTCCATGGGGCCACTGGGCTCACATATTTCACACATCGGCGTCGAACTGACCGACAGTGCCTATGTTGCAGTCAATCAGAAAATCATGACGCGCATGGGCAAAGCGGTTTTCGATGTGCTGGGCGAAAACGGTGAATTTGTGCCTTGCATGCACACGGTCGGTGCTCCCCTGGAGCCGGGTCAGGCGGACGTCAAGTGGCCTTGCAACAAAACCAAATACATTGTTCATTACCCGCAAACGCATGAAATCTGGAGTTACGGTTCTGGTTACGGCGGCAATGCCTTGCTGGGAAAAAAGTGCTTCGCGCTGCGAATTGCTTCGACCATGGGCCGCGACCAGGGTTGGCTGGCTGAGCACATGCTGATTCTGGGCGTGACCTCTCCAAGCGGGAGCAAGTACCACCTGGCGGGCGCTTTCCCAAGTGCCTGCGGCAAAACCAATTTCTCCATGCTGGTGCCACCGGCCGGTTTTGAGGGTTGGAGCGTCACCACCATCGGTGACGACATCGCCTGGATCAAGCCTCATGCAGACGGCAGGATGTACGCCATCAACCCGGAAGCCGGTTACTTTGGCGTGGCGCCGGGCACCAACCTGATGACCAACCCGAACTGCATGGCAAGCTTGCATCACGACGTGATTTTTACCAACGTGGCACTCACTGATGATGGCGACGTCTGGTGGGAAGGCATGGAAAAAGACTCTGGCAGCCTGCCAGCGCATTTGATTGATTGGCAGGGCAAGGACTGGACACCCGAGATCGCCAGCCAAACCGGTGCCAAGGCGGCGCATCCAAATTCCCGCTTCACGGTGGCTGCCACCAACAACCCGGCGCTTGATCCGGCGTGGGATGACCCTGAGGGGGTGGCGATTGATGCCTTTATCTTTGGTGGTCGTCGCTCTACCACCGTGCCGCTGGTGACCGAGGCGCGCGACTGGCGACAAGGCGTTTATATGGCTGCCACCATGGGCTCAGAAACCACTGCAGCCGCAGCTGGCCAGATGGGTGTAGTGCGGCGCGACCCGTTCGCCATGCTGCCGTTTTGCGGCTACAACATGAGCGACTATTTCCAGCATTGGCTGGATATCGGGCACGCGCTGGAGGCTGCAGGCCATGCGTTGCCACGCATCTTCTGCGTGAATTGGTTTCGCAAGGGTCTGGACGGCAAATTTGTCTGGCCCGGCTACGGAGACAATATGCGCGTGCTCAAGTGGATGATTGACCGCATTGAGGGGCAGGCACTGGGCACAGAAAACGTCTTCGGCGTAAGCCCTGTTTATCCGGAAATCAACTGGACCGGCCTTGATTTCAGCCAGCAGCAGTTTGATACTGTCACCAGCGTTGAGTCATCCGCATGGGTCGATGAGCTCAAGCTTCACACCGAGTTGTTCCAGCAGCTGGCTTATCACCTTCCCAAAGAGCTCGAAGAGACAAAGATGCAGATTGAAATGCGCCTGGCCGCATAGCAAGAAGAACTAAAAAGCCACCTCTCGGTGGCCTTGAGTTCTTATCCAAGTGTTTTCGATGGGTTCCACGGGTCATGCGCGAATTAGCGTAATTGACTTTAAAGTCAATCATAGCTATAACGATAACTATGACTCCCACCGTGTCCCTCAGCGTTCAACTCCTTCAGCAGGTGCTCAAGGCTGCTCAAGAACACGGAGTTGACCAGGCTCGGTTGGCCGAAGAGGCGGGGCTCAAGCCCGAGACCATCTCGCGCGCGAAAAAGCGCGTCGGAATGGAACTGAACACTATCGCACGTCTTGCATCCGTCGTTGGCTTGCAAGTTGTCCTGCATCCGGCGGCGGTGAATGCGGGCCAAACGCGGCAGGCGCCAACCGTAGGCGCCGCGCCGCTTTCGAAGGCGCGCTTCGGGTTGGCCTGGTCGAATCCTGGTGCGCAGGAAGGGCCGCTGCTACGCAAAGCGCTTCTGCAGGGCCGCTTCGATGCGATTCTCGAAGCAGCCGCGCACGACGGCGTCCCTTTCGTTCGGCGACAAATGCAGCAACTGCGGGAGAGTGGTGAGTTGGGCGAAGACCTGAGCGTCAAACTTGAGCGCATTGTTAGGAGTATCGAGCGCGGGTTCGCGGATGCGGATGGGAATGTCCATGCAACTGCGTGAGGACACGGCCCGCGTTTGGGCGTTCCTACGGGGACATCCAGCACTCACTGGCTTCGTGCTCGTGGGCGGCACCGCACTCGCATTGCACATCGAGCATCGACAGAGCGAAGACTTGGATTTTGGCTTCGGTGCGTTACGACTGCCGCGTGCGCGTATCGAAGCCCTGCGGCTTGCGGCCCGTGAGCACGGTATTGCATTCGTGGCCAATGACGCGCCAAGTGCAGTCGAGGAGTTCATCATCGCCGGCATGGACCTTAATGACTACCAGCAGAACTACCTGGCGTCAGAGACAGTAAAGGTTACGTTTTTCTGCCCTGACCCTGAGGTGCTGGTGCATATTGCTCCAGGTGCCGCGCACGGGCCGAGGGTCGCAACGCTCGACGAAATATTCGCGATGAAATGCCTGGTGAGCGCAGACCGGAGCAAGTCGCGTGATTGGTTTGACTTGTACACATTGATGCGCAACCACGGTTACACGCCCGCACAGTTTGAGGGGGTCTTCTTCGCGTCAAAGGTGCCGCAAAAGATGGAAATTGCGCTTACGAGAATGTGTTCAGGACGACCTCATCAACAGGATGAAGGTTACGAATCCTTGCTTACGAATCCGCCAAGCCTGGCGCAGATGTCTGAGTTCTTCCTCCAAGTAGCAGACGAGGCGCGCGCAGAAGCAGCCAAGCGTCGGTTGCTGGAACTGAGGCGTGAAACGGCGCACCAGCATCCTCAGGTAAATTCGTCCAGACGCAAACCAAAACTTTAGCCATCGGTTCTCCATCAACACGATAAGCCAATCCCTGGGGCCAGCAAGCCATTGCACAGCTTCGAGCCAGACTCAATCAATGAGCTATTCGCTCCACCCAGGGGCACAAAGCGATGTAGCCGAGGTCCTCGATTTTTACCGTGAACGAGCCGGTGCCGCGGTAGCAGGGCGCTTTCTTGACGAGTTCGAGCATGCTGTCGCGCTTTTGGTACTCCACCCTGCCTTCGGTACACCACGGTAACCTGACCGCAAGCAAAGGGGCGTCGATTTCGATCGATCGCTGCACCTGCCAATGACTAGCTGCAGTCGCGCTCAGCAGATCACATTGCGCATGCACAGACAGATTCTCAAGTTGATTTCAAGTTGCGCGCTGTGTGGTTGCCGAAACGACGACCCCTGAAAATTGTGCAGCCAAGAGGGGTGCAGAGTGAGTGCCGTCACCGTGCCTATTTCAACAAAGCATTCACCAATCCAATGTACAACTGATCCGGTGACACCGGCTTATGGAGTAAAGGAAGGTTGCTGCTGAGCGCCTCGCGCAATCGGTCGGGCGCGGTATCACCGGTAATCAGCAAGGCCGGCAAACTCTGCCCCAAGACACTGCGCAAAGCGGCGATCGCCTCCAGGCCTGTGCGTTGATCACGCAAACGGTAATCACTGAGGACGACATCGGGCGCATGTTGACCCGCCAAAACCAGCGCATCTTCAATCGATTCGGCCGCGTCAACCAGACAGCCCCAATCACGCAGCAGATGCAGAGTGCCGACGCGAACCGCTTCGTCGTCATCGACCACCAACACCCGCACATTGCGTAGCTGGTCTTTGTGATGCGTCAGCTCCACGGTGTTGTCAACGCAGACACCGGTGGCCAGGGGCAAGCTCAGTCGAAACATGCTGCCGCGCCCCGGCTTTGAACTGAGCAACAAAGGGTGGCCCAGCGTGCGGACCAACCCTTCGACAATTGACAGCCCCAAGCCCAGCCCCTTGCGCCGATCGCGCTCCGGGTTGCCCAGTTGGTGAAACTCACGAAAAACCTCACGCTGGTGCGCGGACGCAATGCCAATTCCGGTGTCCCAGACCTCCAGCACCACATGGCCTTTGCGCTGACGGCAGACCACCAAAAGCCCGCCGCTGTCGGTGTACCGTATGGCATTGGAGACCAGATTGCGCAAGATCAACTCAATCAGGGCCGGGTCCGAATCCGCTGCCAGCGTAGTCTCGCGGGAGCGGTAAAGCAAGCCTTTCGCATCGGCCTGCCGCGCAAACTCGCGCTCGATCTTGTTCAGCAGCGGCTGCAAGCGAAAAGACACCACATGCGGCTGCACCACGCCAGCGTCAATGCGTGAAAAATCAAGCATGGTGTTGAGCATCTCGGCGGAGGCCTCGCTGGCAGCAATGGCACAGTCAAGCGATTGCTGCTGCTGCGGGTTTAACCCAGAGCGAGAAAGAATGTCCAGAAACAAGCCTTGGGCATGAATCGGCTGGCGCAAATCGTGGCTGGCAGCGGCAAGAAACTTTGACTTGGAGGTGTTGGCTTGCTCGGCCTCCGCTCTCGCCCGCTGTGCAATCGATGTTTCCAAACGAAGTTTTTCCATCAGCTCAATATTTTCAAGGCCCAGAACAATTGCGGCACGCGCAGCACGCGAGCTGTTATGTGCCTGCGCCATCAAAATGAAGATGTACAACAAACCGGCAAAACCTAAAGTGTTGTAGGTCGGGTCACCCAAGAGAAATACTTTGGAAACGGCGACCGCTATTTCGGCCGCCACCAGAGCCAAGAATACGGGCAACACGGGCGAGAGCAATGACATGGAATTACCGGCCACGGCAGTCAGCACGGCAATCACCAGAATGCTGCCCATCAGGCTGGTCGTATCCAGCGCCACCCAGGCCAGCGAACCCCAAATGGCTCCGTCCACGGTATTGATCAACATCGAGATCAGCACCACTTGCACCGCCTTGTTCGCGGCAATGCCCGAGCGTAGGTGGTGGCGTGCATGGGACCAACACAGCAGCTTGGAGAGCGTGACGACCACCCCCCACACCAGGATAGCGGTCGAATTGGCATTGTTGTACAGCGCCCCACAGATCAGGATCACGATCAAAAACGTCGGGATCAGGGTAATGCCCAGATTACCCATGGAAAGCTTTAGCTGCTCCACCAGAATGCGGTCATCCGCCAGGCGCAGCAGCCGACGCACTTTGCTCACCCGATCAGCCCCTGGTTTCGCGCCGCAAAGACCGCTTCGGCGCGGCTGGCTACCGCAAAAAACGCCAGGATGTCCTGCACGTGTTTTCGTGCCGTGTTTTCTGAAATGAACAACTGGCGAGCAATCAGCTTGCTTGACAGCCCTTGGTGTAACAGGCCAAGCACCGCAGATTGGCGCGGTGTCAGGCATTTTTGTGCCAAGGGCACCACGGTCGCTTCACCCGCTACGTCACCGGCAATTACCTGCTGAAGTGTTTCAATAATTCTTTCAACGGACTCCGCCTTGGACAGAAAGCCTGCAACACCGCGCGCAAGCGCCAGTCGCACGATTTCTGGCTCAAACTGGGACGACAACATCAGGATTGGCACCAAAGGCCATTTGCGCTTGATCTGCGCAATGCCATCTATGCCGCTCAAACCGTTTAGCTTGTTGTCCAGCAAAACAACCGCAACGTTGTTTGACGAGCAACCCAATGCCTCGTCCAGCGAGCCAGCTTCAAAAATATCCAAGTCGGCAATCGCCTCCTTGATGACCTGGCGCAGACCTGCGCGAAACATGGCGTGGTCATCGATCAGCAGTGCGCAAGGGGTATTCATGGCGGCTATTAAACCACCGTACCTGCGTTTTCAATATGGTGCATTTGCGTTATATGCAAACGCAACGATGACCCATAGACTGCCCATCATGACAAGCTATTTCTCGAACACTGAATCAGGTCAGTGGTAAGAGACATGGGCTAACCAAATAGGGAGAATCACATGCGTGGAACCACATTCCAACATTTTTCAAAGTTCATTTTGTCGCTTGCATGCACGGCAATTCCGGCGATGTCCGTTGCGGCCGATGCTCCAGCCAAATCTGCAGCAAAATCACCAGACAGCAAACAGATTGAACGCGGCCGCTACCTGGTAATGATCACCGGCTGTCATGACTGTCATACGCCCAATTACATAGCGAAAGGCGGCAAGGTGCCGGCGAAGGACTTTCTGACTGGAGACAAGCTTGGGTGGCGCGGGTCGTGGGGAACGACCTATCCAGCCAACCTGCGTCTCTACTTCAACGCTATCACCGATGAACAATGGATCCAGGTGGCCAAGACGATCGAGGCGCGGCCGCCCATGCCCTATTTCGCGCTAAATGCCATGACTCGGGCGGATGTGCTGTCAATCTACGAGTACATCCGTTCCCTTGGACCCGCCGGCGAGCCTGCGCCCAGGTTCGTACCGGCTGACAAGGAGCCACCGCAGCCCTACGTGCAGTTTCCGATGAAATGAAGCGTAGCAAAAGTTTGGTCGGAGGGCTCCTCAGACCCGCAGGTGACGGCCAACTTGTTGGGCAGGTCGCTCCAGAGCGGCCTGTCAGTACGGACCTCTGTGGCGATGTGCTGATGAATTGTTCGCTACCGTCATCAATGATCAACCAGGCTTAGACCGTCAACGGGCGGTGCACTATCGGTGCAAAGGTCCACCAGATTTCCGATGGCGGGCGAGCGTAGCCGCGTCCAGCGCCGCAGCCCCAACCAGTCCTGTTCGCAGACTGCATTGGCACTCTCATTTCTTCATTTCCCCTGCTTGGCAAGTTGAAAGATCTCCTGCAACAGCTCAAGACCTTCTTGTCCGAATCGTGCATGGCATGTAGTTCGCCTTGCGCAAGGGAGGCCGACCGCGCGCGCGCACCCTTTCGCACCGGATTGGTAGTCCGAATTTGAACCAGCTTGGTTTGACTTGACTTGGGACAACAATTCTGGAAAAAACCAGCGTTAACACCCCGCTTGCGCTTGGCTATAGATTCAGTTTTTCGCAGACAGGTCGAAAGACACTTAGTGACCAACTCATCTCTGCGACGCGGACCGCCCTGAGCCGCTTGATGGCATTTCGGTCAATTGACCTTCCAAGGAGGGAGCAGACATGAGCGAAGCAATGCAGGTATCCGCCCTTTGTGGGTGTCAGCTGATGAGGCTCGTTCTTATCCGTACTTCTTGTGAGGAACATTCATGAAGACAAAAGAAGTTTCCGCCGAAGATGCCGTGGCCCTGGTCCACGACAACCATGTTCTCGTGTGCTCCGGGTTTGGTACCGTCGGGGTTCCCGATGCGCTGCTGCAGGCCTTGGCGCAAAGTCATGCCAAAACGACACATCCTTCGGGACTGACGCTCATCTTTGGCGGTGGCCCTGGTGACGCGGATGGCAAAGGTGTCAATCGCCTGGCGCGCGACGGGCTGGTGCGTTGTGCCATCGGCGGGCACTGGGGTATGGTGCCGCGCCTGGCCGAGATGGCGATCGCCGGCAAGATGCAGGCCTACAACTTCCCGCTGGGCGTCATCTCGCATCTTTACCGCGACATCGCGGCAGGCTTGCCGGGTAATGTTTCGCGTGTTGGCTTGGGAACTTTTGTCGACCCACGCCAGCAGGGCGCAAAAGTCAATGCCCAGACCAAGGAAGACTTGGTGGAACTTGTCAAGCTGGGCGGAGAAGAGTTGCTGTTTTATCGTGTCCCGAAACCCCATGTGGCGTTCATCCGCGCCTCGGTTGCCAACACCGACGGCAATCTCTCTATGGAGCGCGAGGCATTGACGCAGGACGCCTTGGCCATCGCCATGGCAGTGAAGAACTCCGGGGGCCTGGTGATTGCTCAGGTAGAGTTC
>QYPX01000196.1 GCA_007280205.1 Comamonadaceae bacterium
AAAAGTATTTCATGTACAAGATGAAGAACGGGACCTCGGAGCCTATCTATGAGAAATACATCATGAAGATGCTGGGCATCATGCGGCTGGACAAAAAGTAGGACATCAGGAGAATCTCATGAGCGAAAAATCCATCACGGTCGAACTGACGCAGCAGCAGGATTACCGCTTCGATATCAACTTTGGTGCAGGCATCCCTGTCCTCACGGGCGACGAACCGGCACCGCTCGGCACCGGACAGGGGCCCTCCCCGGTTCAGCTTCTGTGCGCTGCTGTAGGCAACTGCCTGAGTGACTCGCTGCTGTTTGCCCTGCGCAAGTTCAAGCAGGCACCCGACCCGATTCGCTGCAGCGTGCAGGCCAGCGTGGGACGCAACGCCGATGCCCGCATGCGCGTGCTGGAGATGACGGCCACGCTCACCCTGGGTGTACAGGCTGCTCAGCTGGAGCATCTGGATCGGGTTTTGTCCCAATTCGAAGCGTTCTGCACGGTGACCCAGAGTGTGGGCCAGGGCATTCCCATTGCCGTTCAGGTGTTTGACGCAGCTGGCGCCCGCTTGAAGTAGCGAAAGCATTCTTCCATGGCATCACACCACTCGACTCCTCTCAAGTTCCTGGCCCCAGGCTGGTTTTCCGTGGTCATGGGTCTGTCCGGCCTGACGCTGGCCTGGGTGCGGGCTGTTCCCTATGCGGGCGATAGCGCGCAAACAGTGGCCTGGGCGCTGGGAATTGGCGCGGCGGTGGTGATGGCCCTGCTTTTTGCTTTTTCACTGCTGCGAAGGCTTCGACATCCGCAGGCATTTATGGAGGACCTGCACCATCCCGTGCGTCACGTATTCGTAGCCGCGTTTCCGGTTTCGCTTATTCTTCTTGCGACAGTCGCCTTTGCCTTGAGTGGCGACTCTGCGCTGGCCCGAGTTACCTGGCTGTTCGGCTCTGTTTCGCAGATTCTGGTTACGGTTTGGGTGCTCTCGCGCTGGTTGAACACCGGCGATGCCGGCAAGCCGGCAATCTCTTTCTGGACCGGCATCACGCCGGCGCTATTGATTGCGGTGGTGGGTAATGTGGTGGTACCACTCGCTGGAGTTCGGTTGGGCTTTCCCGAGTGGGCCGCCGCGCAATTTGGTGTAGGCCTCTTCTTTTGGATCGTGGTCTTGACTCTGCTATTCGTCAGGCTGGGGCAGCACGGAATGTGGCCCGAACGCTTGTTGCCGGCGACTTTCATCACGGTCGCGCCACCTTCGGTCATCGGGCTGGCCGTCCTGCAACTCGGCGCGCCGGTCCTGGTCTCCTGGATGGCTTGGGGTATTGCCGTGTTTTTCCTGCTCTGGTCTGCCAGCATGCTCAAGCGTTTGCGCTCCACGTCCTTTTCTGTGACTTTTTGGGCGCTATCGTTCCCGCTGGCCTCTTTGACTGCGTTGACACTTCGCCTGTCTGAAAACGCAGCGCTTTGGTTCGGTGTGTTGGCCATGCTGATGTTGTGTCTGACTTCACTGCTGGTGACCATGCTGGTGTTTGGAACCCTAAGAGGCTTGCTTAACGGGACGCTGCTGCTCCCCGAGCCAGGACCCGCCAGCGCGCCGGCTACGCCGGTTTCGGGTGCCGTCGCTTAGCTGAGTCGTAGAAATAGTGGCAGGTCTTGCAAATTCATGGAATAAAAGCGGCTCCCGGCACGTATACCGCTATGCAAGCTGTTCAATAACCCTAGGAATACCAAATGACATTCAAGCAATCTCTTCTTTCCCTGATGTTGGTCGGCAGCCTGGCTGCTTGCTCAACGATGCCGGGCAGCACGGCGGGCCCGGCCAAGTTTGCCGACGGTGTGCTGACGGGCAACAATGGCATGACTCTGTACACGTTTGACAAGGACGCCGCCGGCAAAAGCGTTTGCAACGGTCCCTGTGCGACCAACTGGCCGCCTTTGCTCGCGATGGAGGGTGCAACTGCCAGCGGCGACTACAGTGTCATCGCGCGGGATGATGGCAAGAAGCAGTGGGCACTCAAGGGAAAACCCCTGTATTTCTGGTCCAAGGATCAGAAGCCCGGAGACAGGACGGGCGATGGTTTTCTTAACAACAGCTGGCACATTGTGAAGCCCTGATTCGGGTGGATAAACAAGCGATCCTCGCCGAACTGCCACGCCTGCGCCGCTACGCGCGGGCCATGGTCGGCGATCGCGCGGCAGCGGACGACCTGGTGCAGGACACGCTGGAGCGCGCCTGGTCGCAGCTGGCGCAGTGGCGAGCCGGCAGCAGCCTGCGCCCCTAGTTGCTCAGCATCATGCACAACCTGCGTATCGATCAACTCCGCCGCCCCGGGTTGTCCATCAGCCCGGTGGACGACGCCGATCTGGACGTGCCGACCCGCGCCACGCAGACCGACCGACTGGAAGTCAGGGATCTCGCACATGCCTTGTCGAGACTTCCCGAAGAACAGCGCGAAGTGGTCTTGCTGGTCGCTCTGGAGGAAATGAGTTACCGGGAAGTCGCCAGCACATTGGGGATCCCTACCGGCACCGTGATGTCCCGACTTGCCCGCGGTCGTGAACGCCTGCGGCAGATCATGGATGGCCAGCAGCCGATGGCCAAACTCAGAGTCGTGCGATGAACAAAGTCTTGATTACCGAAGCCGATCTGCATGCTTACGTTGATGGGCAATTGCCGGATGATCAGCACGCACAGATCGACGCTGACCTGGCCAGCCTGCCACAGGAAGCGGAGCGCGTTGCCTCCTATCGAGCGCAAAAGCTTGCCTTGCGCGAGTTGTTTGATCCAGTCCTTGACGAACCCGTGCCGGAAAATCTGGGGCGACTCGCCACGCCGCCGCGGACGGGTCTTGACCTTCAAGGCAGGCAGTCCTTGCCACGCTGGTCCATGCAGCGGATTGCGGCCAGTGTTGCAATCACGGTGGTCAGTGCTGCCGCCGGCTGGCTGGCCCACGGACAGTACGAGCCGGACAAGCAGCTGGCGCAAACCATACCCCTGGCGCGACAGGCGGCGATAGCGCACGCAGTCTACAGCCCTGACGTGCGGCGCCCCGTGGAAATCAGTGCCGAGCATGAAGACCGACTGGTCACCTGGCTGTCCAAGCGGCTGGGCACATCGGTCCGTGCGCCCAAACTGGCAGCGCAGGGCTTTGAACTGGTCGGCGGGCGACTGCTGCCTGGCAACAGCGGCCCGGTGGCACAGTTCATGTACCAGGACGCCAATGGACAGCGCCTGACACTGTACGTCAGCACCGAAATTCCGGCAAACCAGGACACTGCCTTTCGGTTCTCACAGGAAGGCCCGGTGAACGTCTTTTACTGGATCGATGGCAAATTTGGCTATGCGCTCTCGGCCGGCCTGGACAAAGCCACCCTGGCGCGCGTGTCATCGGCGGTGTACGAGCAAATCAACCGGCGTTAAGTAATTGTCCGGACTGCGCATTTGAACGTCAATCTCGGCCCCTTGGCTTTTCAGACCAGTCACGTGCTGTTGCTGGTTTCCATGCTGGTTGCAGCCATCGTGGGTCACCTGGTGGGCAGGCCGCAGCGCCTTGGCATTGTCAATGTATTGATCGACATGCTGCTGGCTGCGATGCTGGCAGCACGCATGGTCTTTGTCGCCGTTTGGTTTGAGCAGTACCGCGATGCACCCTGGTCGGTCTTGGACATTCGTGATGGCGGGTTCAATTCATGGGCCGGCCTTGCCGCCGCGATGGCAGTAGCCATCTGGCACGCATCGAAGCGCCCCGAACTGCGCCGACCGCTGAGCCTGGGGCTGCTTGCGGGCACGCTGGCCTGGGCGATGTCTGGCGCACCCGGCATGCTCAGCATGAGCGCTCAGACGGCGCTGCCGGCGGTCGAATTGAAGACCATCTCAGGACAAGCAACCCATTTGGCGGCGCTGTCTCATGGGAAGCCGATGGTGGTCAACCTCTGGGCGACCTGGTGCCCACCATGCCGTCGCGAAATGCCGGTGCTGGCAGAGGCGCAACAGCGCGAAACCAGCGTGACTTTTGTTTTCGTCAGCCAGGGCGATGACGCGGCCAAGGTTCAGCGCTACCTGAGCAGTTCGCAACTCCAACTTGAAAACGTCCTGATTGATGCCGGTAGTGCACTGGGCCGGGCCGTCGGATCGACGGCCATGCCTACGTCCCTGTTTTACGACGCGAGCGGACATTTGGTGAACAGCCACGTGGGAGCGTTGTCCAATGCCACGCTGGCGGACAAAATGGAGGCGTTCCGTGTCGCGAGACGATTGAACAATGGCTGGTAGCGGCCTGATTGACCTGCTCGGCCCCTGTGGCTCAATTGAAGCAGGCAGTTCGAGTGCCTACTGCTCGTCGGCTCCCAGCGGCTCGATCGTGCGAATTTGCCGCTCCAGCACTGCCAGCGTTGCTTCGGAGGCGTCATGCCCCAGCGCGCTGCGCGCCTGGATGCGCTGGCGCAGCTGATCGGCGCTGGCCTGTGGTGCCAGGATTTCGAATGCCAGGCCCAGGTCTTGGGCGAGGGCACGAAAGGCGTCGCGCTCACTGCGTTTGAGGAAGGTGGCATCGACGATCACCGACCAGCCCGCGCGCAGCAACAGGCCCGCCAGGGTGTGCAGACACCTGTAGGTTTGCTGCTGTGCGGCAGCGCTGTAAATGCCGCCGTCCAGCGGCGAGCCACTTTGCGCTGTGCTACGGAGGCCAGCCAGGCGCTTGCGTTCTACATCCGAGCGCAGGCGCAGAGTGGATGCGTTTGGGTCGTTTTGCAGCCGTTCATTCGTCGCGCTGGTTTTGCCGCAACCCGACAAGCCATGTGTGATCACGAGCCGCGCCGGCGGCGGCGCGGCCAGCCGTTCTGCCAACGCCACGTAGGCCAGCACCTCGCTCGCGTCGCCCGCTACCTGGAGCAAGCGCAGAGACGCCACCTTGGCACGCACCAGCGCGCGGTAAACCGCGTAAAAGCGCAGCAGCGCAACTGCTTCGTAGTCGCCACTGTGGCTCAGCACCTCGTTGACAAACCAGTTGGCCAGGCCGCCTTGCTTGCGGGCCAGCAAGTCAACATAGGGGAAGGCGATATCACTGGTCACGTCGATCCAGCGCAGGTCTTCATTGAATTCGATGCAGTCGAACATCTGCACCTGCTCACCGATCAGGACCAGATTGGCCAGGTGCAGGTCAGCATGGCACTCGCGCACCCGACCGGCCTCCTTGCGCGAGCGCATCA
>QYPX01000220.1 GCA_007280205.1 Comamonadaceae bacterium
ACCCAAGGAGCTGGACCCGGACGAGGACGAACTCACACGTTCGCGCAAGTTGCGCCGCAAGCACCTTGAGCAGAAATATTTGCAGTTCATTGAAGCGATCTACACCGGCGCACACGAGTTCAGCGCGGCCGTACCGATCAAGTACCAGGACGGGCGCACCGGTATGCTTAACGCGACCGTGAATGTCAACGAAGTCGATTCGCCGAATGTTGGCGATACAGCGTCCAGCGCACCAAAGGCAACGTCACTTCTGACGAAAGGCAATCATGGATAGCCTGATATCGCACATCGTCAACGGTGCTCTGACTGGCCTGCTGTACGCACTCATTGCGATGAGTTTCGTGATTATCTATCGCTCGGCGCGCGTGTTCAATTTCGCCCAGGGAGAAATTGTCGTCGTCGGAGCTTTCCTGGTTTGGACTTTTATGTCCGCGTTTGACCTGCCGGTGTGGGTTTCGGTCCCGCTGGCCCTGATATCGAACATGCTGCTGGGCGTGTTGATCGAGCGTTTTGTCCTGCGGCCATTGGTCGGGCAGGAGTTGTTCGCTTTCGTGATGGTCACCATCGGCCTGCTGATCTTTACCCGAGGTGTCGTGCTGGTTGCCTGGGGGCCGGAGGTGCGCTTCTTTCCAGCAGTGCTGCCAATGACTGCGTTCAAGGTCGGCTCTTTCGTTTTCGACCGGGCGCTGGTGATTGGTGGTGCCTTGACGCTGGTAGTGGCGGCGTTGGCCTCTTGGTTCTTCAACCACACTCAGCTAGGGTTGGAGATGACTGCGGTCGCCGAGGACCATCAGACGGCTCTGTCACTGGGTATCCCTGTGACGCGCTCGATCGCTGTGTCGTGGGCCATCAGCGGACTGCTTTCCACTTTGGCTGCCATCATATTTCTCAATGGCAAAGGCATGACCTTCCTCGCCTCGGATATCTGTTTTGCGGCGCTGCCGGTCGCCTTGCTTGCCGGGCTTGAATCGATTGGTGGTGTGATTTTGGGTGGCCTCATCGTCGGCATTGCCGTCGGGTTGGCTGCGTATTTTCTGGATCCGATCTTCCACGGCGGCGTCGCCGCTGTCTTCCCATTCGTGATCATGATCATCATCCTGCTGATCCGACCCACCGGGTTGTTCGGCTGGAAGACCATCGAAAGGATTTAAGAGCATGACACTACCAGGCGGCGTGCACGCCGAAACGTACCAAGAGGACCGCGCACTGATCCGCACGCCAAGGCAGTGGCTGTGGTTCGCTGGACTCATCGCTGCCCTACTATCACTGCCCTACCTAGGCTTTGGCGGCGCGGTCGGCATTGCGACTGTCATTGGTATTACATTGATTGCAGCGCTGGGCCTGCAAATCACCTCGGGTTGTGCGGGTCAGATTAACATGGGCCAATCCGCCTTCATGGGTGTCGGCGCCTATGCAACCGGTGCCCTGGCGGTCCATCTCCACTGGTCGTTTTTGTTGACGATTCCAATCGGCGGCACTAGCGCTGCAGTTTTTGGTTCTATCTTCGGGCTCGCTGCGCTTCGAATCAAAGGCTTCTACCTGGCGCTGACGACGATCGCCGCACAGTACATCTTCACGTTTCTAATGCTCAAGTTACCCAAAGAGTGGTTTGGGCAGTCTGAAGGTCTGCGTCTGGACCCGGCGGCACTGAGCGGGTTCGCTTTCGACACGGATACCCGCATTTATTACCTGGTACTGGCAGCGGCAGCGCTGATGACCTATGGTGCCTGGGGTCTGATGCGTACCCGCACCGGTCGTGCCTTCATCGCGGTGCGCGACAACGACAATGCTGCCGAAGTCATAGGCATCAACGTCTTTTACTACAAGACGCTGGCGTTCTTCATCGGTGCTTTTTACGCCGGCACAGCTGGCGCGCTGTGGGCTTACTACGTGCGTTACGTCCAAGCCGATCAATTCACGCTTTGGCTGTCGGTCTGGTATCTCGGCATGCTGATCGTGGGTGGCATGGGCTCGATTCTGGGCGCCATCATCGGAACCGTCGTGATTCGCTTTCTTCAGGAACTGATCACATTGGTGGGCCCAATGATCGCGGAACTCTTGCCTACCCTTGGAGGGCAGTTTGTTTTCGCAGCGATGAATATGCTGCTTGGCGGGCTGATCATCGTCTTCGTGATCTTCGAGCCGCGCGGACTGGTCTACCGATGGAACATCATCAAGGAGAGTTACCGCATTTGGCCGTTCCCGCACTGACGCGGGACAGCCATTGGGTACACGACGATCTAGGATGGGAAATGCTACTTGAACTGACCAATGTCGAGGTCGTCTACAGTGACGTCATTCTCGTGCTCAAAGGAGTGAATCTGTCCGTCGAGGCCGGGCACATTGTCGCGTTGCTGGGGGCCAATGGAGCCGGCAAGACGACAACTCTGAAAGCAGTCTCCGGCCTACTGCGTTCCGAGGATGGCAAGGTTACCAATGGCAGCATTCAATTTCAAGGCGTGGCTATCCATGCTGAAGAACCGCAGAACCTGGTGCGCAAGGGGCTGGTGCAGGTGGTTGAGGGCCGCAAGATTTTGCCGCACATGACGGTCGAGCAGAATTTGCTGGTGGGCAGCAAGGTGCTCAAGGACAGCGCTGAGCGCCAGCAAATGCTTGAAAAAGTCTACGGCTATTTTCCGAAACTGGTTCAGATGCGTGCACGCGTATCGGGCTATCTATCGGGGGGTGAGCAACAGATGCTGGTGATTGGGCGTGCGCTGATGGCGAAGCCCAAGTTGATTTTGCTCGATGAGCCGTCACTGGGTTTGGCACCCTTGATCGTTACCGAAATTTTCGAACTGGTCGATCGACTACGCAAACATGAGGGCATCGCCTTTCTTGTCGTTGAGCAGAATGCCAATGTGGCTCTCGCGATCGCCGACCACGGCTATGTGATGGAGAACGGTCGGATTGTGCTGTACGGGACCGGGGCCGAACTGCGCGAAAACGAGGACATCAAGGAGTTTTACCTCGGCATGAGCATTTCGGGGCATGACAAGAGCTTCAAGGACGTGAAGCACTACAAGCGGCGTAAACGGTGGTTGGGGTAACAATCTTTCATAGGAGACAGCGATGAAAACGATATGGCGTGGGGTTTCAAGGGCGGTTTTGGCCGTAGCAATCGGCACGTGTGCGGTTGCGGCAACGGCGCAAGTCGAATACAAGGTGCCGGGGTTGGTCGATTTTTCTGGGCCGTTCGCGGACTTGACCAAGCAACTGGTGGCCCGCGACGCGGTCGTGAAGTGGTGGAACGACAACGATGGCAAGAAGATCGGCGTAAAGCTCACTGTGAAGAACTATGACACCCGCTATGACGGCTCTGTCGTGGCCAGCATGTGGCCGGGCATCTTGAACGAAATGAAGCCGATCATCGGTCTGGGGCTGGGCGGAGCCGACCTGAACGCCCTGCAACAGAGGCTGGCTGACGACAAGGTGCCCATGATTTACGCGCCGCCCGCCTACGGATTCGGCTGGCTCCCCAATCAGTGGGTCTTCGGCGTCCGCACCACCTATGCGCACGAGTGGGGGACAGCGTTGAACTGGTATGCCGAGCAGAATCCAGGCAAGCGGCCGGTTAAGGTTGCATTCGTGTCAACTCAGGCCTCGCCGGCATTCGTCGATTTCGTCAAGGGCGTCGACAAGTACATCAAGACTGTGCTCGAACCCAAAGGCCTCGCAACTGTTGTCGCCACTGAATGGATCGACATGCAGCCTGTGGACGTATCCACCCAGATTAAGAAAGTCATTGACGCAAAGGCCGACATCATCATCGGGGCCGCAAACACGACGATGGCTGCCGCAGTTCTGCGCGCAGAGCAGTTGCATGGTGTCAACATCCCGACACTTGCGTCGCCATGGCACACAATCTGGCCACTCGCGCAAGCGATGAAGACCTACGCGCCGTGGGAGGGACACATGGTGGTCACCGGAATTGCACCGACTACCGACAAGAACTCGAAGGCCTGGGATTTTTACCAGGTACTGTCCAAAGGCTACGGTTTACCCGCAGAATGGAATCCTTTGAATATGCTTGGAATCAGCCAGGGTTTGCTGGCAGTTCGGGCGGTTGAGCACGCAGCCAAGAAAGTTGGCGCTGCCAAGCTCACCGGCGCGGCCGTGTACGACGCGCTGATCAGCACTTCTTTTACCGAAGATGAATTGATGGGAGTTCTGCCGACAATCAGCTACACCAAGGAAGCGCCGTTTCCCGCGCAGGGCGGCAAGGTTAAGGTCGAATGGGTGAAGGACGGGAAGTACCAGCTTGCGACACCGAACTGGCTGACGATTCCTTCAAACGTGACAAAGTGGTAGACAACCAGACTTACTTTGAGGGCTGCGCGGTATAAACAACATGCAAGACATCTACATTGTCGGAGTTGGGATGACCCATTTCGGGCGTCACCTGGATCTGACCGAGAAGCAGTTGACCTCGCAGGCCGTCGAAGAAGCATTGAGGGATGCTGCATGCGATAGCAAGGCGGTTGGCGCAGCATTCTTCGGCAACTGCGGACAGGGGTACATGCGGGGCCAACACATGATTCGAGGCCAAGTCGCTCTGCTTCCTCTCGGTATTCAGGGAGTGCCAATAGTCAATGTAGAAAACGCGTGCGCCACGGCAAGCACGGCTTTCCACATGGCAGTCAACTACCTACGCGGGGGCAACGCGGACTTAGCTCTGGCTGTGGGCACCGAGAAGATGTACTCGACCGACCGCGCGAAGATGTTCGGAGTATTCGATTCGGGCTGGGACTTGGAACTCGTTGAGGAGACTCACAACGCTTTGGTTGCAATGGGTAAGGGTGTCGATCCACCGGAAGCGTCGATGTCCCCAAAATCATACAGTCCGTTCATGGATGTCTATGCAGGATTTGCGCGCCGCTACATCAGCCGATTCGGCATCACGCAGCGGCAACTGGCGTGCATCGCGGCAAAGAACCACATGCACTCGGTCGATAACCCGCGTTCGCAGTTTCGCATGCCCATGACCGCTGACGAGGTGATGGCAGCGCAGCCGATTACCTATCCATTGACGGTATCAATGTGTGCACCGGTTTCCGATGGCTCGGCTGCGGCGAACATATGTAATGAGAAGGCGCTGGCAGGTTATGGGTTTGATCGCAGACGTGCGGTTCGAGTGGTCGTCAGCGGGAGGCGATCGGCGTCGACGAGGGACGGCGTCGGTGCGGATAAACACATCACACGCTTGGCGGACACGGCTGGCGGAGAGATAGCA
>QYPX01000177.1 GCA_007280205.1 Comamonadaceae bacterium
CCTCAATCCACACCACCTGCTTGCCTTCACGCTGCCATTCCTCGTAACGCTGCGCAAACGCTTCTTCAATGCGATTGCGCTTGACCTTCAGCGTTGGCGTGACAAAGCCGTTCTCGGGTGTCCAGGGTTTGGTGATGACGGCCAGGCAACCCAGTTTCTCATGCGGCTCCAGGCAATCATTGACCGCCTTGAGATGCAGCTTGAGGGACTCGGTAATCGAGTTCTTTGCATCACTGTTGGCCGAGCGCGTCACCGCCTCCTGCGACAGCATGACCAGGCCCAGCGGTTGCGTCAGCGTCGCGCCGGTCACGACACAAGCCTCGATGTCGGGGTGCATGACCAGCCGGTCTTCGATCGGGGCCGGTGCCACGTACTTGCCCTTGCTGGTCTTGAAAATGTCCTTCACCCGGCCGGTGATGCTGAGGTAACCCGCCGCATCGATGCTGCCCTTGTCGCCGGTACGCAGCCAGCCATCGTCCGTCATGGCGGCAGCGGTCTGCTCGGGCTCGCGGTAATAGGCCTTCATGAGCGCCGGGCTGCGCATCTGGATTTCACCGGTGGCCGGGTCGATGCGCTGTTCCACGCCGTCATAGGGCAAGCCGACGGTGCCGATTTTGGTGTTGCCGGGCAAGGTGGCGTGCGAGATGGCGCAGTTCTCGGTCATGCCGTAGACCTCAACCAGGTCGAGCCCAAGCCGGCGATACCAGTGCAGAACCTCCGCCGGCATGGGCGCTGCCCCACCGGCGGCGATACGACATTGATCGAGCCCCAGGCCTTTAAGAATCTTGCGCCGGACCAGCCAGCCCAGCAGCGGCAAGCCAAGCAGCTTCTTGAGTTTTTCGGCCGGCATCTTGCTGTGCACGCCCTGCTGAAACTTGACCCACAGACGCGGTACCGAGAAGAAGATGGTGGGTCTCGCACGTTGCAGGTCCTGCACAAAAGTGTCGAGCGACTCGGCAAAGAAGATGTGGCCACCATAGCGCAGACAGCCCTGCTCGATCAGCATGCGCTCGGCCACATGGGCCAGTGGCAGGTAGGAGAGATAGCGCTCTTGCGTGTTCATGGGCACGCGCCGCGTGGCACTCGATATACCCCATGCCACGGTGTTGAAGGTATGCACCACGCCCTTGGGCTTGCCGGTGGTGCCCGAGGTATAGATGATGGTGCA
This sequence comes from Comamonadaceae bacterium, assembly GCA_007280205.1. Classification (GTDB taxonomy): domain Bacteria; phylum Pseudomonadota; class Gammaproteobacteria; order Burkholderiales; family Burkholderiaceae_C; genus Rhodoferax. The sequence goes on from QYPX01000177.1 coordinate 1,169, forward strand.
AACCGCTTCACCGTCCGGCGTTGGCGAGGACTTGAGCGGTTCGCTGCTGGCGACCAGATCGGTCCAGAGCATGGCCTTGATGGACGGCGCCAGCGGCAGGGCAATCACTGGAAAACCGTTGGGCAGTCCGGTCTGCAAGTTGCCGACCTCATCCATCTTGCCGACAAAACAGGCGCGCGCCTCGCTGTGCGCCAGAATGTAGGCAAGCGCTTCACCGTTGAACGTTGGGTAGATCGGCACCGAAACATGGCCTGCCATCAGGATGGCCAGATCCGCCAGCACCCAGTGCGCACTGTTCTTGCCAATGATGGCAACGCGGCTGCCCGCTGGCCAGCCCTGCGCCTGCAGCCAACTGGCCATGCGGCGGACCTGGTTGCCTGCTTCACCCCAGCTGATGTCCTGCACCACGCCGGCGCCCACCGGCTGTGTCAGGAAAGGCTGAGCGGCACGCTGGCGCTCCCAGCGGTAAAAACAGGGCAGTGTCAGGTCATCAGGCGATACGACAACGGGTGCGGCCATGGATCTCTCCCATCAAAAGAAGAGACCATTTTGATGAAAAGAGTCACCCTGGCAATGGTGTTGACCCTAGGTGACGTGAAATTTCAAGCTTCGCCGCCAAAGCGCTTGGTCAGGTTGGCAATGTACTGTTCGATCATTTTTTCGAACTCGGACTCCACCACGGGCGCTACGACCATTTTCATCAGGCCCGGCAGGGGCAGCGTCAGTTCACCGTTGATCTGCAGCACGATCAGGGTAGACTTTTTCTTGTCAGTGATCTTCCAGTTTCCCGACACCAGCGCATTGCCTTCTCCCTTGATCGGCGTCCAGACCACCGTGCCCTTGGCCTTGTTGGACACGTACTTGGAGGCATAGATGGTTTGCAGGTTGATCTGGGCTATGCCAATCTTGGCCATCTCCCAGCGGTAGGCGCCGCCGCCCAAGTCGACCAGTTTGTCCACCTTGGGAAAATGGCTGGCGGAGGTGGGTACATCGGACAGCACGTCAAAGACGTCTGCCGCCTTGGCTTTGACTTCAAATTCATAGCCAAGATCGATTGTTACGTTGATAGTCATAAAGAACCTCACTGGTTGCGGAATGGAGATCGCCTCGCCGGCAAAGTATAAAGTGCATTGCAGGAGTGTGGCGAACTTGTGCCAACTGGCGTACCGGGCTCGGGCGCGCTGGTCGCGCGCGCTAAACTTGCCGCATATTTTGCAAGGGAACTCCTATGGCATCCGGAAAAATACTCGTGGCACAGGGCGGTGGTCCAACCGCCGTCATCAACCAGTCGCTGGTTGGTGTGGCAATGGAAGCGCGGCGCTTTACGTCCATTGAACGCATCTACGGCGCGCGCCACGGCGTGCGTGGCATCGTCAACGAAGACTTTGTCGACCTGACACAGGAGACCCATCACAATCTGGAACTGGTCGCCAGCACGCCCTCCTCTGCGTTGGGCTCGACACGCGACAAGCCCGACCTGGCCTACTGTCAGGAGATCTTCAAGGTGCTGCAGGCTCACCAGATCGAGCATTTCTTCTACATCGGCGGCAATGATTCGAGCGATACGGTACGGATCGTCAGTCTGGAGGCACAGAAGGCGGGCTACCCCTTGCGCGCCATCCACATTCCAAAAACGATTGACAACGATCTGGTGGGCAATGACCACACCCCAGGTTTCCCGTCCGCAGCACGTTTTGTCGCACAGGCTTTTGCTGGCGCCAATCTGGACAACGCGGCATTGCCCGGCGTTTATGTCGGTGTCGTGATGGGTCGCCATGCCGGGTTTCTGACCGCAGCGTCGGCGCTGGGCAAGAAATTCCCGGACGACGGCCCGCATCTGATTTACCTGCCTGAGCGCACTTTTGTGCTGGAGAAGTTTCTCTCCGACGTGAAAGCGGTTTACGAGCGCTACGGTCGCTGTGTGATTGCGGTCTCGGAAGGCGTCCATGATGCCAGCGGCAGTCCCATCGCCAGCATGCTGGCGAAAGACCTGGAGCACGATGCGCACGGCAATGTGCAGCTCTCGGGCAACGGTGCGCTGGCCGATCTGCTGTGCGAGGAGATCAAGTCCAAGCTCAAGATCAAGCGGGTTCGTGGCGACACCTTTGGCTATCTGCAAAGATCCTTCATCGGCTGTGTCTCCGATGTCGATCAGCGCGAGGCGCGCGAGGTCGGAGAAAAGGCAGTGCAGTTCGCCATGTGGGGCCAGCGCAATGGCTCGGTCGCCATCAAGCGCACCGGCTTTTACTCGGTTGACTACGAACTGCTGGAACTCGACGCCGTGGCCGGCAAGACGCGCGTCATGGAGGATGAATTCATTAGCGCCAGCGGCACCGATGTGACCGACGCCTTCCGGCTCTATCTGCGTCCGCTGCTGGGTTCGGGCATGCCCGACGCATTCCGGCTCCGCCACCACCCGGTGGCCAAGGTTTTGCATCAAGGAAAATAATTATGACGATCGATTTCAAGGGCCAGGTGGCCATCGTGACAGGCGCCGGCGGTGGCCTGGGTCGGGCCCATGCGCTGGCGCTGGCAGCGCGTGGCGCCAAGGTGCTGGTCAACGATCTGGGCGGTGCAAGGGATGGCTCGGGCGGCTCGGTCAGCGCTGCCGAAGCGGTGGCTGCGGAGATTCGCGCCGCTGGGGGTGAAGCGCTTGCGAACGGCGCGTCGGTGACCGATTTTGCTGCGGTGCAAGCCATGGTGCAGCAGGCCATGACGGCCTGGGGCCGCGTTGATATTCTGGTCAACAATGCCGGCATTCTGCGCGACAAGACTTTTGCCAAGATGGATCTGGCCGACTTCGAACTGGTGCTGCAGGTTCACCTGATGGGCGCCGTGCATTGCAACAAGGCGGTCTGGCCGATCATGAACGCGCAGCAGTATGGGCGCATCCTGATGACCACCTCGTCGACCGGCCTGTTTGGCAATTATGGCCAGACCAACTACGGTGCGGCCAAGCTGGCGCTGGTCGGTCTGATGCAGACGCTGGCGCTGGAAGGCGCCAAGAACAACATCCGTGTCAACTGCCTGGCACCGACCGCTGCCACCCGCATGACCGAGGGTCTGATGCCGCAGGCCGTGCTCGATGCCTTGCAGCCGGAAGCGGTGGTGCCAGCGATGCTGGTGCTCGTGTCACGGGATGCGCCCACCCGCACCACGCTGTGCGCCGGCGCCGGCACCTTTGAGGCAGCTCACATCACCATGACCAGCGGTGTCTGGATTGGCACCGGAGCGGACGCGGCCGAGCGGCTGGCCGAGCAACTGGCGCAGGTCACTGACCGCACTGGCGACAGCGTGCCACCAAGCGGCGCTGCGCAAGGCAGCAACGAGGTTGGCAAGGCGATGCAAAACGCCGCTCGCTGACGCCAGCGAATGGTCTGGGACTAGCGCTTTTTTGCTTGGTCGACGAAAACACCCCAGACCAGTTTTTCTGGCTTGATAAATTTCTTCCAGGCACTGTTGACCTGATCCGGGGTCAGTGACGCGATCATGGCATCGCCCCTTTCGTAGGCATCTGGCGTTTGGTCGAACTCCAGCCGCTCACCCATGAAAGCCAGCGCCCAACCGTCGCCAGAACGTCCACGCAGGCGATCGGCCAGAAACTGCTGCCGGAAAGTTTCCACTTCGGTCGCGGAGAAACCCTCTCCCAGGGAGCGTGCCAGTTCTTCCCCGATTGCCGCCTCGGCGGCGCTGGCCTTGCCGGGCGAGACCTCGGCGCTCATTGAAAAGCGGGCGTTGGCCTCGTAGCGACTGGCACTGTAAGAAGCACCCGCGCTGTAGCTCAAACCGCTGGTCTCACGCAAACGAAGCCAGAGTCGGGACCCCGGGCCGCCGCCAAAAATGCGGGTCGCCAGGGACATGGCGTAGTCCTGCCAGTCAAACTGGCCAGCGCGCAGCGGCAACGCATGGTAGGCGGTCAGGCTCGCGTTGCTCTTGTCGGGTGTATCAAAAACCAGTCGCGCCGGTGTGCGCGCTATCAGCGGCTGCTCAACCCGCTGCCAGGCTTGCGGCGCCTGCCAGCCATCGAGCGCCAGTGCGAACTGTTGCTGAAACTGCTTCACGTCGATCGGGCCCAGCACGGCGACCTGGGCATTCTGGGCGCCGTAAAAGCGTTGATAGAAGGCATAGGCCTGATCGCGCGTAACCGACTTGAGTTCCTGCAAGGTTTCCTCCAGGCTGGACACATAACGTGGATCGCCTTTGGCATAGGGATTGCCGTAGCGGCTCCAGGCGTTCTGGGCCTGCGCGGACTTGTCCTTGAGTTGACCTTCATACGCCTTGATCTGGGCCGAGCGGATTTCCTCGAATTCAGCCGGCGGGAAAGTCGACTCCCTGAGCAGCCGGGTCGCCAGTTCGAGTGCGGGCTTGACCTTGTCCTGCTTCACGGTCAGCGTCAACGCACCGCCCTCGTCGCCAAAATGCAGCGACAGGGCGGCGCCGAGTCTGACCTGCTCATCATGAATCTGCTGGCGTGTCATGCTTGCCGTGCCCTTGTCCAGCATCTGAGCGGCCAGCATGGCTGCGACATCCTGCTGGCGTAGCGATTCAGCGCTGCCGAACTTGAAGGACACTGTGAGTTTGACCAGATCACCGCGCACCGGTTTGGACAGCATTGCCGCTTTGATGCCGCCCGGAGTGCTGGCGAAGCTGACCTTTTCATTGAGCGAACGGGTGCTGAAGTCAAAAGCGCTCGATTCCAGCCCTTTTTCGCTCAGCGTGTAGCCCTGCAGGTAGGCTGCGACGTCGGGCAGTCCAATCTCTGGCGCACGGACCGGCGTTTTGGTAGGAATCAGGTGGCCCAGCGTCCGGTTGTCGGTCAGCAGATAACTGCGTGCCACCCGATTGACATCATCCAGCGTCACTGCTTTCATGCGCTCGCGGTCAACAAACACGGCGCGCCAGTCCCCCAGCACCTCGAACTGCAGCGCGCCCTGTGCCACGGCGGCCGCGTTGGCAAAGGCCAGTTCCAGATTCTTCTCGATCTTGGCTCGGGCACGGTCAAACTCATCCTGGCGCAAGGGCTCTTTGGCCAGGTTCTCTATCGTGTCCAGCAACAGTTTCTGGCGCACCAGCGGGTCATCGTCCGGACCAAACGCAGTACCGAAGAGGACGCTACCGGCTTCGCGCCGACGGTCGGCACCGGCAAAGACCGCCTGCGCCAGTTTGCTCTCGACCAGCGCCTTGTGCAATCGACCCGAAGGCACGTCGCCCAAAGCGGTTGCCAGCACCGCCAGCGCCATGTTGTCCGGGTGCAAGGCCGCCGGCGCGTGGTAGGTGACCAACACCAGCTGAGCGCTGGCTGGTCGGCGCACTACGACGCTGCGTTCCCCGTCCTGCACCGGCTCCAGCGTGTAGGTCAGTGTGACCGGTAAAGGCGGCTTGATCAACGGGCCAAACGACTTCTGGATCGCAGCCAGGGTGGCCGCCGGATCGAACTTGCCTGCCACCATCAGCACCGCATTGTCCGCTCGGTAGTAGTGCTTGTAGAAGGTCTGCAAGCGGGAAATATCGACGTTTTCAATATCTGCCCGGTTACCAATGGTCGGCTTGCCATAGTTGTGCCAGGGATAGGCAGCGGCCATGACGCGCTGCGACAGCGTGGCAAAGGGGTTGTTGCCGGCGATCTCGAACTCGCTGCGCACCACCGTCATCTCGCTGTCCAGATCCTTCTTCGCAATGAAACTGTTGACCATCGCATCAGCCTGCCAGCCAATGTACCAATCCAGCGATTCCTGGCTGGAAACAAAGGTGGCGTAGTAGTTGGTTCGATCGGCCGAGGTCGTGCCATTGAAGGTGAAACCGCGCTTGCGGAACTCTGCCTTGGGGTCGATCGTATTGGGAGATCCCTTGAAGATCAGATGCTCCAGCAAATGCGCCATGCCGGACTCGCCGTAGCCTTCATGGCGCGAGCCGACGAGGTAAGTCAGGTTCACCGTGACCCGCTCATCCGCCAGATCGGGTGCCAACAATACTTTCAAACCGTTGGCCAGCTGATACTGTGTGATGCCCTCCACCGTCTGCACGCGCGTCACGCCAGGCGGCAACGCAACAGACGGCTGCGCCAGCGCTTGCCATGCCAGTAAAGCAGTAAAGAAAAACAGCGCGGCCGCTCTGGTGAAGCGGCCGGCGCAATGTGGAACGCCCATGGAAATCTCCCTGTCAAGTCTTCGAATCAGCCCAGTTCCTGCTTAAGGCGGGTCAGGACCGCAATATCAATCTTGTCTTTATCACGGTAATTGGTCTTTGTCTTGAGTATGCCGTCGATGTCCAGCGTGAAAATCGGCACGCCGTCCACGTTGATCTGGCGCACATGCATCTGCAGGGACTCGAAGGTCTGACCGTTGGCCGCAAACAGCAAATCCACCAGCAAGGCGTCAGCCACGCGAATGTTGTCAGGCTGGGCCGGGTCCACCTCAAACCAGGCCGGATTCAAATCTGAACTGCTGGGCAAAAAATCCAGCGCGCGGATCACCTTGTGACCATTATCAATGGATGAAGGCAACAGGATGTCGATGTCTTCGGTGCTGCGCACAAAGCCATTGAGCCGAACCGCGTGACCACCGACCAGGACATATTGCACGCCTTCCTCGGCAAAGCGGCGTAACAGGTGCAGGAGTTGGTCAGGCTGGGCCATGCTCGGACTGCACTCCATTGATCCTGCGTGCCAAGACCAGCATGCGTGCATCGTCTTGTGCATTGCGCTGAGCGTGCGTGAGTCGAATGACGCCCCGCGATACCGGCCCCGGGTTAGGGAGCATGGCATCAAGCACGCGACCACGCTGCCACGCCGCCTGTGGCGTCAATGGCGTGGCGTTCAGGCCGCGGTTATTGTTACCAACGATGCGCATACCGGGGAGTATCGCAAATTCCAGCACCCTCAGTGCACGACGCGCTCGAAGCTGAACTGCCCGGGGGCACGGATCGGATCCACATCGACCGGAATCACGTCCTTCGGTGCAAACTTGCCTTCAAGCAGCAACCTGGACAAGGGGTTCTCGATGCGCTGCTGAATCGCACGCTTGAGCGGCCGCGCGCCAAACACCGGGTCGAAGCCGACCTTGGCCAGTTCTGCCAGGGCGGCAGCTGACACTTCCAGAATCAGGTCCATTTTGGCAAGACGCTCCTGCAGCACCTTGATCTGGATACCGGCGATCTTGGCAATGTGGGAGGCATCAAGCGCATGGAACACCACGGTCTCGTCAATGCGGTTCAGAAATTCCGGCCGGAAGTGATTCTTCAACTCACCGGTGACGGCGTCCTTGATGTCCTCGCTGTCCTGCCCGACCATGCTCTGAATCATCTGAGAGCCAATGTTGCTGGTCATCACAATCACGGTGTTCTTGAAGTCCACGGTACGGCCGTGGCCGTCGGTCAGACGACCGTCATCGAGCACCTGTAGCAGCACATTGAATACATCGGGGTGCGCTTTCTCGACCTCGTCGAGCAGCAGAACGCTGTAAGGTTTGCGACGCACGGCCTCGGTCAGGTAGCCGCCCTCTTCGTAGCCAACGTAGCCGGGCGGAGCGCCAATCAGGCGTGCCACCGAGTGCTTCTCCATGAACTCGCTCATGTCGATGCGCACCAGGTGATCTTCGCTGTCAAACAGAAAGCCGGCCAGCGCCTTGCACAGTTCGGTCTTGCCGACGCCGGTTGGCCCCAGGAACAGGAAGGAGCCGGTCGGACGGTTCGGATCGGACAGACCGGCGCGCGAGCGCCGGATGGCGTTGGCCACAGCCCGGATCGCTTCGTCCTGACCGACCACGCGCTGATGCAGTTTGTCTTCCATCAGCAGTAGCTTGTCGCGCTCACCCTGCATCATCTTGGACACCGGAATACCGGTGGCGCGACTCACCACCTCGGCGATCTCTTCGGCACCCACCATGGTGCGCAACAATTGCGGACGCCCACCGTCCTTGGCATTCTTGGCCTTGCCGGCCTCCTTGGTCTGTGCGTCCTTGAGCTGCTTTTCCAGCCCCGGCAGCTTGCCGTACTGCAGCTCGCCGGCCCGGTTGAAGTCGCCCTTGCGCGTCAGCTCCTCGATATCGAAACGCAGTTTCTCAATCTCCTGCATGATGGCCTTGGAGCCCTGTGCCTGCGCTTTTTCGGCCTTCCAGATCTCGTCCAGATCGGCAATTTCCTTCTGCAGCTTGCTGATTTCCTCCTCGATCAAGCCGAAACGCTTTTGTGAGGCTTCGTCTTTCTCGCGGCGTACCGCTTCGCGTTCGATCTGCAACTGGATCAGGCGCCGGTCGAGCTTGTCCATCACCTCTGGCTTGGAGTCGAGCTCGATCTTGATCTTGGACGCCGCTTCGTCAATCAGGTCAATCGCCTTGTCAGGCAGGAAGCGGTCAGTGATGTAGCGATGACTGAGTTCAGCGGCGGCCACGATGGCCGGATCGGTGATCTGCACGCCATGGTGCGCCTCGTAGCGTGCCTGCAGTCCGCGCAGGATGGCAATGGTCGCTTCCACCGTGGGCTCACCCACCAGAATCTTCTGGAAGCGCCGCTCCAGTGCCGCGTCCTTCTCGATGTACTTGCGGTATTCATCCAGCGTGGTGGCACCAACGCAATGCAACTCACCGCGCGCCAGTGCCGGTTTGAGCATGTTGCCGGCATCCATGGCGCCTTCCGCCTTGCCGGCCCCCACCATGGTGTGCAGTTCGTCAATGAAGACAATGGTTTGGCCTTCGTCCTTGGCCAGGTCCTTCAACACATTTTTCAGACGTTCCTCGAACTCGCCACGGAACTTGGCGCCAGCCAGCAGGGACGCCATATCGAGTGACAAGACACGCTTGCCTTTCAGCGAATCGGGCACCTCACCAGCCACGATGCGTTGCGCCAGCCCCTCGACGATGGCGGTCTTGCCAACGCCGGGCTCACCGATGAGCACCGGATTGTTCTTGGTCCGGCGCTGCAAGACCTGAATGGCACGGCGGATCTCATCGTCGCGACCGATGACCGGGTCGAGCTTGCCCATGCGGGCGCGCTCGGTCAGATCCAGACAGTATTTCTTCAGCGATTCACGCTGGTCTTCAGCGTCGGCGCTGTCCACATTCTGGCCACCACGCACGGCGTCGATGGCGGCTTCGAGTGACTTACGGGTCAGGCCGTTCTCACGAACCAGCTTGCCGATGTCCTGCTTGCCGTCAGCCAGGGCCAACAAAAAGAGTTCGCCGGCCACAAACTGGTCACTGCGCTTGATCGATTCCTTTTCGGCTGCCTGCAGCAATGTGACCATGTCGCGGCCAATCTGAACCTGCTCCTGGCCCTGAACTTCCGGCAGCCTCTTCATCGCCAGTTCGGCAGCACCGAGCAGACCGGCCACATTCACACCGGCACGCTGCAACAGGGCTTTGGGCCCGTCTTCCTGACGCAACATGGCAATCAGCACATGCACCGGCTCAATGTAGGCATGGTCCTGGCCCAGGGCCAGCGTCTGAGCCTCGCTTAAGGCTTCCTGAAACTTGGTAGTCAACTTTTCCATTCGCATGGCAATCCCCTTGATCTTTAATTGCCACTCACCTTGGGCTGAGCGGGGACATTTCAAGTGCCTTGCGCCTGGGTAAGTCTGACTAAAATCAAACCATGACAATTCACCAGTTGCAGGCAAGCTATGTTCTGGAGCAGGATCGCATCCTGGTGCGCATGAATACGCTTGCTGGTGAGGAGTTGCGCCTTTGGCTGACGCGTCGCATGGTCAAAAACCTGTTTCCGCACATGCTGCAGGTCACTGCCGATCTGGCGGCCGATCAGGCCCAGGGCGCCAGTCATGACGGCGCCGACCGCAATGCGTTGACACAGTTCAAAAAACAGGAATCACTGCAAAAGGCGGACTTCCATACGCCCTTTAACGGCCAGGCAGCCAGCTTGCCCATCGGGGACGCACCGCTGCTGGCCAGCCGTGTACACATCACGGTCTGTGACGGCGGCGCCCTGCGCATCGGCTTTGAAGAGGATGTGGTGGGCGCCGCGACCAAACGCAGTTTTGAAGTAACGCTGGGTCAGGATCTGCTGCACGGCTTCATGCATCTGCTGGAGGCGGCCCTGCAGCAAGCCGATTGGGGCCTTACGCTGGATCCTGCGGCTGCAGGCGGCGAACCGCTTGCGGCAGATGTTTTTGCCAACGCCAAGCCGCCCCAGTACCTGAACTGAGGCCCTCAGAGGTTGGACGCCGAAATGCCCCAGCGCGCCAGCGCTGCGTCGTCGGCGACACGCGCGTCGACCCAGCACGCGCCCTGCGCAGTCTGCTCCTTCTTCCAGAACGGTGCCTGGGTCTTGAGGTAGTCCATCAGGAACTCGCAGGCGGCGAAGCTCTCGTGACGGTGCTTCGATGCAACAGCCACCAGCACAATCTGATCCATGGCTTGCAACAGACCAACGCGATGAATGACCCGGGCATCGAAGATATCAAAACGCTGCTGCGCCTGATCAATCATGGCCTCGATCGCCTTCTCCGTCATTCCGGGGTAATGCTCCAGTTCCATGGCCAGGATCGGCTCCGCTGCACCGACCTCCGGCCCGGCGGCGTGACGATCCCGCACCGTTCCGATAAAGCTGCAAACAGCACCGATGCCAGCATGACCGCCACGCAGCGCTGCCACTTCAGCGCTCAGATCAAAGTCCTGTATCTGGATGCGAACGCGCGCGGCGGCGGATGAAGCTGCGCTCATAGTCAACTCAACCGCCTGTGACCGGCGGAAAGAAGGCGACTTCCGCGCCGTCGAGCAGACTGACGGATTCTCTGCACATGACCTGATTGAGCGCCATGCGCAGTGCCCGACCCCGCGCCAAAGCCTGTGCATGAGGCGCGTCCAGTGCAATCAACTCATCGCGCAATGCGGCCAAGGTGTCGGCCGTCGTCTCGACCGATTCGGCGGCGACGCCAACGGCTTCGCGAATTGACGCGAAATACCTGATCTCCACTTTCATCCCAGCATCTCCATCAAGGGAATAAACCGCACCGGATCGCCATAGGCAATGACCTGCCCTGGCGGGTTGTCAACCAGGCCATCGGCCCAAACCGCCGAAGTCAGTACACCTGAACTCTGGTTGCCAAACAAATCCAGCCCACCCTGCGCGTTGCGCCTTGCGCGCAGAAACTCGCGTCGCTTGTCCGCTTTGGGAAGTGTGAAATGGGCCGGCACGGCAATCGAATGGACAGCCACTTGGCGCGCCCCCTGCAGGCGCAGCAGGAAGGGGCGCACCAGCAGCAAAAAGGTCACAAAGCTCGACACCGGGTTGCCTGGCAAACCGATGAAATGCGCGTCCTGGACACGTCCATAAGCAAAGGGCTTGCCCGGCTTGATGGCAAGTTGCCACAGGTCCAGCGATCCCAGGGACTGCACGGCGGGCTTGATGTGGTCTTCCTCACCGACCGAAACACCACCGCTGGTCAGAATCAGGTCGTGTCCGCGAGCCGCCTGCTGCAAAGCCTGCACGGTCGCATCGAGCCGGTCCGGCACGATACCCAGATCACTGACTTGGCAGCCCAGGCGCTGCAACAGGGCACGCAAAAAGAAGCGGTTCGAGTTGTAAATGCTGCCTGGCTTCATCCGGGCCGGAGTGATTTCACCCGGCATCACCAGTTCATCCCCCGTGGAAAACAGGGCCACGCGGGGTCGGCGCAGCACCGCCAGGGTACTCATGCCGACGCTCGCGGCAAGCCCCAAGGCAGCAGGCGAGAGCCGCTCGCCTTGTGCCAGGATGACCGAACCGGCGGCAATATCCTCGCCGGCGCGGCGTATCCATTGACCCGGCAATGCTGTTGCCTTAATACGCACGCGCTCGCCAGGGAGCGCCTCGCAGTCTTCCTGCATGATCACCGCGTCAGCGCCTGGCGGGATCGGAGCGCCGGTAAAGATGCGAGCTGCGCTGGACGCACTGAGCGCCACGCCCGCACTGCCCGCTGCGATGCGCTGCGTCACAGGCAACTCCGTTGCGCCGGGCAACAAATCGGCGCAGCGCAGCGCGTAACCGTCCATGGAACTGTTGTCCTGTGGCGGCACCTGCAGGTCTGACACAATGTCCTGCGCCAGCACCCGGCCATCGGCATCAAAAGTGTTGACCTCTTCCTGCTGCGTCAGAACGCTGGCATATTGCAGCAGCTGTGCCAGAGCGTCATCGAGCGGCTTGAGTACCTGGCGTTGCATCACAAAACGACCCCGGTAGAGCGGAAAACTCTCATCTGCAGTGCTGCGCAATGTAGGTCTTGATGGCCGCGGGATCGGCCGCCATCCGGGTCACGCGCTTGGGCAGGGCTTCGATGCCATCAAACTGGGGCGGCCGATCAGGCTCACGACCCAGCGCTTCGACGATGGTGGCGGCAAACTTGATGGGCAAGGCAGTCTCCAGCACGATCATCGGCACGCCCGCTTGGCGGTGCTCGCCGGCCACCTTGAGCGCATCTGCCGTGTGCGTGTCAATCAGTACGCCAAAGCGCTCGAAGGTCGTGCGGATCGTGTTCAGACGATCTGCATGGGTACTCTTGCCGCTTTCAAAACCATAGACTGTGGCGGCCTTGCCAAAAGCCGGGTCGGCGCTCAGGTCAAAACGGCCGGTCTGCTGCAGTTCAGCGCCAAACAAGCCCTTCAGGCGCGCGCCGTCACGGCCCAGCAGGTCAAATACAAAACGTTCGAAATTCGATGCCTTCGAGATATCCATCGAGGGGCTCGATGTCTCGTGCGTATCGGCGCTGCTGCGCACCCGGTAGACGCCGCTGCGGAAGAACTCGTCGAGCACATCGTTTTCATTGGTGGCAACCACCAGCGCGGCGATCGGCAAGCCCATCATGCGCGCCACGTGGCCGGCGCAGACGTTGCCAAAGTTGCCCGACGGCACGGTAAAGCTGACCTTCTCGGAATTGCCTGTCGTGGCTTGGAAGTAACCAGCAAAGTAATACACCACCTGAGCCATCAGGCGCGCCCAGTTGATGGAATTGACGGTTCCTATTCTGTACTGGCGCTTGAAATCGAGATCGTTCGAGACGGCCTTGACCATGTCCTGGCAGTCATCGAAAACGCCCTCCACCGCGATGTTGTGGATGTTCTCATCCATCAGGCTGAACATCTGTGCCTGCTGGAACGGACTCATGCGGCCCAGAGGACTCGTCATAAAAACGCGCACCCCCTTTTTGCCACGCATGGCGTACTCGGCGGCGCTGCCGGTATCGCCGCTGGTGGCGCCCAGGATGTTGAGTTGCTCGCCGCGACGCGCCAGTTCGAATTCGAAAAGGTTGCCCAGCAACTGCATGGCCATGTCCTTGAAGGCCAGCGTCGGGCCATTGGACAGCGCCTGCAGGAACAGTGGTGCCTGCCCCGCAGGCGTCAAGGCGTCCTGCAGGCGCGTCAAGGGCACGATCTGAGGTGTACCAAAGACAGCCTGCGTGTAGGTCTTGTCGCAAATCGCTCGCAACTCAGGGGCGGGAATGTCGTCGATGTAGAGCGAGAGCACTTCAAAGGCGAGTGCACCATAGCCCTGTTGCTGGTACACGGTGCGCCACCGCTCAAGTTGCGCCTGATCGACCTGCGGGTAGTACTCAGGCAGGTACAAACCCCCATCGGGCGCCAGACCTTCCAGCAGGATTTCACAAAAATGCTTGCGCCCCGCCACATCCTGTGCCAGTGCGCGCGTCGAGCAGTACTTCATCAGGCCAGTTCTTCCTTGCGAATGCGGGTGATCGGTGCCAGCACCGTGGGCAGCAATTGCATCTGCGCCAGGGCAGAGTTCATTTCAGCTTCGACGCAGTCGTGCGTGAGAATGATGAGATCGGTCTGGGTCGCGCCTTCACCTCCCACTTCGTCGGCTTCCCGCTGCAGCACGGCGTCGATGCTGATGTTCAGGGATGCCAGTATGCCGGTCACCCGGGCCAGCACGCCAGCCTCGTCCGCGACGCGCAGACGCAGGTAGTAACTGGTCACCACTTCGCTCATGGGCAGCACGTTCAGATCGCTCATGGCATTGGGCTGAAACGCCAGGTGCGGCACACGATTGAGCGGATCGGCCGTATGCAGTCGCGTGATGTCCACCAGATCGGCAATCACGGCGCTGGCGGTCGGCTCCGACCCGGCTCCCTTGCCGTAGTAGAGCGTCGTTCCAACCGCATCACCCTGCACCATGACGGCGTTCATGGCGCCCTCCACATTCGCGATCAGCCGCTTGGTGGGCACCAGGCTGGGATGCACGCGCAGTTCGATACCGGCCGCCGTGTTCTTCTTCGGATCAGCGGCCCGGCGCTTGGTGATGCCCAGCAACTTGATGCGGTAGCCGAGTTGTTCGGCGTATCGGATGTCGGCCCCGGCGAGTTGGGTAATGCCCTCGACATAAGCCTTTTCAAACTGCACCGGAACACCGAAACCGATGGCTGACATGATGGTCGCCTTGTGCGCAGCATCGATGCCCTCGATGTCAAAGGTCGGATCGGCCTCGGCATAGCCCAGTCGCTGCGCCTCTTTCAGCACGACATCAAAATCGAGTCCTTTGTCGCGCATCTCCGACAGGATGAAGTTGGTGGTGCCGTTGATGATGCCGACAATCCATTGAATGCGGTTGGCCGTCAGCCCCTCGCGCAAGGCCTTGATGATCGGGATACCACCGGCCACCGCCGCCTCAAAGGCCACCATCACGCCTTTGGCAGAGGCTGCGGCAAAGATCTCGGTTCCGTGCACCGCCAGCAAGGCCTTGTTGGCTGTCACGACGTGCTTGCCCGCAGCAATCGACTCCATCACCAGGGTCCTGGCAATACCGTAGCCGCCGATGAGCTCAACGACGATGTCGATATCCGGGTTGGCAATCACGGCGCGTGCGTCATTGACCACCGTGACTCCGGCACCGACCAGAGGCTGCACCCGCGCCAGGTCGAGATCGGCCACCATGCTGATTTCGATGCCACGGCCCGCGCGGCGCATGATTTCCTGCTGATTGCGGCGCAGCACATTGAAGGTACCTGAGCCCACAACGCCCATGCCAAGAAGGCCTACTTGAATCGGTTTCATAATTTTTGCTTGTTGGTAAATCAGTTGCTATGGCGTTTGCGGTAGTTTTCCAGGAACCTGGCAAGGCGCCCGATAGCCTCGCGCAAGTCATCTTCATGCGGCAAAAAGACGATCCGGAAATGGTCTGGCGTCGGCCAGTTAAAGCCGCTCCCCTGCACCAGCATGACGCGGGTTTCCTGCAGCAGTTCGAGAAAGAACTGCTGGTCATCGGCAATCGGGTAGAACGTTGGATCCAGCCTTGGAAACATGTAAAGCGCAGCGGTCGGCTTGACGCAAGTGACACCGGGAATGGCAGTGATCAACTCGTACGCCAGGTCGCGTTGCCGGCGCAGGCGTCCCCCATCAGCCACCAGATCGTTGATGCTCTGGTAACCGCCCAGCGCGGTTTGAATGGCCCACTGTCCGGGGACGTTGGCACACAGTCGCATATTCGAGAGCATGTTGAGCCCCTCGATGTAATCGGCCGCCGACTTCTTGTCGCCCGAGACAATCATCCAGCCGGCCCGGTAGCCGCAGGATCGGTAACTCTTGGACAGTGAATTGAAGGTCAGCATCAACACATCGTCAGCCAGACTGGCGATGGCCGTGTGGCGCGCCCCATCGTAGAGCACCTTGTCGTAAACCTCATCGGCAAAAATCACCAAACCGTGTTCCCTGGCAATCTGCACGATGGCCTTGAGCAGTTCGTCCGAATAGAGCGCGCCGGTCGGGTTGTTCGGGTTGATCACCACGATGCCCTTGGTGCGCGACGTGATCTTGGAACGAATGTCGCTGAGGTCCGGCATCCAGCCCTTGGCTTCGTCACACACGTAATGCACCGGCGTGCCACCGGACAGGCTGGCAGCGGCCGTCCACAGTGGATAGTCCGGTGACGGCAGGAGCAATTCGTCGCCATTGTCGAGCAGGGCGTTGGTCGCCATCACAATCAGCTCACTGGCGCCGTTGCCCAGATAAATGTCGTCGAGCGTGACGCCCCGGATACCCTGTTCCTGGGTGTAGTGCATGACGGCCTTGCGCGCGCCAAAAATGCCCTTGCTGTCCGAGTAACCCGCGGAATTGGGCAAATTGCGAATCATGTCCTGCTGGATTTCTTCCGGCGCATCGAAACCAAACACGGCCAGATTGCCGATGTTGAGCTTGATGATTTTGTGCCCCTCTTCTTCCATCTGGCGGGCGGCGTCCATGATGGGTCCACGTATGTCGTAACAGACGTTGGCCAGTTTGCTGGATTTTCGAATGGTCTTCAAAGTCCCTCCGGACGCGCTTGGCATGGGGCGAAACCTATAATTTGACCACATTTCGGCTCGGCATCAGGTGTTAGCCTTGTCCAATGAGGTATGAGCCTGAGCGAGGGCCTGTATTTCCAAGCAGGAATGAGCCTGAAGCCGCACTTTGAGGTGAACTGGCGGGTGGGTTGATCATCCAGAAATGGTGATCAACATGGATGAGTCCCAGCTACG
>QYPX01000223.1 GCA_007280205.1 Comamonadaceae bacterium
AGCCTTCGGGCTGCTTGATCCATGCGCGTGTCCGGCACCTCAACCATCCCGAAGTTGGGTTCAATGGTGCTGCTGGGGTATTGATTTCTAAGGATATTTTCATGAGTTTGAAATGTGGCATCGTGGGCTTGCCCAACGTCGGTAAGTCGACCCTGTTCAACGCCCTGACCAAGGCGGGGATACCGGCCGAGAACTATCCCTTCTGCACGATTGAACCCAATGTCGGGATGGTTGAGGTGCCGGATCCTCGTCTTGATGCACTGGCGGCCATCGTGCACCCGCAAAAAATCCAGCGTGCGATTGTTGAATTTGTCGATATTGCCGGGTTGGTGGCGGGTGCCAGCACGGGTGAGGGGCTGGGTAACAAGTTTCTGGCTCACATTCGCGAGACCGACGCCACGGTCAATGTGGTGCGCTGTTTTGAAGACGACAACGTGATCCACGTCGCTGGCAAGATCGATCCGATCTCCGACATCGAGGTGATCCAGACCGAGCTCTGTCTGGCCGATCTGTCGGCCGTCGAGAAGGCGCTGCACCGGGTGACGAAAACGGCGCGCTCTGGTGACAAGGAGTCGATCAAACTGGTAGCCCTGCTGGAGAAGTGCCAGGCGGCCCTGAACGAGGCCCGACCGGTGCGCACGCTGGACTTCAGCAAGGAAGAGTTGCCGCTGCTCAAGCAGTTTTTTCTGATTACTGCCAAGCCGGCCATGTTTGTTGCGAATATTGCGGAAGATGGATTTGAGAACAATCCGTTTCTCGATCGTCTGCGTACCTATGCCGCTGCCCAGAATGCGCCCGTGGTGGCGATTTGCGCCAAGATGGAGGCCGAGATGGCCGACATGGGAGAAGAGGACAAAAAGATGTTCCTCAGCGAAATCGGCCAGAGCGAACCGGGCTTGAACCGCCTGATCGTGGCGGCCTACAAACTATTGGGCTTGCAGACTTATTTCACCGCCGGTGTGAAGGAAGTGCGCGCCTGGACCATCCATGTGGGCGACACTGGTCCACAGGCGGCTGGCGTGATTCATACCGACTTCGAGAAGGGCTACATCCGCGCCCAGACCTTTGCCTATGAGGACTTCATCGCCTTCAAGGGCGAGCAGGGCGCCAAGGACGCCGGCAAGATGCGCAGCGAAGGCAAGGAATACATCGTCAAGGATGGCGATGTGATGAACTTTTTGTTCAGCCCTTGAAAATTCCTACCAGCACTGCTGTCATGGTCAGATAGCGCGCAAATTTCCCGATGGTCATATAGACCATGCAGGGCCAGAATGGCAGTTTGAGCCAGCCTGCCACGGCGCACAGCGGGTCGCCGATGAGGGGTAGCCACGAAAGCAGGCAGGCTTTGGGGCCGATGCGCTCAAGCCAGTCGAGCGCTTTCAGATGGTGTCTGGAGTGCTGAAAGCGGTCTACCACCTGATGCGAGGCCAGTCCCATCGCCCAGGTCAGTGCACCACCCAGTGTGTTGCCAGCCGTAGCCACCAGGATCGCCGGCCAGAAAAGGTGCGGGTTCAGTGTGACCAGACCAAACACAGCAGGCTCCGAGCCCAGCGGCAGCAGCGTGGCTGAAACGAAAGAGACGACAAAGACGGTGCTCAGCCCGTATTGAGGCAGTGCAAGCAATACCAGCAGTTGTTCGAGCCAGGCTTCCATCGGTGCGCCAGTATAGGTTTGCGTTTCAATTGCTGAAATTTTGGGCAGCTAGAATCAGCAGCGCGCATGAACCTCGGTCCTTATCTCCTCGCCAATCGATTGTTTGTTGCTCCCATGGCGGGGGTGACGGACCGGCCGTTCCGACAGCTTTGCCGGCGCCTTGGCGCGGGCTATGCCGTCAGCGAGATGATCAGCAGTCGAGCCGATCTCAGGCACACGCCCAAGACCACGCGGCGCGTCAATCACGAAGGCGAGCCCGGACCGATCGCGGTGCAGATTGCTGGTACCGAGCCGGCGCTGATGGCCGATGCGGCGCGCTACAACATCGATTGCGGCGCGCAAATCATTGACATCAACATGGGCTGCCCGGCCAAGAAGGTATGCAGCAAGTGGGCCGGCTCGGCCTTGATGCAGGACCCGGCGCTGGCGCTGGCCATCATTGAGGCGGTGGTCGGCGCTTGTGCGCTGCGCGGCGTGCCAGTGACGCTCAAGATGCGCAGCGGCTGGTCGCAAGCGCACAGGAATGCGCCGGCGCTGGCAGTCCAGGCGCAGAGCGCCGGCGTGCAGATGATCGCGGTGCACGGGCGCACGCGTGAGCAGGCTTATAGCGGGCTGGCGGAGTACGACACCGTTGCTGCGGTCAAGGCGGCAGTGAGCGTGCCAGTGGTGGTCAATGGGGATATCGACTCGCCAGAAAAAGCCCGTGCCGTGCTGGCAGCGACCGGGGCTGATGCGCTGATGATTGGCCGCGCGGCGCAGGGCCGCCCCTGGATTTTTCGTGAGATCGCCCATTTTCTTGAAACCGGCAGCCATCTGGCGTCGCCGCTGGTGGCTGAAGTCAAGCAGTGGGCGCTGTTGCATCTGCAGGACCATTACCAGCTGTATGGCGAATTTCTGGGTGTGCGCAGTGCGCGCAAGCACATTGGCTGGTACGTCAGGAACTTGCCTGACGGCGAGGAATTTCGCCAGCAAATGAATCTGATCGAGAATTGCGACGCTCAGGTGGTTGCGGTGGCAGACTATTTTGACCGCCTGAGTTTGCGTATGGACAGAATAGGCGAGGGTGTTTCTTATCCATCGAATCGCCTGAACAGGACAATGGAGGCAGAGTTAACAGCATGAGCAAAAAATACATAGAAGAATGCATACGCAGCAGTCTGGAGACCTATCTGCGCGACTTGCGTGGTACGGAGCCGGACGGCATGTACGACATGATGCTCCACGTCGTTGAAAAGCCGCTGCTTGAAGTGGTCATGCGCCACGCCGACGACAACCAGTCCAAGGCAGCGCAGTGGCTGGGCCTGAATCGCAACACGCTGCGCAAGAAGTTGCTTGAACACAAACTGATCTAACCTCATGAACGCACTTATTTCTGTCTCCGACAAAACCGGCATTGTGGAGTTTGCCCAGGCGCTGCACGCGCTGGGCATCAAGCTCCTGTCCACGGGCGGCACAGCCAGGCTGCTGGCTGAGCAGGGGCTGGCGGTGACGGAGGTGGCTGAACTTACCGGTTTTCCAGAGATGCTGGATGGTCGTGTCAAGACCCTGCACCCCAAAGTGCATGGCGGATTGCTGGCGCGGCGTGACTTGCCCGAGCATATGGCGGCGCTGCAGGCGCACCACATCGACACCATCGACCTGCTGGTGGTCAACCTGTATCCGTTCGAGGCGACCATCGCCAAGGCTGGCTGCACGCTGGAAGACGCCATCGAGAACATCGACATCGGTGGTCCGGCCATGGTGCGCAGCGCAGCCAAGAACTGGCGGGATGTGGCGGTGCTGACCGACGCCTCCCAGTACGCTGGCGTGCTCTCGGAGCTCAAGGGTGGCGGTATCAGTCTGAAGACGAAGTTTGCCCTGTCGGTGGCAGCATTCAACCGCATCAGCCAGTACGACGGCGCCATCAGTGACTACCTGTCCTCAATTGACTTTGAAGAAGGAAACAGCACGCCCTCCAGACAGCTGTTCCCGGCGCAGTCGAACGCATGTTTTGTCAAGCTGCAGGACCTGCGTTACGGTGAGAATCCGCACCAGCAGGCCGCTTTTTATCGGGACCTGCAGGCGGCACCGGGTGCGCTGGTGACGGCCCAGCAACTGCAGGGCAAGGAGTTGAGCTACAACAACATTGCCGACGCCGATGCGGCCTGGGAATGTGTCAAGAGTTTTGCCGCCGAAGCGGGTGCCGCCTGTGTCATCGTCAAGCATGCCAACCCGTGCGGTGTGGCGCTCGGGGCCAACGCGCTGGAGGCCTACAGCAAGGCGTTCAAGACCGACCCGACCTCGGCATTTGGCGGCATCATTGCGCTGAATCGAACGCTCGATGAAGCCGCAGCGCTGGAAATTTCAAAGCAGTTTGTCGAGGTGCTGATGGCACCCGACTACACGCCCGAGGCGCTGGCCGTCTTCAAGAGCAAGGTCAACGTGCGCATTCTCAAGATTGCGCTGCCCGCCGGCGGCGCCAGCGACTGGGCCAACGGGCGCAACGCAGTGGACTTCAAGCGCGTGGGCTCGGGTCTGCTGATGCAGACGGCCGACAACCACCAGCTCACGCTGGCTGATCTGAAAGTGGTGACCAAGCTGCAGCCCACGCAGCAGCAGTTGCAGGACTTGTTGTTTGCCTGGAACGTCGCGAAATTCGTCAAGAGCAACGCCATTGTGTTCTGCAGGGATGGCATGACCATGGGGGTGGGCGCAGGTCAGATGAGCCGGCTCGATTCAGCGCGCATTGCCAGCATCAAGGCACAGCATGCCGGGCTCTCGCTCGCAGGCACGGCGGCGGCGAGCGATGCCTTCTTCCCGTTTCGGGATGGCCTGGACGTCGTGGTTGACGCCGGCGCGAGCTGCATCATCCAGCCCGGGGGTTCGATGCGCGATCAGGAAGTGATAGGCGCCGCCGATGAGCGCGGTGTCGCCATGGTGTTCTCCGGCGTGCGCCACTTCCGGCATTGAGTGATGAGGGCGTGCCGGTGATGAGTTTCCCGGACGCCAAGGGGCCGCTGGAGAGCACGCTGCAGGTGAGCGACAGTGCAGACGATGAAGTTCGCAAGTCGATTGCCAGTGCGCTGGTCCAGCATAACGTCAAGCTTGCCGGGCCGGGTCTGCAGCGGCCGTTGGTGATTGCGGTCCGGGACAGTGCGAATGCGGTCATCGGTGGCCTGTGGGGTGCTACCGGCTACGGCTGGCTCTACACGCAGATGCTGCTGGTTCCCGAAGCGCTTCGCGGCCAGGGTCTGGGCCGCTCCCTCATGCAGCGGGCCGAGCAGGAAGCTTGGGGGCGCGGCTGTCACGCCGCCTGGGTTGACACCCAGTTTGGTGCCAGAGGTTTTTACGAGCGTCTGGGCTACCAGTGCTTTGGCGAGTTGCCGGACTATCCGCCCGGCTTTGCAAGAACCTTCCTGAAAAAATCACTGACCGTTTTGCCGCCAGATATTGCGGCAGCCGGTTTCCCTGATCCACCATGAGGCCAGTGCGCCGAAGGCTGCCACGGCCGCCAGCAGCAGCAGGCCGGCGTGGTAATCGTCCGCAGTAAAGAGACGCGCTCCGGTGCTGGTCAGGCCACCCTGCCAGCGCTGGTCCATCACCCAGCCGACCAGCGGCTGCAGGATGGCGCCGGCGAGGAAACCGGCCATGTTGGTGACGCTGGTGGAGATGCCAGAGAGCTGGGGCGCATTGACTTCCTTGGCGCAAGACCAGGTAAGCGTGAAACCGGCAGTGACCAGACCCATCAGGGTGAACAGGGCGTAGCTTGCCAGCAGTGGCAGTGCCAGGTCCCACAGCAGGACGAGCCAGATCAGCAGGTACAGATGGCTGGTCGCGATCAGCACCGGCTTGCGTTTGCCGAGCCGGTCCGACAGCGCGCCCATGAACATGCAGCCCAGTGCGAAACCGACGAAATACAGGCTGACGTGGTTGGCAGCAGCGGCTCGGCTCAGACCATGGGCCTGCGTCAGAAACGGCGTTGCCCACAGGCCGGCGAAAGCAAAAAAGCTGCCGCAGATGCCAAAATTGACACACACGGTGGGCCAGTTGTCGCGGTTTTTCAAAACCGAGAGCAGTCCTGATAGAACAAGGCTGCGGTCAATCGCTGGCTTCGGTTTCGACGGGCCTGCGCCGACGGACTGCTCACGCAGCAGCACCCAGCAGGCAACGCCCAGCAGCAGCGACATAGCGGCCAGTGCAACAAAGATATGGCGCCAGCTGACCACCTGCGCCAACCAGGACAGCGGCGCGCCCGCCAGCACCGAGCCGAGATTTCCAATCAGCATCGCCAGTCCTACCAGCGTGGCGAAGCGACGTTCATCAAAGGATACGGCGATGATCTTGAGCATGGCAATAAAAGTCACCGAGACGCCCAGCCCGATCAGGGTGCGCCCGACCAGTGCCAGTTCGAGACCGCTGGCCA
>QYPX01000002.1 GCA_007280205.1 Comamonadaceae bacterium
AAACTGACCAAAGACGAAGCCGCCAAGCAATGGGGTAAACGGATGGCCGCTGCCAAGGCTACAAAGGGGGCCGCGCATGGATGACTTATTCGGCATGGCGCAAACCCCCAAGCGTAGCAACGACAGGCCCGAAGCCGCCGCACTGGTGGAAGTGTTGAAAGCACTCAGAGCGCATCCGCTGGTGGCATGGTGCGAGCGAATGAACAGCGGGGCCGCCCGCATAGGTGCCCGGTTTGTGCGATTCGGTTTCACGGGGTGCCCTGATGTGCTGGGGCAGTTACGCGATGGCCGCCTGCTGGGTGTGGAAGTGAAAGCCAAGGCCGGACGCCTGCGACCAGAGCAAGCGATTTTCCTAGAGCGCATCCGTGGTGCTGGTGGTGTGGGCTTCGTTGCCCGCGATTGCCGGGACGTTTTCAACCATCTTGATAAAGCAAAGGAAATGCAGACATGACTACCGCAAAGCAAAAGCCGCCCGGACGCTGGAAACCCGGCGAATCAGGAAACCCAAAAGGCCGCACGCCTGGCAGTGGCGAGGTTGCAAAAATACGCGCCAGCATAAGCGCCCGCGTGCCTGACATATTGGCCCGATTGATAGAGCAGGCATTGCAAGGCGATACCGCCGCCGCCCGCCTATTGCTGGAGCGTGCCATTGCCCCATTGAAAGCCGCAGAGCAAGCCGAGACACTCACCCTGCCTGATGGCACGTTGACGCAACAGGGACGCGCTGTGCTGGCATCCGTGGCCCGTGGCGAGCTTGCACCAAGCCAAGGGGCCGCGCTGCTGGGTGCGATTGGCACGCTGGCGCGAGTGTTGGAGATTGACGAAATGGAAGCCCGACTAACCAAACTGGAGCAACACCATGGCAAAGATTAAGGCACGCCTAGACAGCCTGGAAAAGTTGAACCCTTATCGTGGCGTCCGACCGCCTGGTATGAGCGATGCGGAATTCGCTACATATCTCACTCGCATGGCACCCGCCCAACTCAGACCATACCTGCGAAGTTTGCCAGACCCAGATTTAGATTCGGGCATCGCATATTTGCAAGGCGTCGTATCAACCGAGGAGCAACAGCATGGCAAGTCTTAAGCAACGTCTTGAAAACTTGGAAAAGTGTTCAGGTGAGGACGAGATGAGTCACGACGATTGGGTACTAAATTGGATGGACAAGCCGAGTCGGAGTGGCGCTGACTCGCCGGAAATCACCGATGAGCAGATAGAGGAGTTCCTACGGCCAACACACAACAAACCGGAGAGAGGCTATGCAAAACCTTGAAAAACGCATTGCAGCACTGGAGCAGGCAAACCCACCAGCACAAGAGCTAACCATCATTCGCCGTATCGTGGTGCCTGGACACCTTGACGCCCCGGTATGCCGCTTGCGTGCTGATAACGGGCAACTATGGACGCGACAGCCGGGCGAGACTGAGCAGGGGCTAATCGAGCGTGCATCCCAGGAAGTGAGCCGCCCCGAATGGGGCGCTGCCCGACTCGTAACGGCTGATTGAACAAAGCGCATCGAATGAAGCCCGCCTAGTGCGGGTTTTCTTTTGGCTACACGGTACAAAATCATGTACTGGTGGCTACATAGTGGCTACACGAAGCCAAAAATCGACGCCAACAAAAAAGCCCGCTATCAATTAAGTAGCGGGCTTTCTAGTACCCATGCGGGTTGTACTGGTGGCTCTTCACGGATTCGAACCGCGGACCTGTGGATTATGATTCCATCGCTCTAACCGACTGAGCTAAAGAGCCAAGGCTGCGGATTATAACCAGAGTCCTACTGGTGCTTGAAGTTGGCCTTGCGCTTGTTGACGAAAGCGTCCATGCCTTCCTTCTGGTCGGCGGTGGCAAACAGCGCGTGGAACAGGCGCCTCTCAAACATCACGCCGTCGCTCAGGCCGCTTTCAAAAGCGCGGTTGACCGATTCCTTGACAGCCATGGTGGCAATTTGTGAAAAATCGCTGATCACCAGGGCCGTCGCCAGCGCCTCTTCCATCAGCTTGTCCAGTGGCACGACGCGGCTCACCAGTCCGGCGCGTTCGGCCTCGGCGGCGTCCATCAGGCGAGCGGTGAGTGCCATCTCCATCGCCTTGGCCTTGCCCACCGCGCGCGGCAGCCGCTGCGTGCCGCCCGCGCCGGGAATGATGCCCAGCTTGATCTCGGGCTGGCCAAAGCGGGCGTTGTCGGCTGCGATCATGAAGTCGCACATCATGGCCAGTTCGCAGCCACCGCCCAGGCAAAAGCCGCTGACCGCGGCGATCACAGGCTTGCGCACGCTGCGGATGTGCTCCCAGTTGCGGGTGATGAAGTCGCCTTTGTAAACATCGGCAAAGCTGTAGCTGCCCATGGCGCCAATGTCGGCGCCGGCAGCAAAGGCTTTCTCGCTGCCGGTAATGATCATGCAGCCAATGGCCGGATCGGCGTCGAAGGACTTCAGCGCAACACCGAGTTCGGTCATCAGCTGGTCGTTCAGGGCGTTGAGCTGCTTCGGACGGTTCAGGGTGATGATGCCGACCTTGCCGCCTTCGGTGCGGACGTTGATGGTTTCAAAATTCATGGGTCTCTCCAGGTGTTTAGTTAAGCCATTGTTCTACAAGTTTCTTGTCACGTACTGTCAGGCAGCAGCGCCTTGCTGGCGCAGGCAACTTCAGCGACAGCTTCAAGATGCGCTTGTCACGCGCCACCAGGACGCCGATTGTGGAGGCAGCACCGGCATAGAGCAGCACGTCGTCGAGTTTGGACAGGCGCCAGCTGGAGGCCTGTTTGCCAGTGCCAGCTTCCAGCGCCAGCCATTCGTCGCCGGCGGCAAAGCCGGCCTGCTCGGCCGCACTGCCGCGCAACACGCTCTTGACCTGAACGCCTGCGCTTTCGGTCACACGCAGACCCAGGCGCTGCGCGAGGTCGGCGCTCTCCTGTTGCACCGAGACGCCCTGGCGTTCCAGCAGGGTTTGCAGCGGCAACTCGGCGCTGCTGTGCACCCAGTGCGCAATTTCCTTGCTGAAAGAGCGGCCAGACAGGCCCTGCAGCACGGCCAGCAGGTCGGCTTCGGTCATCGGCCCGCCGCGGCAGCGTTGCCACAGGCCCCGCATCACGGCGTCGAGCGAGCTCCTGGCTTGCTGGCGCAGCGTCAGGTCAAGGCACAGGGCGACCAGCGAACCCTTGGTGTAATAGCTGATGGTGGCGTTGGCCGTGTTTTCGTCCTGCCGGTAATACTTGACCCAGGCGTCGAAACTGGCTTGCGCCACGCTCTGAATCTCGCGTCCCGGCGTTTGCAACACCTGGTTGATGGTCTTGCCCAGCAGCGTCAGGTACGTCGCCTGGTCTATCAGGGCGGCTCGGTGCAGCAGCAAGTCGTCGTAGTAGCTGGTGAAACCTTCAAAAAACCACAGCAATTCGGTGTAGTTTTCATTCGCGTAGTCAAAGCGGGTGAACTCTGCCGGGCGCAGGCGTTTGACGTTCCAGGTGTGGAAATACTCGTGGCTGATCAGGCCCAGCAGCGTGGTGTAGCCCTCTGGCGCTTTCTTGTCGGCGGGGCTGGCCTCCAGCTTCAAGCGCGGCAGGTCCTTGCGCTTGCAGATCAGGGCCGTCGAGTTGCGATGCTCGAGTCCGCCATAGCCCTCATCCACCGCGTTGAGCATGAACAGGTAGCTCTTGTACGGCGGCTTGTTGCTGCGGCTGCTGTCAGCTTTGGTGCCATGCCAGAAGCGAATTTCTGCCTCGCAAATTTTCTGCGTATCGGCCAGCAGACGCTTGCCATCGAAGCCGGGTGGCGCACCGGAGACGACAAAGCGGTGCGGCACGCCGCAGGCCACAAAGGTGCCGCTCCAGAACGCCCCCAACTCCACCGGGGAATCGACCAACTCATCGTAGTCGGCAGCCAGGTAGTTGCCAAAACCACGGCTGTTGACTTTTTCGGGTGCCAGTCCGGTAGCGGCGTACCAGTCCGGCAACTTTTTGTCCGACAGCAGCGTCAGCTTGTGCGGTGCATCCTCCTGACCCAGCACGCGCAGGAACACACTGGTGCCATTGAAAAAACCACGTGTGCTGTCGAGCCAGGCGGTGCGAACCGAACTGTCGAAGGCGTAGATCTGGTAACTCAGGACCAGTGGTTTGCCCTCGGTGCACTGCACCTGCCAGCTGCACTTGTCGAGTTGGGTGATGGCCAGCAACTTGCTGCCCTGGCGCGCCTGCAATTGCTGCAAATTCTTGGAAAACTCACGTACCAGGTAGCTGCCCGGAATCCATACCGGCAGGCTCAGTTGTTGCAGGGCGGCGGGCCGCTGGATCGTCAGGCTCACCTGGAACAGATGAGCGTGCAGATCGGCAATCCGAAGCTCGTAGGCGATGGCTGCGAGCGCCATCAGTTCTTGGCATCCGTCAGGTATTTTTCAACCTGGGCTGCGGTGATGGCGCCGGGCACGCGGGTGCCGTCGGCAAAGATCAGTGTTGGTGTGCCGGTAATCTTGTGTTTGCGGCCGATTTCCACGTTGCGCTCGATGGCGCTGATGTCGCAACTGGCCGTGGCGGCCGCCTTGTCCCGCACCATCCAGTCCTGCCAGGCCTTGACGCGGTCCTTGGCACACCAGATGTTCTTCGATTTCTCGTTCGAATCGGCGCTCAGGATCGGATACAAAAACATGTGGATCGTCACGTTGTCCACTTTCTGCAGGTCGCGCTCAAAGCGCTTGCAGTAGCCGCAATTGGGGTCTTCAAAAACCGCCAGCTTGCGTTTGCCGGTGCCGCGCACAATGGTGAAAGCGTCCTTCAGGGGCAAGGCATCAAAGCTGATGGCATTGAGTTTGTCGACCCGCTCTTCGGTCAGATTGCGCCGTTGCCGGGTGTCTATCAGACTGCCCTGCAGCAGAAAGTTGCCTTCGCCATCGGTGTAATAAATCTCGCTGCCGTTGACACGGATTTCATAGAGGCCAGGCATGGCGCTCTTGCTCACTTCGTCAATCTTTTGCAACTGCGGAATGCGCTCTGCCAGGTTCTTGCGAATCGTGGCCTCCTGGGCCAGGGCGCCAGCGCTGAGAGCCAGGGCGCCGATGGTGAACAATGTCTTTAAAAAATGCATGATGGTCCGATCAAAACGTCAACATCCCATGGCTTGTCGTGCCACCCAAAGCTTGAGCAAGCCGCTGCGTTCAAAGCCGTTCATGCCCCAATTGCGCGCAGACTGCCAACTGGCACCCGGGCGCGAGAACAGGCGCTGCAAGCCGTCCATGGTGGCGTCCATCACCATCACCTCGGCCTTGCGCGAGCGCTCGTAACGGCGCAGCAATTTTTCGTCATCGACACTGCGCCAGTATTCGCGCTGGCCCAATGTTGTGGCCAGTGCCGCCACGTCAGACAGCCCCAGATTTAAACCCTGCCCCGCCAGTGGATGCACATTGTGCGCCGCATCTCCTGCCAGCGCCCAGGCGCCCGTGGCGTGTCTGCCAGCCCAGCGCTTGGCGTGTGCGCTTTGCAGCGGCCAGGCGCTGCGTCGGCTGGTCAACTCCAACTTGCCGAGCTGTCCCTGGCTGGCCGCTTCGAGCTGCTGGCAGAAGGCCTCGGCGCCTTCGGCGAGCAGGGCCGGCACGCGCTCGCGCAGCACCGACCAGACGATGGCCACTGTGTTTCCTTGGGCCCCATCGATGGGCAGGAAAGCCAGGATTTCACCCTGACTGAACCACTGAAATGCGGTCTGTCCGTGCGGCTTTTCGCATTGCAGG
>QYPX01000077.1 GCA_007280205.1 Comamonadaceae bacterium
GCCACCGGTGGCTGGATCTTCTACAACACCAACGTCCTGAACGAGTACGTTGCGGGTGACCAGCAGATGGACCGACAGGTCAGCTTCGAGAAGAAATACCGGCAATACAAGAGCCTGCCGCAACCGCGTGTGACCGAAGTCCGCGCCAATGTGGACATCTTTCCGTCCCAGCGCCGCCTGGTGATCGATGGCCACTACCGTCTGGTCAACAAGCACAGCGCCGCGGTGGATACGCTCTACGTGCAGGTGGTGCCGCGCACAAAGACCGTGCTGCGCAGTCTGCCGGCGCACCAGGTGACGCTGGACGACGCCGTGCTGGGCTTTCGCATCCTGAAGCTGGCGCAGGCCATGCAACCGGGAGCAGCGATCGACATGGATTTCAGCGTGACGCTGGAAAACCAGGGCTTTAGCAACGACGGCAGGCCTGACAGTCTGAACCTGAACGGCACCTTCTTCAACAACATGCAGGTTTTTCCGGCCCTGGGCTATGCCGGCAACGAACTGATGGACCGCAACGAGCGGCGCAAGCGCGGCCTGGGTGAACCCCAACGCATGCCCAAGCTCGAAGACGAAGCGGCGCGCTCCAACCATCAGCTCGACAGCGAGGCCGACTGGATCGCCTTTGAGACCACAGTCTCCACCAGCGCGGATCAGATCGCGCTGGCGCCGGGTTATCTGCAGAAGACCTGGGAGAAGGACGGCCGGCGCTATTTCCACTACAAGATGGACCGCCCGATGCTGCCCTTCTTCGCCTACCTGTCGGCGCGCTGGGAGGTGCGCAAGGGTGACTGGAACGGACTGCCGATCGAGATCTACTTCGACCCCCAGCACAGCTACAACGTGGACCGCATGATCACCGCCACGAAGAAATCACTCGACTATTTCAGCGCCAACTTCACGCCCTACCAGCACAAGCAGGTGCGGATTCTGGAGTTCCCGCGCTATGCCTCGTTTGCCCAGTCCTTTGCCAACACCATTCCCTACTCGGAGGCGATTGGCTTCATTGCCGACCTGCGCAAGGCCGAGGACGTGGACTACGTGTTCTACGTCACGGCGCACGAGATGGCGCACCAGTGGTGGGCACATCAAGTCATTGGCGCCAACGTGCAGGGCGGCACGATGCTGGTGGAGTCGCTGGCGCAGTACTCGGCGCTGATGGTGATGGAGAAGGAATATGGAAGGGAGCACATGCGCCGCTTCTTCAAGGAGGAACTCGACAAGTACCTGCGCTCGCGCCGGGGCGAGCAGATTGAAGAGCTGCCGCTGTTTCGGGTTGAAAACCAGCCCTATATCCACTACAACAAGGGTGCCCTGGTGTTCTACCGCCTGCGTGAGGAGATGGGTGAGGCGGCACTGAACCGCGCGCTCCAGCGCTTCCTGCAGGACAAGGCCTATCAGGCAGCGCCCTACACCACCAGCCGCGAGCTGCTCAGTTACATCCGCGCTGAAGCCGGCGCCGACAGACAGGACCTGATCACCGACCTGTTCGAAAAGATCGTGTTCTACGACAACCGCGTGGTTGAGGCCAGCGCCAAACAGCGACCAGACGGCCAGTGGGATGTGAAGATCAAGCTGCACCTGGCCAAGCTCGAAGCCGATGGCAAGGGCAAGGAGACCAGCCGTGTCTACGGCGAGCCGGTCGAGATCGCCATCTTCGCCCGAGCCCCCGGCGCCAAGGAGGCCGATGAAAAACTGCTGTTCAGCGAGAAGCGCCGCTTGCAGGGTGCCGAGCCGGTGCTGACGATCACGGTCAAGGAGAAACCGTATGAAGCCGGGGTCGACCCCTACAACAAGCTGATCGACCGGGTCTCAAGCGACAACCGCAAACAGATCAGCCTGGAGTAGATTGGTCATCCTGGGCCGCCATTTGTCATCCTGGGCCGCCATTTGTCATCCCGGGCCGCCATTTGTCATCCCGGCCCCGGATCAGGTCCGGGGTTTCAACATCCGGGATCCAGTGCCACACCGAAACTGGATTGCGGATCGGGCCTGCCCCGGACTCCGATCCGGGGTCCGCAATGACATGCAAATTGTCATCCCGGCCCGGCATCTGTCATCCCGGACTCGATCCGGGATCCAGTGCCACACCGAAACTGGATTGCGGATCGGGCCTGCCCCGGACTCGATCCGGGGTCCGCAATGACTTCGGCGCCGGGCGGCAACGCAGCGGCAAGAGTCGTTCACGATCGGCAGCTATGTGGCAATAAAAAGTGGCTCAAGTTAGAGGCGTCCAAGCATGCGCCATCGTATTCAAAGCAGTGATGGAAAACCCAAATTGAACACCTTGATTGCAGGTATCATCCGCCGCTCTGCACCATTTTCACGTGCGCGCGCGCCAGTGCCTTGTACGTGCCAATGCGCCGTGCCAGGGGCCACCAGTCGTACAGGAACAACTGCATGGGTCGCCACATTGCCACCCATCCCACAATGGTCAGGCTTTCACGTGCGATGGTGTGGGCCGTGCTCGCGCCGGATTCTCCAATCAAGTCGGCTGCCAACAAGCACAGTGCGACAAACGCAAGTCCGATCAGCAGGCTGGTGCGTCCCTGCCAGAAAAGGTCACGCAAGTCGCGCCGCGCCAGGTCCGCTTTTTCTTCAAAATGGTGGTGGATTGCCCCCGTCACGAGCGTGGCGGGGTCGCCCTCCGGTGGCATGTGCTGAAGATGGATGGTCAGGTGCAATGAACTTTTTGGGGTAAAACTACGCGCCCAGGCCTCAATGAAGGTCTCGGCCTCGCGGTCTAGTGCCTTGCTGTGAAATGGCGTGGGGTCCATGGAGTTGAAAAGTTGGGCCAACTCATGCACACGCAGTTCCAGGTGGTGCGAAGGTTCAGTGTGTTTTTTCATCGGGTTCGGTCAGTGCGACTGACTAGTTGGAAACGTCCATGCCACGTTGCCAATCTTGTTGGCCATGCCTGCAACCCACTCGTCAAGGACGCTGCTCGGTACGCCTTTCGATCATGAAAATGACGCGGTTTCGGCCCTCTTCCTTCGCGAGGTACATCGCGGCATCGGCCCACTTCAATAAGCCCTCCACGCTCTTGTGCTGTGGCTCGATCAGTACCACGCCAATGCTGGCGCTGCAGTGATGTTTGATGGCTTCAGCGTTGTTGCTGACGGGCAGCAGGTAGGGTTCTGCCAGACTGAAGCGGACTTTTTCAGCCAGTTTGCTGGCTTGTTCCGCAGCCTGAGCCTGATCCGCTGCCAACTCGCCCAGCAGCACCACAAACTCATCACCACCTATGCGCGACACCGTGTCCACGCCGCGCACACAAGCCTTGAGCCTGCGCGCCACTTCCAGCAAGAGCAGATCGCCCGCTCCATGCCCATGCTGGTCGTTCAAGGGTTTGAAATTATCCAGGTCCAGAAACATCAGTGCGCCAAAGCCCTCACTGCGCTGGTTGGCAGCCAGGGCCTGCTCCAGGCGGTCGAGCAGCAAACGCCGGTTCGGCAAGGCCGTCAGCGGGTCAATGAAGGCCAGTTGACGAATCTGCTCTTGCAGTTCCTTGTTGCGGGTGTCGTCGCGGTTGCTGGCGCGGCGTCCGAGTGATTTCCCATCAGCGTCAAAAACCTGTCGGCAGACATGGGCTATCCAGCGTTCCTCGCCGTGCTTGGTCCGGATGCGGTAATCGATGGGCTCGGTTACGCCCTGATCCGATAGTTGGTGCACATGATCGTCAAACAACGCCAGATCATCAGGGTGCACCATTCGCCTGAGCAGCAGAGGGTCGGCGTAAAGCTCTTGGGGCGTGTAGCCGCAAACCTCTTCACAGGAAGGCGAGACGTAGCGTAGCGTGCCATCGGGCAAGCTCCAGTATTCCCAGTCTGCGGTGAAGTCAGCTATGGTGCGGTAGCGCAGTTCGCTTTCCTTAAGCGCATCCTTCAATTGCCTGGACTCGGTCACGTCAGTAATGAAGCCGTGCCACAGTGTGCTGCCGCCCGGCGCTGGCTCGGGCAGTGCGTTGCCAAACAGCCAGCGCACTGTGCCATCGGGGAATTTGACGCGGTACTCCTGCTGCCAGGGCTTGAGTTCCCTGGCTGAGGTCTGGATCGCGGCGACCACGGCGTCGTAGTCATCCGGATGAAGCACGGTAAATACCTTGCTTGCGTCTTCGCGCACTTCCTTGGGGCTGACCCGGTAGATGTCGCGGATAGCCTCACTGGCGAAAGGAAAGCAGGAACTGCCATCGGCTCTCATCAGATACTGGTAGACAACGCCGGGGACCCGGCGGGCGATATTCTGGAGCAGTTTTAGTGCCGCCTCACGCTCTGCGTCCGCCACTTTGCGCTCGCTGATGTCGCTGATGATGATGCGAAACTCTAGTGCGGCGTCGTCATCGCCATCTTGTTCCAGATTGACTGTCAACCTTGCCCAGAACGGCTGACTGCCCTTTGGCTTCATTTGCAACTCGCAAGTCTGAGTCTGGCGTGTGTCAATGACTTTTCGGCGCAGCAGGTAGTAGATGTCCTGATCGCTTGGCGCAATGAAGTTGCTGAACAACTGTTTGGCCAGATGTATGCGCGCCCCTTTGAGCAGTTGGGTGGCGCTCAGGTTGGCCTGCAAAATCAAGCCCTTTTCGCTAACGCTCAGATAGCCCACCGGGGCCAGGTCGTAGAGTTGGAAGTAGCGATCACGCTCGGCATCAAGTTGGAGTTGCGTGGAGCGCAGTTCTTCGTTCTGCATCTCCAACTCGATCTGGTGGACGCGCAGTTCATGCAGCGTCTTTATCGCCTTTGCCGGCGACAGTGTCTGGTCGCCGCGCGAAACCTCGGCGTGGTAGGCTTTTGCGACAGCCTCAGCACGCCGGCGTAGTGCCTTCAGGCGCTGCTCATCGGAGGTCGCCACGCCCCCCCCCCTGGACAGACTTCAATGTAGTTGTCACGGGTGTTTCCGGGCCCTTATTGGAAATGACTTTCATGGCAACTTCCCTCCCTGGTCAGGTTCTGTGTTTGCCACGGCAGAACCGTTTCAATGCGCCGAACTTCAGCTTCAGCACGACTTCACGATTGGTGTCTTTTTGTAATTCTTGGAGGGACTACCAATAAGAAGAAGCTACGTACATAGTAACCCGTTGTGATAAGTAACAGTATTAAGATTTATTAAGACCAGCCTTCAATGACAGGTAAATTCTCCAGATTGAAAGCCTGACATCAAGGCGCGCACAAGGGCATCGATCGCCACATAGCCGTTAGCCGACTGACGTCGTCTTTCAACGACTGGTCTGGAGCAACCAAATCAAAAAGTTGACCGTCTCCTGAGTGTCTTGTGCGGGCTTTGAGGGTGCCCGACTTAAGTAGCGCAACTCGCCTGGTAGTGAGTAAACTGTCCGAACAGGAGGTCGTCATGGAAACATCTCTCGTCAGTCGCAACCCCGAAATAATGAGCGGAGCGCTTTGCTTCACGGGTACCCGTGTTCTCGTCAAGAACCTCTTTGACTACCTGGAGGGTGCATCCTCTCTCGAAGATTTTCTCGACGATTTCCCCTCGGTGTCCCGAGAAAAGGCGGTAGCTGTACTTGAGGCGGCCAGAGAGCGCCTGTCTACCGATGCGCTTGCTGCTTGCACTCGCGGCCGACGGATTTGACGCATTTATCACGGTAGACAAGAATTTGCCGTACCAGCACCATGCTCAGGTAGTGTTCAAATTCACTGCGCTGGCGCGCCCTTGACGTACTTGTCAAACCAACTGACCAGCTCAAATAGCAGTTGCTCGTTGGACTCCATGGCCGAGTACCAGTGCGGCTCGTGCGGCAGCGTAACCAGCCGATCACGAAGGGCTGGTTACTGGAAGTTCAGTTTGCAAAGGTCAATGACTACATCAGAATTGTCGAACCAGTAGCAGGGACGTTCTTGCGCCAAGCAACCGGGAATGGTTTGATTACCGAACAGACTTCTTCACAGCAGAACATGTTCTGAATAATTCCTGTATAGTCGCCACCACTTTGATAACGATGGTCTAATAAATAGATTGATAACAACTCGTGATTGCGAGTGTTTTGGCGGGTCAATTGAAACTGGGCAAAGTCGGTGAAAGCCGGCGACGCAAAACTACCGGGCTTCTACTTCCAGTTGATGGAGTAATGCCAGCGGGGTCGCCGGGATGCAGTCTCCGAAAGACTCAAATCTGGTCTGCGTTGCCTTTGATTGTGAAGTAGTCACGAGGTGATCAGATGACTCAGAACTTATCGACGCTGGACGGGCGGCACTTTAAGTGCCTCCTGCTGCTGGCCCTTTCGTTCTTGTGCTGCAGTTGGCTCGGCATGGCAAGTGCCGATCAGGCAGTAACGCCTGCGGCGACACAAACGCTGATCGCCGCCGAGTTGACCAGCCTGGCCGGTAAGCAACCGGTTGAGTTGCCGCACATCTTGCAGTCAGGTGAATTCGATCCCAAGGGCAGCATCGTTCATTACCGCTTGGTGGTCGAATTGCCCAGTCAGCCTGATGCAGCGCTGGGGGTTTTCGTATCCAAGCTGAGTCTGTCAGGCCGGCTTTCCTTGAATGGGCAAGAGGTAGGCGCTTGCGCCGACGGGCGCTTGCAGGATGTACGTTGCCTCAATCATCCGAACCTGTTCGTGCCGCCCAAGGGTGCGTGGCGTGTCGGGGCCAACACGCTCGACTTCGAAATTTACGCCAATAGCAGGCAGGCCAA
>QYPX01000158.1 GCA_007280205.1 Comamonadaceae bacterium
AAATCATGCTTGCAACCGCCAAAGTCTTTGCCACAGGCAACAGCCAGGCCATACGTTTGCCCAAAGCGTTCCGGGTAGATGTACGGGAAATGTGGATTGCGAAGAACGAAGTAACTGGCGAAATCACACTCAAACCCAAGGACGATGATCAGCGCAAGCGCAACCTTGAAAAATTGTTCAGGATGATTGCGGATGATCCGTTGCCGGATGACTTTTTGTCTGAAATCAAACGTCGAAATGAGCCGTCGCGCAACCCGCTGGAGGAGTGGGCCGAGGATGCACCAGCCGCCGGAGCCGAAAAGTGATCCGGTATCTGGCAGACACCAATATCCTCGGCTACTTTGTGCGGCACACCCACGTCTGCCTGCAGGAGCGCATGCGCAACGCACTGAAAAAACAGACGATTGCCATTTCGGTCATCACGCGGGCCGAGACGCGTTATGGTTTGGGGCTGTTGGATGCAAGCGACAAGCGACGCTACGCCGTTGACTTGTTGTTGAAAGAAATTCCCGCTTTGCACTGGACCACGGATGCCGCCGACCGTTATGGTGAAGTCGCGGCACGCCTGCAACAAACAGGGCAAGCCATTGGCGTGATGGACACCTTGATCGCCGCCCATGCATTGGTCACCGGCCTGACTCTGGTTACGCACAACACACGCCACTTTGAACGCATACCCGGCCTGAAGTTGGAAGACTGGACAGTTTGAATGGAGCCAATTGATGGAAAGTCTTGACCTGCGCGTTTTGGCTGATGCACTGGCCTGGCATCGTGCCGGTCATGGTGTGACGCTGGTGACGGTGGTCGAAATCTGGGGCAGTGCGCCGCGCCCGGCTGGCGCCTTGCTGGCGATCCGGGATGACGGCGTTCTCAGTGGCCCGGTGTCAGGCGGCTGTGTCGAGGACGACCTGATTGCGCGCACGCGCGCCGCCTGGACAGCCGGCAAGGCAGACAGCAGCACACCGTCCCTGATTGTCTATGGCGTGAGCAAGGAGGAGGCTGCGCGCTTTGGCTTGCCCTGTGGCGGCACCTTGCGCCTGCTGCAGGAGCCGCTGCAGGACATCCACTGGGTCGAACAGTTGCTGCAGCAAACGGCGACCCAGCAACTGGTGAAGCGCAGCGTGACGCTGGCCACGGGTGCTGTGCAACTTTCGGCAGCGCAACGCGGCCAGGCACTGGAGTTTGACGGCATCACCCTGAGTACCGTTTTCGGGCCGAAGTGGCGCTTGCTTCTGATTGGTGCGGGGCAACTGTCGCAGGCGGTGGCCCAGATGGCCTTGCTGCTGGATTTTGAAGTGCTGGTCTGTGATCCGCGCGAGGAGTACGCCAGCACGCTGCTGGCGGCCGTGCCTGGCGTCATCCGTGTCGACGGCATGCCCGACGACGCCGTACGCGCCTTGCCGCCCGATGCACATACCGCCATCGTGGCGCTGACGCACGACCCCAAACTCGACGACATGGCATTGATCGAAGCGCTGCAATCCGACGCTTTTTATGTCGGCGCTCTGGGCTCCAGGCGCAACCAGCAAACGCGCAAGCAGCGCCTGGCTGAGCATTTCGATCTGACGGCTGAACAACTGAACCGCCTGCACGGCCCGGTCGGGCTGGCGCTGGGTGCCAAGACGCCGGCTGAAATTGCGGTCTCCATCGTGGCCGAGATGGTTCAGGTCAAAGCCGCCGTGGCGCAGAGCCCGGGCCCGGCGCCGGTGTGAATCTTCCTGTCGTCATCGTGCTGGCCTCAGGGCGCGGCAAGCGCTTTCTGGCCTCGGGCGGGACCGGTTCCAAATTGCAGGCGATGCTGGCTGGCAAGCCCGTGCTGCAGCACACACTGGCTGCGGTCCAGGCCAGCGGCCTGCCCTGGCATCTGGAAGACAGCGGCCAGGCCGGCATGGGTGACTCGATTGCCGCCGCAGTGCGCAGCACGCCGGATGCTGCGGGCTGGTTGATTCTTCCCGGCGATCTGCCCCTGATTCAAAGCCAGACCCTGCTCGCTGTCGCAGCGGCCTTGCAAGAGCATGGCGTGGTGCTACCAAGCTACTCTGGCCAGCGCGGACACCCGGTTGGCTTTGCTGCTGACTGTCGTCAGGCGCTGCTGGAACTCAGCGGTGAACAAGGCGCGTTGGGCGTGGTGCGCAGCCGCGCAGCGTTTGAATTGCCAGTGGCCGATGCAGGATGCGTCCACGACATCGATACGCTGGACGATCTGCGCCGGGCCGAGTCCTTGCTGCTCGCTGCACGCCAGGCGAAAACCGGTGAGAATGGCTGAGGAGGCATAAATCATGACGATTGCAAATTGGTGTGTGGTGGCGGCTTGTGTGCTGCCGGTTCTGACCGCGGGGCTGGCCAAAGTCAGTTTTGCTGGCAAGCCCAGAAAAGAGGGCGGCTACGACAACCGCGATCCGCGTGGCTGGGCTTCGCATCTGAGCGGCTGGCAGGCGCGTGCCATCGCCGCGCAGAACAACGGTTTTGAAGCACTGCCTCTGTTCATCGCGGCCGTGGTGCTGGCGCAGCAGGTGCACGCCGATCAGGGCCGCATCGACACCCTGGCCATGAGTTTTGTCGCGATTCGCGTGGTCTATGTCGCGGCCTACCTGATGAACCAGGGCACACTGCGTTCGCTGGTCTGGGGTGCCGGACTGGCAGTCAGCCTGGCCATCATGGCCATGGCTTGACGCGGTCTATTTGTTCTGCCCTGTTCGTCCGCCGCTGCAGCGTTCGATGTCGCTCAAGTCGCGCCGCGATTGAACATTGGCGAAACCCGCCTGCTGCAACAACTCACGCACCGCTGCGGCCTGGTCGAAGCCGTGTTCCAGCAGCAGCCAGCCACCCGGCAGCAAATGCGCGCTGGCATTGGCGATGATGTGGCGAATGTCCTGCAGACCATCCGCTCCCGACGTCAGGGCCTGGGTCGGTTCGTGCTGCAGTGCGTCCAGGTGCGGATCGCGCTCTGCGATATAGGGTGGATTGGAGACAATGGCGTGGTACTTTCCCCGCACGTCAGACAGCCATGATCCCTGCTGAAAATCCATATCGAGTTTCAGGCGACGGGCATTTTCACGCGCGACATTCAGCGCATCTTCGCTGGCATCCAGGGCACTGACCTGCAGGGCGTTGCGTGTGGCCTTGAGCGCCAGCGCAATGGCGCCGCTGCCCGTACCCAGATCGAGCACGCGGGCCGGCTCGCTGGCGGGCGTGTGCGCGGGCAAGACTTCCAGCGCCCAATCGACCAGGGTTTCGGTATCCGGGCGCGGAATCAGGACCCGGGCATCGACCAGCAGGTCCAGCCCAAAGAATTCCTTGTGCCCGGTGATGTAGGCCAGCGGCTCACCGCCAGCGCGGCGCTGCACACAGGCATCAAGGATGGACTGCGCTGCCGCCGGCAATTCGTCGGCGTCGTGTGCCATGAGCCAGGCTCGCTGCTCAGCCGGTCGGCCCAGCGCGTGCAGCAGCAGCAGTTGCGCATCGAGTCGCTCGATTCCGAGCGACTGCGCCTGGCTCAGGGCTTGTGCGAGACTGGGCACGCTCATGCCCCGACGCCAACTTCCAGCGCCGCGAGTTGCTGCGCTGCTTCATAGGCCTGCAGCGCTTGCACCACTTCGAGCAGATCGCCTTCCATGATGCTGAGCAGTTTGTACAGCG
This sequence comes from Comamonadaceae bacterium, assembly GCA_007280205.1. Classification (GTDB taxonomy): domain Bacteria; phylum Pseudomonadota; class Gammaproteobacteria; order Burkholderiales; family Burkholderiaceae_C; genus Rhodoferax. Next base: position 3,640 of record QYPX01000158.1, read on the forward strand.
TAAGGTTGATGCGGTGATCGGTGAGTCGCCCCTGCGGAAAGTTGTAAGTGCGGATGCGGTCGCTGCGGTCGCCACTGCCAATCAGGCTCTTGCGCTCGGCAGCGTCCTTGGCGGCGCGCTCGGAGCGGTCTTTTTCCTGGATGCGCGCGGTCAGCACTTTCATGGCTTGCGCCTTGTTGCCGTGCTGGCTGCGCCCGTCCTGGCATTCGGCCACGATGCCGGTTGGCAGGTGCGTGATGCGCACAGCCGAGTCGGTCTTGTTGATGTGCTGACCACCGGCACCACTGGCGCGGTAGGTGTCTATGCGCAGGTCGGCCGGGTTGATCTGGATTGCTACTGTCTCGTCCGGCTCCGCCAGTACCGCCACCGTGCACGCGCTGGTGTGGATGCGGCCCTGGGTTTCGGTGGCAGGCACACGCTGCACGCGGTGCCCGCCGGACTCGAACTTGAGTGCGCCGTAGACGTGGTCGCCCTCGACGCGCAGCACCACGTCCTTGAAACCACCCAGTTCGCTCAGCGATTCGCTCAGAATCTCGGTCTTCCAGCCCTGGCGTTCGCAAAAACGGCTGTACATGCGCAGCAGGTCGCCGGCAAACAGGGCGGATTCGTCACCGCCCGTGCCGGCGCGGATTTCGATGAAGGCGTTGCGCGCGTCGTCCGGGTCCTTGGGCAGCAGCATGCGTTGCAACTCGCCTTCGAGCTGGCTGATCTCGGCGCTGGCGCCATCAATTTCTTCCTGCGCCATGCTGGCCATGTCGGCGTCGTCGCTGGAACTTGTCAACAAGTCCTGCGCGGCGGCCAGGTCCGCTTCGCGCTGTTGGTAGCGCGACCAGCGCGTGGCCACCGAAGCGACCTCGGTGTGTTCGCGCGAGAGCAGCAGAAACTGCTTCATGTCCTTCATGATGTCCTCGCGCGAGAGCAGGAACTCCAGCTCCCCGAGCCGGTCGGCGTAGCGTGCAAGTTGTTGACGGAGAAAGGGTTTCATCGACGATGGCTGAGGTGTTTGTGAATGTCATCCCGGACTCGATCCGGGATCCATGGATTGCGGGTCGGGCCCGCAATGACAAATCACAGGCTCGCAACGACCAGGCCGTGATGACGACCTTTGTAGGAGCGTCGCTAACGCTCTTTACGCAAAAAGAAATGTTGAATCGCTGAACTGGCGCGCTCACGGGCCTGCGTGTCGCTGGCGCGCAATTCGGCCATGGCGCCATGCAGCATTTTTTGCGTCAGGCCTTTGGAGAGCGCTTCCATGACAGCTTCGACGTCTTCGCCCTTGGCCAGCAGCTTGCGGGCACGGCTGAGTTCAGCGGCGCGCCACTCATCGGCCTGGGCATGGAGTTGCTGGATCAGAGGTACCGAACTGCGCTGGTCCACCCAGTGCATGAAGCTTTGCACGCCGGCGTCCACAATCGCCTCGGCCTGCGCCACGGCTGCCTGCCGATTGGCCTGCGCCGTCTGCACCACGCTGGCCAGATCGTCCACGGTGTAGAGGTAGATGTCTTCCAGCGCCTTGACCTCGATTTCGATGTCGCGCGGTACCGCCAAATCAATCATGAACATGGGGCGGTGCTTGCGGCGCTTGAGGGCGCGCTCCACCGCACCCAGGCCAATGATGGGCAGCGTGCTGGCGGTGCAACTGATGACAGCGTCGAACTCGTGCAGGCGGTCTGGCAACTCGGCCAGATGCATGACCTCGGCACCAAAGCGGCTCGCCAGCTTTTCACCGCGCTCCAGCGTGCGGTTGGCAATCGCCATACTCTTGGGGTTCTTGGCCGCAAAGTGGGTGGCGCAGAGCTCGATCATCTCGCCGGCACCGACAAACAGTACCTTGACCTGACCCAGGTCTTCAAACAACTGCCCTGCCAGACGCACACCCGCAGCCGCCATGCTGATCGAGTGAGCGCCGATTTCGGTCGAAGTGCGCACCTCCTTGGCGACGGCAAACGAGCGCTGAAACAGCTGGCTCAGCGTGGTGCCCAGGGCGCAGGCCGACTCCGGAGACAGCACCGCGTGCTTGGTCTGTCCAAGGACCGGCGGCG
>QYPX01000181.1 GCA_007280205.1 Comamonadaceae bacterium
CGCGCGCGCTGATTTGTTTGGCTTGGGCGCCGGGTGTTACCCCAAGGCGAAGGCGCCAAGGCCTCCGTTTCATCCGCACTGCTGGTGCCGCCTGTCGTCACGCCCGGACCTGACGGCTGGCGCCGATACCGCAGAGCGCAAGGGTGCGGTGCAGGCGTATTTGAAGACGCTTGCGGCCTATGAGGCGGCGCGGGTTATGGGTAGCAAGGAGCGGCTGCTTGATGTGATGCAGCGTGGCAAGAGCGTTGATGCGGTGGTGAATGCGGGGCGGGACCCGATGTATCACCTGGAGCGACTGGGGGATGGCGTAGCATACAGGTCAATGAACGCAGCATACGAAGAGTCTAAGAGGCCGGGAGGAGATAACGCGGGGCTGCTTCGCAATTTGAAAAACCTTGGCCCAGTTCAGAGAGAAAAGTCTATATCGTCGCTTGAAACGCAGGCGTCGTTTCATGAACACAAGGCGCTAAATCCGGGTGAGTTTGTTCCAGACTGGAATGATAGGCCATCGGCTTATCAAATTGGATTACTTGCCAAATGGCGCTCAGAGGCGCAAAATTTCAGATCACAGGTTGATGTTATCAAGGGGTTTAATGATGAGTTCGGACAGTGAAAAATTAGCGGGCGCTTTGATTTGCCTTGACTCGGTAGTCAATTTGTTGCGTTCTGAAGGTCTCAAGAATGCGGGCCAAAATGATGGGCTTCTGGCTTATCAGGCGCTCAGTCGCATCAAGGCTGAGGCGGAGTCATTCGGTGTGCCGCTTGCTGATATTGGACTTGCAGGATTTAACCCGGATGTTCTCTTGAAACGGCAGTTGCAAGCCGCCTGATATAGAGGCTGTAGCCGATTACCCTTGCACCATCACCCGCAGTGCCATGAGCTTGTATCCGTCAACGCGGTCTTCGTCGGCGATGGTCTCGCGGTACTGGCAGTACACGCCAGAGGTCTCTGCGGCGTTGATCAGGGCGGCCTCTAGGTCGTACAGGGTCTGGTAAAGCGACTCAAGGCCGGACTCGAACTCGTGGATTGGCTTGCCAAAGTAGATGAGCACTTCGGTCTCGCGCGAGCCGATAACCGCTGAGTGGCGCGACAGGCTGGGCACGATGCGCACCATGGGATAGTCTGCCGGGGTCATGTTGGACTCTAGCCCGATCTTGCAGCTGGCGACGCCGGTGACCAGCCCGAGCGCTGTTTTGAGGACGAGCAGCGCCGTCATGGGGTTGGTGGTGCTCATGGCTTAACCTCTCTCAAGGGCTACGGTGAAGATGGAGCTGACGCCCAGGCTAACGCCGTCTGCCGCCAGGTCTGCCGCCTGTTGGGCCGCGCGGGCCTGAGGGAGTGCCTCTGCGTATTCCTTGCGGTAGCTGCTGAGTTTGGCGCCGAAGGTGTCGTCGGGTGACTTTTGGCATTCAATGCACACGAGCACATAGGCGCGCAGGATGACCAGGCGCGTTACCCAGGCTGCCGGGAAGGTGCCCAGGGCGGTGACGTCGGCGGTGGCGCGGGTCTCGCGGTCTACGGTGACGAGGGCGGCGAGGTAGCCGTCTGCATAGGTTTGGGTCAGTGGCATGGTGTTTATCCTTGGGTGAGTTGTGGCGGGCCAGCCCGGTCTGCTAGCGCGAGTTGGCGTCCTTGTATTGACAGGATCACAGATTCGATTGCGCCTTTTCGAATGTCATTTGTTGCCAATGTCAGTTGCAGAGAGCGGCCCTGTTTTTGGGCGGATACCAGACCGATGGACCGCAGGTAATACGTGCAAAGGCTTACACTGTCTTTGGGGATTGCGCTTCTTGATGAAATATCTGCGTTCGAGCATGTTCCCTTTGAGTCAATAAGTTCTGAAACAACTTTTCTCAAACAGGAGCCAAGAATTTCAACATCGAGAGCAGCGCTGTCATCAGATAATGGGTTTGGAACTTTTCTCTCTCGCAAGTCAATTCGCAAGATATTCAGTGCTTCCATGTTGCGGACGAACTCAAATAACTCTTTGGAAGAGTTGACCCTTTTGACGGCCTCTTCGACTTGGGCAAATGCCAAATAGCTATCCTGCCTGGTCGATTCTTTGGAGTGTTGCAAGTACTTTCTCCTGAAATATCTGCGGAGCCATGGCGCAAGCGCGCTGGATGTATGGATCGCCAGCATACCCCGGATGGTGTGGCCATCGGAACATGACGCGGGTGTTTTGGCCGTATCCTTTTTTCTTGATCCATGCGTAAATTCTTGCCTTGTCCTGTTTTGATTCTTGCGGACCGAACCAGAACCAGAAGATGCCTCCTTTGGCATAGCGTAGGGCTTGTTTGTTCTTGGGTTTGATGTCATGCGCCTTAGTTGGGCCGACAACGAAGGCAGCATGCTGCGCCACTCTGGTGTCATGCCCGATCACCCACGAGCCGTCTGCCAGGCGGGTCTTGTAGATGGAGCGCACCAGCGCGCCCTTCTTGTTGTGCTTGGCGGCTTCTTGCTCGATGTAGTGCTCGACGTCGAGCGCGGTGCTGGCAAGAGCCCGGCCAGATAGCGCGGGGCCGATGCGCTGTAGCATGGCGCGCACTTGTTCAACGCCGGCGACGTTGATGCTGATCATTACAGGCCTTCGGGCGGTGTGCCGGGCGGCGTGCCGCTTGCCTCGGGGTTGGGCCGGGGCGCTTGCAGGGTCTCATCAATGGAGGCGAGCAGGAGGGCTTTGACGGGCTCTTCTGAGCCGTCAAACTCGGCGGCGACGATGGCGCGCTGCTTCTCGGCCAGCACGGCGGCGGGAAAGGCGGCGAGCTGCATGGCGCTCAAAATGTCGATCTCGGTCAGGGTGTCGATCAGGTTGTAGTCTGACGGCCAGGTGACCTCGATGCGGTTGGTGGTGCCCAGGGCTCGGTGGAACAGGCCCCACATGCGCCGCTCAAGGTTTTGCATTTGCACGGCAAAGGTGGCGATGTCGGCGTTCAGGGCTTCGAAGCGCATGCGTCGGGCCAGGCCGCTCTCGGCCTGCGCGCTGGGGGTGGTGCTGTCATCCATGGCGATGCGCCGGATGGAGTTTTCAAGCTGCTCGATGACGGCCTGGTAAGTGTCTGCCGGGCCGCTGTCGGGGGCGATGAAGCTCGGCGCTATGCCCTGGTGCACGAGCATGGAGTGGGTGCCGATGGTGGCGGCTGTCTCATCGGGCTTGAATGTGTTGCTTTGCTCGGGGGTGACTTGCAGGGTGAGCAGGCTGAAGGTCTGGCCGCGCAGGATTTCATCACGCTCGCTTTTGCGGTTGAAGATGGCGCGCGAGATGTCGGCGATCTGGGCGTATTTGCCAACCTGCGGGTACAGGCCGCCGTTTTCGGTGAAGGCGAGCACGGGGCACTGCCTGAATGGGTGGTGGCCTTCTTTGATGATGCGGTCGTCAACGAGAAGTTGCCAGCCCGAGGCGTCCCAGCGGCGAACGCAGGGTTTGCAGGCCGTGGTGCCGTTGGCGCCGGTGACGCGCTCTGTGGTGTTGATTGCAATGCTGATGAGCAGGCCGGTGTCGTCGTCAAGCTCAAAGTCTTTGACGTTCTCCGGGAAGACGGCTCGCAGCACGGGCACGGCCCGGCGGGCGATCTGCTCGGCCAGGCTTTGCACGCCGGGGTCTTCTTCTTTGGAATCGGGCATGTCGATGAGTAGCAGCATGGAGCCGCGCGCTTTGGCTTGCAGGGCTAAGTGATTCCAGAATGAGTCCAGATTGGAGCCGCGCAGGTCTGCATCGTCAGTGAGTAGCTGGACCAGGGGGCTTTCTGTGCCTGCGCGCTGGGGGTTGCGCCGGCCAAGGAAGCTGACAAAGCGCTCGCAGGCCTGGCGCAGGTGGTTCTCATAGACGGCTATGGCGTTGCGCCCAGCAAATTTTGCGACGCTTTCGCGCTGATAGGGCACCAACTCGGTGGATCCGGTGAGTACGGGAACACGTTTGCCTGAGTTGCTGCTGTCTAGCCCGTAGATGATGCGAGGGGCGAATCCGCCGCTGCCTTCAAAGGCTTCCGAGAGGAATTTGAACCGTGCTGTGGTGGTGTTTGTATTCATGCTTCGTATGGTGTTTTGAAGCTCTGCCAATTTGTGGGAAGTTTTGGCAGGAAGTAAATCCACCATCCCTCCCATGGTGCCGGACAGACAAGACGTCGGTTTGCGCCAAATGGTCCATCTGGCGCGATGCCGGGTGTTGATGAACTTACCGGAACGGGCAACATGACTATCGATTGGGACAAGTTGAAGGGCGCGACGCTCGACGACAAGGCTTTGGACGGCCTGAAGACGGCTTTTGATGAGCTCGGGGCGCAGCGTGATGCAGCGCGCAAGGAGAGCATTGACGGGCGCAAGGGCAAGGACGCGAAGATCAAGGAATTGACCGACGCGCAGGACAAGCTTTTCGAGCGCCTTGGCATCAGTGCCGTGGATGAGCTCGATTCACTCCCGGATGCAAAGGGTCAGGCCGATGCGCTCAAGCAGTTTGAGGGAAAGATCAAGCGGCTGGAGCGTGAGCGCGACGAGGGCGCAGCGGCCAGGAAAGAGATTGAGGGCAAGTACACGGCAGAGCGCCGCGAGCGTGCCATTGCTCAGGCCATTGCCAAGCACCAGTTCATTGACGCCGACGATGCGCGCGCCCTTGTTGGCATGCGTGTGAGGCAGGAGGGCGATGACTTCTTATTCGATGCGGGAGACGGGAAGTTGACCAGCATTGAGGACGGCGCGGCCTGGATGGCCAAGACCAAGACGCATCTTGTGCGGGCAGCCGGTGACGGTGGCTCGGGCTCCGGGTTCAGGCCAGCCGGTCAGGGCCATCAGGGAGCCAAGACGATGACGCGCGCAGCGTTTGATGTGGCAAGCCATGTTGAGCGGACCGCTTTTGCAAAAGAGGGCGGGCAGGTCGTCGATAACTAACTTTCAATTTTCAAGGAAACATCATGTCAAACGTTCTCACCAGCCTTGCAGCCGACATTTACAAAGCAGCCGATGTGGTCGGGCGCGAATTGGTCGGCATCATCCCTTCTGTGACGATCAACGGCGACGCCTCAACGCGCGCTGCCAAGGGTGATGTTGTGCGCTCGCATTTCACGCGCACACCGGCGGTGAGCTCGTCCTTTGCCCCGGCGATGACTATACCGGAGGGTACTGACCAGACGGTGGACAACCGCACGCTGACGGTTGATACCTACGCATCGGTCCAGATCCCGTGGACCGGCGAGGATGTCAAGCACGTCAACAACGGCTCGGGCTTTGAGACGATCTACGGCGACCAGATCAAGCAGGCCATGCGCGCGATTGCCAACACGATTGAGGCTTACCTGTTTGGCGTTGCCTACAAGGCATCGAGCCGCGCCGTGGGCACCGCTGGCACCACGCCCTTTGCCACCACGTTCGACACCATCGCTCTGGTGCGCCAGATTCTTGTGGACAACGGGGCGCCAGCCAATGACGGTTTGACCAGCCTGGTGATGAACAGCGCAGCCGGTGCCAAACTGCGCAACCTGGCGCAACTGCAAAAGGCCAATGAGGCTGGCAGCACGGTGCTGCTGCGTCAGGGCACGCTGCTTGATTTGCAGGGCCTGATGATGAAGGAATCTGCCGGCATCACATCGCACGCCAAGGGCGCAGGCACTGGCTACGATGCCAACCAAGGCGCGGGCTTTGTGGTGGGAGACACCTCGATCATCCTGGACGGCGGCACGGTCAATGTGACGGGTATCAAGTCTGGTGACGTGGTGACTTTTGCGGGTGACGCAAACAACTATGTGGTAGCCACTGGCACCACTGCGACGGGCGCAACGATTGTGCTCAATGACCCAGGCCTGCGCGCAACGCTGGCTGACGCGGTGGAGATGACCATTGGCAACAGCTACACGCCGAATCTGGCTTTCCACAAGTCGGCCATTGAGCTGGTTGTGCGGCCTCCGGCGATGCCTAATGGCGGCGATGCTGCGGTGGACCTGATGACGGTGCAAGACCCGTGGAGCGGCCTGGTGTTTGAGGTGGCCATGTACAAGGGCTACATGAAGTCTATGGTTGAGGTGCGCTGCATCTACGGCGCCAAGGCCTGGAAGCCCAATCACATTGCAACCCTGATGGGCTAAGTTGTGGGAACGGTCCACAAGTTACAGGCGGGATACCTGCTTGGCGTTACGTCGGGGGAGACCGCGACCAGCGTCAAGCAAGTGCAGGACGCCTCTATCGGGGCTGTGTTTGTCGGCACACGGACGTTTGGGCCGTACCTGGTTGAACGCAGCTTCGTTGTGGGTGACGGGGCGACGGTGACAATGAGCGCGTCAGGTATTGCCACCCGGTTTGGCGGCGCCCTGGCCTTGAGCGCAGGCGCCCCAGAAAATGCGGTGCGTGCGGCCCTGCTGGTTAACCCGGCTGGGGATGACAACGCGCTGACATTTACCGCAGTGGCCTATGGCTCAGAGGGTAACGCCATTTCTGTTGCCTACGTCGACCCGGCTGCTGCCAGCGCGGCGCTTGCGGTGGTTGTGACGCACAGCACGATACAGGTGCTGCTGGCTACTGATGAGGGGGGAGCCATTACGTCTACCGCTGCGCAGGTTCTGGCGGGCGTTGCGGCATCGGCTGGCGCCTCGGCACTGGTGACGGCAACACTCTACACGGCTGACACCGGCGTGGCTGATGACGGCTCTGGCGTGGTCACGGCCATGGCGCAAGCGAGCCTGGAGGGCGGCGCAGGAACCGGCATCAACGTTGCGATCAAAGGCGGGCTTTGCCTGGATACGACCAACGGCGAGCTGTACCTGAACAGCGGCACGACGGCAGCGCCGGTGTGGGCTCGCTTTGCTGGGTTGACTGCCTTTGCAGCAACAACGTCGACGGTCAATGCTTTGTCTGCGCTTCACATGTACGGCGCGGGTGCCCCGGTGGACTACACCGATGGAACGCCGCCGGCCACGGGCGAGGGTAGCGCGCCCAAGGGGGCGATCTACTCGGACACCACGAACGGCTTTGTGTACCGCAACTCGGGCTCACAGGCGCAGCCGATCTGGACCAAACTGGGAGACGCAGTATGAGCCAACTCATTAAGGTCAAGCGGGACGGTCCACGCGGCTGGCACCTGATTGACGCCGACAAGTTTGACCCGGCGGTGCATGAGCTGTTTGACGCGCAGCCACCGGCTCAGGCCAAGGCACCGAAAGCCAAGGCACCGAAAGCCGAACAGACCGGGGGGGCGTCATGAAAGCCACACCCGAGAACACCCCGGTTCCCGGCGGCGGTAGCTGGCACTGGGACTACAAGCTCGGCATCTGGGTGGCAAACACCGAAGCGCCTGAATCTGCACCAGCCCCTGCGGCTGACGCACCAATCATTGAATCTTATCTGGAGTAAACATCATGTCACGCCTTATCAATCGCGCCGTCGTTCTGGCCAAAGTTGAAACCACCTCGGGCACGGACGCTATTCCCACCGGCGCTGACAACGCTATCCAGGTGATGGATTTGCAGATCACGCCGCTGGACGCCAACAACATCGACACCAACTTCATTACCAGCTACCTTGGCGGCGGTGTGCAGCTGGTGGGTACGGCCTCAGTGAAGTGCTCGTTCAGCGTTCTGCTGGCTGGCTCTGGTACGGCTGCCACGGCTCCCGCATGGGGCGCGCTGCTGCTGGGCTGCGCCAATGCAGAGACGACCGGCTTGCTGACACCAAACCGGGTGGAGTACTTGACTGCTACAGACTCGCTCAAAACCCTGACCATCTACTACTACGACGACGGCCTGCTGCACAAGCTGCTGGGCGTGTTTGGTAATGTGAAGCTCAGTGCAAAGTCGGGCGAGGCGCCAAAGCTGATGTTTGACTTTGTGGGGCTGGACGGCGGGGTTACGGCAGCAACCAACGCAACGGCAGTGCTGACGGCCTGGAGGACGCCGCCAGCGGTGACCAAGGCAAATGTGGTTGATGTGAACCTGGGCTGCACTTACAGCGCGGGCGCTCTGTCCAGCGGCACGGCTTACAACAGCAGTGGCTTGACGCTGGACTGGGGTAACTCGGTGGCCTTTGCCCCGTTGCTCACGACCGAAGAAGTGGTGCTGACCGACCGCGACATGACCGGCAGCGTGAGCCTGAACCTGACGGCGGCGCAAGAGGTGACGATGATGACCTCAGTCAAAGCCAACACGCTGCAAAGCCTGGGGTTTGTGATTGGCACGGCCACGGGCAACAAGATCATGCTGCACATGCCCAAAGTGCAGCTGCTGAATCCGAAGAAGGAAGACTTTAACGGCATGCGCTTGATCGGCTTTGATTTGCGCGTGCTGCCGTCCAGCGGCAACGACGAACTGCGCATCGTCAGCCTGTAAGCACTTCACAAGTACCAACTCAAGAAAGCATCACACGCCATGTTCACACTCGCCATTGAGAATGTTGTTGAAGTACCCGTCAAGTTCACCTTGAAGGTGGGCAAAGTCAACAAGCCGTTTAACGCTACGCTGACAGCGCGCCGGTTGACCAAGGATGAGTCGGACAACATGGCGGCGGACCAGTCGATCAAAGATTTCCTTCTGGACAACGTGACCGACTGGCGTGAGCAGCGCCTGGTGATTGATGGCGCAACGGGCGAGCCAGCGGCGTTCAGCCGCGAGGCGTTTGATGCGTTCTTGAGTGTGTCTGGCGTGCTTGGCATTTGCTGGGGTGCCTACATACGCGAGTGCGCAGGCAAAGAAAAAAACTAGCACAGGTCGCGCGCTTACAGGCGCGTGGCCAGCTCTACCTACCCAAACAAGGCACACCCAATGAACCGCAGGCTGAGTTTAACGAAGCCCTGGCGGCCCTGGGCTTGCAGGCTGAGGCGCAAGACGGCGAGCAGCCGCCTGAAGACAAGTGCTACCTGTGGCCCTGCAATGTGCACACCTTCAACATCTGGCAGGGCGTGCAGACGCAGTGGCGTGTTGGTGGCATGGGGGACAGAACCGGGCTTGACTACACAGGCGTCTACACCTACCTGCGAGAGGTCTGCCGGATCAAGCCTACCCGGCGCTGGGGCGAAATATGGATCGGATTGCAGGCCATGGAGATTGCTGCAATCAATGTCTGGGCTGAGAAGCAGGAGTGAACGCTCAGGCGCGCCGCGCGCCCCAGCGTGCCCAGCCAAAGGCCAGCAGGAAGCCCCAGCCGGTAAACCCCGCAATGACGGTAAAGGCCATGAGCAGGCCTTTCATGGGGTGGTTGTTGGCAACGGCGACGCGCCAGACGCCATACACGCAGGCCGCGTACCCCAGCACCAGCATCATGCCGATGTCGTGCACGGGGCCGCTGGCAAAGGGCAGCAGCATAAAAAAATCAATCATGGGCGCAGGGTAGCACCGCTGCGACCAGAGGGCAATAGGGTATGAACGCAAACAACACCGTTGCACTGCGTCTGGCGCTGGAGGGCGCAGAGGCATCCGCCGCTGGTATTGACAAGGTCAAGAACTCAATGGCCAGCATGGCCGCGTCTTTTACCGTTGGCAACCTGGCCAGCAGGGCGCTTGAGACAGGTATGGCCAAGGTTGGTCTGGCGATTGACTACGTGATGGAGTCGGCCAAGATGGCGGCGCGTTTTGAGACGCTGGGTGTGGTGATGCAGACAGTGGGCCGCAATGCCGGCTACACCGGCCAGCAGATGATGGACGCTGCCAAAGGTGTCCAGGCGCTGGGTATCACGATGCTGGAGGCCCGCGAGAGCGTCACCAAAATGGCCAGCGCACATATTGACCTGGCCAACGCACAAGGGCTGGCGCGCGTGGCGCAGGATGCGGCTGTGATTGGCGGCATCAATTCCAGCGAAGCGTTCAAGGCCATGATCTACGGCATCCAGTCGGGACAGACGGAGGTTCTGCGCACAATCGGTATCAACGTCAGTTTTGAGGCGTCATATCGGACGCTTGCCAAGCAGCTTGGCACCACGGCAGAGGCGCTGACCGAGGCAGAGAAGACTACCGCCCGTACCAATGTAGTGATGGCAGCCGGGCGGGACATTGCGGGCGCGTATGAGGATGCGATGGGCACGGCTGGCAAGCAAATGACATCGTTGGCGCGATACTCTGAAGATGCCAAGGTGAAGCTGGGCGCGGTCTTCAATGACGCCCTGCTGATGGCTGTTGGCGCCTACACCGACCACCTGAAAGACTCGAACGGCGAGCTGGACAAGATGGCCGCAAACAAGGACATAGAGGCGTGGGCAAATGACCTTGCAAATGGCGTGGCGTTTGTTGCTGACTCCGTGAAGTATTCATTCGCCACGATTGCAACGGCGGCTGATACGGCGTGGACGGCGCTTACCGGCGACAGTGAGGCCGGAGGCTGGGAGAAGCGCATGGCTGAGCGCTGGGACCCGTCAAAAACAGCGCAAGGGTTTTTGGCGCAGCTTCAGGCCAAGCGCGAGCTCGATTCCAGGTCAATGAACAACGCTGCGTACTCAGGCGCAAACAACCCGTCCGCCCAGGGACCGGCGACCATTGTGTTTGACACTCCAGAGCAAAAGGCGCAATACAAGGACCGGATTGCAGCTCTCGACAAAAGCAATCGAGACGCGAAGAGCCGGCTGGAGGAGTTTCAAACAGCCACCGAAGCGATCATGCACAAAGGGCTGACCACGCAGCAGAAGATTGACGCAGAGAGACGGCAGTACCTGGCCAAATTACCAGCCGGCGTGTCGGTGGACAGTGAAGAGGTGAAGCAAGCGCTGCGCCAGATAGAGATCAATGCGCGCAAGGGCAAGGCAACTGGAGACGCGGCCAAGCAGGATGTTTATGCGGCTGAGGCGGCCCGGCTCTACAGCTCCACCATGGACGGCCTGGCCAAAGCGCAGGAATCAGCGTCTGCCAAAGCGGACGGCCTGAGCAAGGCTCAAGAGGCGCTGCGTGTAGTCCAATCATCGCCCCACTGGGAGCAGTACAACCGGCAGATGCGAGAGCAGATCATCTATGCTGCGAGCCTGACGCAAGCAGAAGAAGACCGCGAGGCGGCAAAAAAGCTTTTGCTCAAGGCGCAAGCCGATCAGAACGCTGCCGACCAAAAGGCCGCCGATGCCCTGCATACCGAGATCACCGGCCTGCGCGACGGCAATGCGGCGCTGGAGTTGCATAACCAGGAGATCGGCCTTACCACCGAGGCTTTAAACGCGCTGACGCTCAAGCGCATTGATGACCAGATTGCGGTGCAGGCCGGCATCGTTCTCGACGGCGAACGCATGGTGGCTGACGGATACGTGATTGACAGCTTGCAGGAGCAGATCAACAAACTCGACGAGCTCAAGAAGAAGCGCGGCTTGCTGGCTACGGGGCAGACCGCAACCCTGGCGGCAGACGAATCAAAGAAGGTGCAGGAGGAGTGGAAGAAAGGCTGGGAAGAAACCGACCGTATCGCCCGCGAAGCCTTCACCGGCTGGGCCGAGAACGGCGTGAGCATGGCCGAAACGATTGGCAAGTCGCTTAAGAAGGCGATGTTATCCGCCATCTATGAGGCCACCATCAAGCCGATCTCCTTCTCCATTTATTCCAGCGTCACGGGCGGCGCTGGTGGTGCGGGCGCACTGAGCCAAGCCGGATCGGCGGCAGGAATCTATAACGCCGGGTCAAGCCTTGGATTCATTGGTGCCGGGACAAGTGCCTTTGGGTACGGTGCTTCGCTGCAAGCAGCCGGCATGGGCACTGAGGCATTCAGCGCTGGCATGACCATGATGACAGAGGCCACGGGTGCCAGCAGCTTCATGGCCGGCGCTGGGCAGGCGCTAGGGGCCATTGGGCCGGTTGGCTGGGCTGCGCTGGCTGCTATCGCTGTGCTGTCGCTGCAAGACCACGGCACCCCCACCCAAAACACCGGCAACGCCAGCGCCAGCTTCGACGCAGCCGGAAACCGCACGGCATACCAGACCTATTTTGGTGGCAGCAGTGCCAACACCGACGCCATGATTGGCAACATGCAACTAGCCTATCTTGCCGGTGCCAAGTCGCTCGGAATCAATGCAGCCGCTACCAATTTTAGTTACGGCAGCAACACCGGCAAGGATAGCCAAAATCCGATGTTTGCCCTGTCCGGTGGCTCAGGCGCAAGCAGCTATTCACTGGGCGAAACCGCCTACAGCGATGCCGCCGTGAGCCTGGCCGCCAGCCGCGCTGTGTTTGCTGCGTTGCAGGGCTCAGACCTTCCTCAGTATCTGGCTAAAGCGTTCAACGGTGCCGTTGCCGACACCATGACGCAAGACCAGATCACCAATACGTTGAACTTTGCATCCAGCCTGAAGGAAGTGCGCTCAGCCCTGCTCGAAACCCGCGAGCCCTTGCAAATCCTGAAAGACAACGTCGCCACCGGCTTTGCCACACTGGCCACCAACGCCAACACTTTCAAAACCGACTTTGTTGCCGCCATTGACGCAGGCGTGAGCCCGGCCACCCTGGGCGCATGGCAGGCGCTGGCCAATACCATGGATCAACTGACGGCAGCTACCGAAGCCGCCAATACGGCGCTGGCCACATCAAAGTCGGCTGTGCTGGGCGCTTCCGAGAAAGTGTCTTCGGTCCTGCGCAGCATCGGCAACGATGTCAAGTCCTTTGCCGATGCTGCCAGCACGGCGCATGACAACTTGGTAGGTGCACGCCTGAACATCAGCGAAGCGCTTTGGTCTGCACAAGACCGGGTGATCGAGCTGCAAAGGCAAGCCGCCGACGGCCTGCGTACCTTTGCTGCCAGCATTGACGACTTTCTGAACACCATCAACCCAGCGACCAGCAGCAGCGCCAGCCTGACCATGCTCAAGGCGCAACTCAGCACCACCGCTGTGCTGGCAGCCGGTGGAGATACTGGCGCACAGGGTCAGCTTATTTCGCAAGCGCAGGCGGTATTGAAAGCCGCAGAGGCCAGCAGCACCGACCGTGTGCAATACGCCCGCTCTGAGGCATTTGTGCGCAGCACGCTGGCCACAGTCAAAAAAGCAGTTGACCCGGCCCCGATAGTTGATGCCGTGGCTGTTGCCATCGTTGACCCCATGGCCGTGGCCAAGGCCGAACTGAAGGCCGCGCAGGATGCGGTGGTGGCCTATAGCCTGCTGGCACAGGCAACCGACGCAATCACAGACCGAAGCACCCGCCTGGTGGCCGGGTCGGTGGCAGAGCTTGCCAATGCTTACGGCACAGCCCTGGTAGCCAACACCACCGCTCAAGCCAATTACGCAGAGGCGCTGCGGGTAACTGCCGGATTGCAACTAACCATGTCCGGGTCGTTCGAC
>QYPX01000169.1 GCA_007280205.1 Comamonadaceae bacterium
GCGGCCCCTCCACCGGCATGCCGACGCGCACCCAGCAGTCCGACCTGCTCAGCTGTGCTTACGCCTCGCATGGCGACACCAAGCACGTGATGCTGTTTCCGGAAGACCCGTACGAGTGCTTTGAACATTCGGCCGCAGCGCTGGACCTGGCGGACCGCCTGCAGACGCCCATTTTCGTCATGACCGATCTGGACATCGGCATGAACCAGCGCCTGTGCAAGCCTTTTGTCTGGGATGACAAGCGCGGTTATGACCGCGGCAAAGTGATGACCGCCGAAGAACTCGAAGCGGGCAAGGATTTTGGCCGCTACAAGGATGTCGATGGCGATGGCATCCCGTGGCGGACCTTGCCGGGCACGCATCCGAGCAAGGGCAGTTTCTTCACGCGCGGCACGACGCGGGACCCGTATGCGCGCTACTCCGAGCGCGGCCCGGATTACATCTACAACATGGAACGACTGCTGCACAAGTTCAAGACCGCGGCCGATCTGGTGCCGCAGCCGGTGCTGCGCAAGGCCGAAAAGCCGACCAAGGTAGGTGTGCTTTACTTTGGATCGACCAGTCCGGCGATGCAGGAAGCGCTCGATGTATTCGCCGCTGGTGGCATCCACATCGATGCGATGCGCCTGCGCGCCTTCCCGTTCCCGGTCTCGGTCGAGAACTTCATTGCCGAGCACGACAAAGTGTTTGTGGTGGAGCAAAACCGCGATGGCCAGATGCAGTCGCTGCTGGTCAATGAGTTGGCGATCGACCCGGCGCGCCTGGTCAAGGTGCTTCATTACGATGGCACGCCGATCACGGCACGTTTCATCACGAAATTCATCGAGCAGAACCTGCAAACGGAGGCCGCATGACCTACCTCGCCAAACCCAAACTGCATCACCCCACGCTGACCACCAACAAGGTCGGCTACACGCGGCGCGATTACGAGGGGCGCATCTCCACACTGTGCGCAGGTTGCGGCCATGACTCGATTTCGGCCGCCATCATTCAGGCTTGCTGGGAACTCAACATTGAGCCGCATCGGGTGGCCAAGCTTTCCGGCATTGGCTGCAGTTCCAAGACGCCTGACTATTTTCTCGGTGCCTCACACGGTTTCAACACCGTGCACGGGCGCATGCCCTCGGTGCTGACCGGCGCCAATCTGGCCAATCGTGACCTGCTCTATCTGGGTGTCTCCGGTGATGGCGACTCGGCGTCCATTGGCTTGGGACAGTTTGCCAATGCCATGCGCCGCGGTGTGCGCATGGCCTACATCGTCGAGAACAACGGTGTTTATGGACTGACCAAGGGACAGTTCTCAGCCACCGCCGACCGCGGCTCCAAGAGCAAGAAGGGTGTCATCAACAGTGACAGTCCGGTTGATCTGGTCGGCTTGGCACTGCAACTGGGCGCCACCTACGTGGCGCGCAGTTTCTCGGGCGACAAGGCCCAGTTGGTGCCGCTCATCAAGGGCGCCATTGACCATGGCGGCGCTGCCTTCATCGACGTCATCAGCCCCTGCGTTACCTTTAACAACCACGGCGGCAGTACCAAGAGTTACGACTATGTGCGCCAGCACAACGAGGCGGTCAGCCGGATCGACTTCATGACCTCGCGCGAGGAGATTACGGCCGATTACGCTCCCGGTTCGGTGATCGACGTGCAGCAGCACGACGGCTCGACGCTGCGCCTGCGCAAACTGCATCAGGACTATGACCCGACCGATCGCTATGCCGCCCTGAGCTACATGAATTCGCACCAGGTTCGTGGTGAAGTGGTGACCGGGCTCCTGTACCTGGACCCGATTGCCACCGATCTGCACATGTCGCTCAATACCAGCGATACGCCGCTGAACCAGATGGATGTCAAGGAACTGTGCCCGGGCTCCCGGATACTCGACAGAATCAACGCATCACTGCGCTAGGGATCGTCTCTGCCGTAGCTATCGAACCGCGATTTTTTAAAGGACTCTCACCATGCCTGAACGGACTGTTTTTCAATCCCTGACGCAGCGTCATGTGGTCACTTTGCCGCAGCACTCCACGGTCTGGGAGGCAGCTTGTGTCATGACCAAGGCCAAATCGAGCAACGTTCTGATCACCGACAGTTCAGGCAGCATGCTGGGGATACTGACGGAGCGTGATTTGATCACACGCGTTCTGGCCAAGGCCATGAATCCACAGACCACCCACGTGTCCGATGTGATGACATTGAACCCGCAAACCATCGGACCCGACATGAAGGTGGCCGAGGCGGTTCTGATGATGATAGAGCGCGGCTTTCGCCATCTGCCCATCGTCTCGCCGAGCAACAAGACGCTGGGCGTTTTTTCGGTCGCCGACGCGATGCCGCGCGAGATCGGCGATGCCGTCAGCCTGGCCGAGTTCAACGACCAGGTGAACGACGCCCTCGGGTAGGACAACTGGCTAGACGCTGCCCTTGGCTGCTTCGCGTTGGGCACGCGCGCGTTGCACTGCGGCCTCAATGACGCTGCCCCGGTCTGGCGTCGCAGCATCGCCTCCGGCAGGAATGAGTTCGTTTCGTTGAAGATGAAACTGGTAGCGCTGTTGCGCCAGTGCGGCCTGCGCCGCTGACCAGGCATTCCAGCCGGTGGCAGCGCCCGAAGCATTTTCCAGTTCAATGCAATCGACCGGACAGGCTGGCAGGCAAAGCTCGCAGCCAGTGCAATAGGCCTCGATCACCGTATGCATCAGCTTGTTGCTGCCGATGATGGCGTCGGTCGGGCAGACCTTGATGCACAGGGTGCAGCCGATACACCCGGCCTCGTCAATGAAGGCGACACTGCGTGGTCCCTCGCTGCCGTTTTCCGGGTTCAGGGCGACCACCGCCTTGGCGGTCACCGCCGCCAGGCGTTCAATCCCCTGGGCGCCGCCGGGCGGACACTGGTCGATACCGACGCTGCCGTCGACTATCTCGTGCGCGTAGGCTTGGCAGTCGCAATAGCCGCAGCGGCGACACTGCGTCTGTGGCAATACCGCCAAAACCCTGGCAGCCAGATCGGCCATTATTTCTTGCGGGCGACCTTCTTGGGTACGGCCTTGGCCCTGGCTTTGGCTTTAGCTGCGACGGGTTTGGTCGGAACGCTTGCCACGCTGTCCGGTGCTTGCACCGTTGGCTGGTGCGTGAGAATGAAAGCCTTCACCTGCGGGTAAACCACTTCACGCCAGCGCTTGCCGCTGAAGATGCCGTAGTGCCCTGCGCCTTGGACTTCCAGATGTTTTTGCTCCGACGCGATGACGCCACTGCAGATGCCGTGCACTGCTTCAGTCTGGCCGGAGCCGGAGATGTCGTCGAGTTCGCCTTCGACAGAGAACAGGGCGGTGGTGGTGATGTCCTGCGGCCGCACGCGTTCGGTCTTGCCATCCACACCGACAACGTCCCAGGTGCCGCTGACCAGGCTGAAGTCCTGAAAGACGACCCGGATGGTGTCGAGGTAGTAGTCTGCATCCATGTCGAGCACGGCGTTGTACTCGTCGTAGAACTTGCGGTGCGCTTCGGTGCTTGCGCCATCGCCCTTGATCAGGTCGCGGAAGTAGTCGTAATGGCTCTTGGCGTGATTGCTCGGGTTCATCGCGACAAAGCCTGTGTGCTGCAGAAAACCGGGGTAAACGCGCCTGCCCGAGCCGGCAAAATTGCTTGGAACGCGGTAAATCACGTTGTTCTCAAACCAGTCGTGGCTCTTGGTCATGGCCAGATTGTTAACCGCCGTCGGTGATTTGCGCGCGTCAATCGGCCCGCCCATCATGGTCATGCTCAAAGGCGTCAGTTCGGCGCGACTGGCCATCAAGGACACGGCAGCCAGTACCGGTACGGTGGGCTGGCAAACGCTGACAACGTGGCAATTGCCATAGCTGCCCTGCAGATGGCGAATGAATTCCTGCACATAGTTGATGTAGTCGTCGAGCGAAAACTTACCCTCTGACAGCGGTATCAGGCGGGCGTTCTTCCAGTCCGTGATGTAGACCTTGTGATCCCTCAGCATGGTCTTGACGGTATCGCGCAATAGCGTGGCGTAGTGACCTGACAGCGGCGCCACAACCAAAACCACCGGTTGCTCCTTGAGTTTTTGCAAGGTTGCCGGATCATCCGTGAAGCGCTTGAAACGGCGCAACTGGCAAAACGGCTTGTCAATTTCGATGCGTTCATGGATCGCCACTTCAACCCCTTCGACCGCAACCGTGCGCAGACCGAATTCCGGCTTTTCATAGTCCTTTCCCAGGCGGTGCATCAGGTCGTAGCCGGCCGACATGCGTTGCGCAAACGGACTCTGTCCGAGCAAGGAGAGGGGGTTGCCGTAAACCTTGGAAGCAGAGTGAGCCAGGTCAGTCAGGGGCTCCATCAGGGAACGCTGGGTTTCGTAGAGTTGGTAGAGCACGGTGGATGTACTTTCAGGAAATGGTGCAGTGCAATATAGCAGTATTCAAGAAGATTAATTGGGGGGTTTGCACCAATATATACAAAAATGTGCCGATTTTTGCAAGGCTGAAGTCAGTAAGCTGCCTGGCGTAACAAAGCGGCCGACATTCGGCGGCATGACATCATTTTCATCACCGCGCTATTCCGGGCTATTTTTCGTCATCGCGAGGCCGCAGGCCGTGGCGATCCATGCATGGACTGCCACGCTGCGCTCGCAGTGACGACTGAAGGGCTCGCCGTGACGAATGTGCGCTTACTGGAACGCTTCAGCGCGTTTGATCAATTCTTCCAGGCCCGCTTCCTTGGGGTTGCGCGGCTTGCCCGGATGAATGACGGACACCTGGCAACTCTCGGCTGCTTCTACCAACTGGGCGTAGCTGCCAGCGTTGATGTCCACGATGCGCGCCTGCTGGTTCTTGTCATAGGCGAACATCTTGCCGTTGATTGTGGTGCACTCATTGCAGGTGGAGCAGCGTGCCGTCTCGATATAGGCTTCGTCGGGTGATCTTTCGGGCTCGGCCTCTGCCACAACCGCGCTGGCGGCTGCCGCAGGCGCGGCGGGCGACGCTGCCGGAGCAGGGGCTGGCGCACTGACGGCCAGCGCTTGCGCTGCCTGCTCCATGCTGTCTTCCCAGGCTCTCTTTTCGCGCGCCAGCAGTTTTTTTGCATGTGAATTGTGCACGCCACCGAGCTCCTGCAGGCTGTGCCACGCCTCCAGACAACGGCGGGCTTCGCGGATCAGGCGCTCGTCAACAATGACCTTTTGCAGCACATTGTCGGCATCGACCATGGCCACGCTGGGTACCTTGTCGGGCAAGCCTTTACGCTCGCTGGCCAGGCCCTCGCTGACCGTGATCAGGCTGCCATTCCACAGCGCGCGTGGCACACGAGCCAAGTGCGCGGCGTAGCGGCGATCGCTCGCCACAAAATCGACCAGCGTGAAGGCCAGATTCTCGGATACCCGCTGGTGCAGCTCGTCTTCGTAGCTGAAGGACTGGACCGGCCAGTCCTGATCGACCTGTGAGTTTGCGTCGAGGTAAAAACGTGTGGCCCAGTTCGGCCCCGCCGACGGGTCGTAGCTGAAGGCCGGGAAAGCGCGCGACTCCATCGCCGCCGCTGCCACCAGATAGGGTGGCAGGTCTGAGGCCTTGGCACTGGCGCCAGAAAAAACGCTGAACAGCGCCGGGCCACGGTAAGCGAGGCCGCGCCACAGGCGATCGCGCGAGCGCAGCAGGTTGGAACTGCTGGTCTGCAGGACATAGACTTCATTCAGCCCCATCGCCATGCTGGCGATTTTCTGGCTGCTCAGACCCGTGGTCAGGCCGCCGTCACCGTGTGCAGAGACTTCCAGGATGTCATCAAGCTGCAGCAGTACCTTGATCGGCAGACCGGAGGACAGGATTTCCATCAACTGGGCCTGCTCCACAGCGTCCATCTTCGCGGCATTGGCGCAGACCAGATAGTCGGGGAACTGTGCCAGTTCCTGCGGGTCCAGGCCATTGGCGCCAAACTGCGCAAACAAGGCGTCGTGCCGGGCTTCGCTGTACTGGCCGGCAATTTCGAGCTCAGCCATGGCAATCGCCTTGGCCAGCGCCATCAACTTGGTGCTGCGCTGGCGAAACGCGCTGAGCGCTTCAGCACAGCTGGTGAACAGAAAGGAGTAGGGCTTGCCGGCGCCGGCCTTGCCGCTGGCTGGAATGAATTGCTGCGAATTCAGCGTTGCCAGCAGTTCGTTGATGCGCTTGCGCCGGCTCTCGGGAAAAGCGTCTTTTGGCAGTGCTTTGGCAAGCACGCGCGACATCGCATCAAAGTCGAAAGCGCCGTCAAATCCTATGCCCACTGCGGCCTGCAGGTTCTTGGCGCTGCGCCCGGCAGCCGAGCGCTCATGGTCGGCCTTCAGGATGTCCGAGAGCTTGAGCGCCAGGCGGTCAAGGTTCTTGCGAAAGCCCTGCGCCTTTTGTCTCTGTACGGCAGCCCAGGCATGCTGCAACAAGCGCGCTGGCAGCGCGCCGTCGCAATCCACCACAGCACCGTCAACCTTGATCGCAGCCAGCGTGCGCCGGGCACTGTCCTCAAACGATTTGTCGGCCGACTTGCCGAGGGTGGCTGTTGCCTTGGTCCAAAGTGCAGAGAAGGTGGCGCCCGTGCCAGCCGCGCCCAATGTGCGAATTTCCTGCTCTATGCGCAGTGCATGCTTTCTGACGCGCTCGCCGTCCGTGCCTCGGGCCGCGCTGGCCAGCGCATTGTCGAAAATTCCCGACAAGGACTGGACGGCCTTGTCAGCGCCGCCGCCGTCGACCAGCACCAAGGGAAAATCGTAACGCAGTTCGGACAGGTTCCGATAGCCGGCAAAAAGAGCCGGGCGCAGGCCCAGCGCGTCAACCGCATCGAGTTGCGCGCTGGCGCGTTGGCCGGTCAGGTAGAAGGCAACTTGTGCTTGTGTTTCTGCTTGCATGTTCTTACTTCCCTGCCTTCTGATCTGCTGGCCAGACGGTGTACTTGTCAAGTTCAGCGTTCAAACCGGTGCGTGTCAGCTCGGCTGTTCGCAGTTGGTCCGTGAGCCGCAAGTCCTCGTAACAAGGAACGTACGGGTTGCGGTACAGGATGCCGACCGGAATCGTGTCGGTGCCAGAGGCGATTTCGCGCGCCCGGTCGATGTTCGCCGGGTCATGCTGCAACTGGTTCTTGTAGATGCGTGACATGCCGGCGCTGGTTTGCAGGCCGTCTTCATGGTTAAGCAGTTGCACCCGGCTCGGGTCGTTCAGCCAGGGGTCGAGCGACACTGGCAGCCACTCCGGGCAACGCTGCACGATGCGCACAAAAGACAGGCCCTTGTGGTGGTAGGCGGCTTTGACGACGTCGTACAAGACCTCCGGAATCCAGTCCACCGCCTGCGCTACGAAAGAAACGTTCTGCACACCCAGCGTCACCGTCAGTGGGTTCATCGCTTCGAGGTAACTGCCGCGTGGCGTCGTGTTGCTCTTGGTGCCGATCGGTGAGGTCGGTGAGGCCTGCTTCTTGGTCAGGCCATAGATCTGGTTGTCGTGCAGGAACACCGTGATGTTCATGTTGTAGCGGATGGCGTGAATCCAGTGCGCCGCGCCAATGCTGCAGCAGTCGCCGTCGCCGGTGTTGACAAAAACCGTGAGGTCGGGCCGCGCCATCTTGACGCCTTCGGCCACCGGCAGCGCACGGCCGTGAATGCCGTGAAAGCCGTAGGTCTTCATGTAGTGCGGAAAGCGGCTGGAGCAGCCAATGCCAGAGACAAACACGGTCTTCTCCGGCGCCAGCGCTTCATCCCGGCACAGGCGTTGTACGGCAGCAAGAATGGCGTTGTCGCCGCAACCGGTGCACCAGCGTGGCACACCGCTCTGATAGTCTTCAAGCTCGAAATGCTCGTCGCACATTTCCAGCAGACACTCCGTGGCGGACATCATGTTCATGGTGTTTTCACCTTTCTGTACTTTTACTTTTGCAGTTGTTTGAGTATCACGCGGCGGATCGTGCTGGGCTTGATCGGTTGACCCCGCACCTCGCTCCAGCAGTCCACATCGACCAGGTAGCGTGAGCGCAGCAGGATCGCCACCGACGAGTAGCGCCGGTTGTTTTCATCAATCACCTTGTCTTCCGGGCGATCGCTCCAGTTGCTCTCGATCGTCATCACCTTTTTGAAGCCCTGCATGATTTCCTTGATGCCCGGGGGCAGCGGCTGCAGGAACTGCAGATGCAGTGATGACACCTTGTAGCCGTCGGCGCGCATGGCGCCAATCGCTTCTTCGATCGCGCCCTTGGTGCTGCCCCAACCGACGACCAGCAGGTCGCCCTTGGCGGCGCCAAAGGGCGTCGGCGCCTTCAGGGTTTTTTGCAGTGTGGCCAGCTTCAGGCTGCGAAAACGCAGCGTCTGCTCGTTGATGTCGGCGTCGTAGGCCACATGGCTGTCGCGGTCGTGCGCGAGGCCGGTCAGTGTGTGCATGCCGCCGGGTTGACCCGGAATGAAACGCCGCGCCAGACCGGTGGTGTCGTCCCAGTCGTAGGGGCGTGCGCCCTTGGGCACCGGGCTCTGGTCAATCGGCGGCGCCATCCACGATTCATGAAACTGCGGACGCGGGAACGGTTGCTGCGAAGTCGCCAGACCCGAGTCGGTCAGAATCACCACCACCATATTGAAGGTTTCGGCAATCTTGCGCGCCGTCATGATGGAGTAAAAACATTCCTCGATGGTGCCGGGCGCCATCACCACCTTGGGTGCGTCGCCATGGCTGCCATAGATCGCGGTCAGCAGGTCGCCCTGCTCCATCTTGGTGGGCTGCCCGGTGCTGGGGCCGCCGCGCATCACGTTGACCACCACCAGCGGAATTTCGCCCATCACGGCCAGGCCAATGGCTTCCTGCTTCAGGGAATAGCCTGGGCCAGAAGTGATGGTGATGGTGCACTTGCCAGCGTAGGAGGCGCCAATGGCGAAAGCGCAGGCGGCGATCTCGTCTTCCGCCTGGTGTACCATGCCGCCCACCTTCTCGAACACTTCAGACAGGTAGTGCGAGGCCGAGGTGGCTGGCGTGATCGGGTACATGGCGCAGATTTCCATACCGGAGCCAAGTACACCCAGCGCCAGCGCGGTATTGCCATTGACCACGATTTGTGGCTCGGTGGCGCGCTTGGCCGGGATGCTGTAGCAAAAATCAAGATTCGCCGCCGCCCATTTTTGCCCGGCTTCGAGCAGCATGATGTTGGCATCGACCACGCTGCGGTCCTTCTTGCCAAAGGCCAGTTCGATCTGGTCAATCGCCAGTTTGACTTCGAGACTGTAGATGTAGCACAGCATGCCCAGAGCGAACATGTTCTTGCCGCGTTTGGCGTCGGCCACCATGGTGCGGCAGACCTGCTCCATCGGGATCTCGTAGACCCGGTAGCCGCTAGCCACCAGTTTGTCATGCGCCTCGATGTAAGAGGTCACGATCTTCGGATCCTTGTGCGTGCGCCACATGCTCTCGAGCAAAATGATGCAGTCAGGTTTGAGTTCCTTGGCGCGCACGCGCCCGAGCAACACCTGCTCGTTGAAGGCCACCACCAGATCGGTCTCATCACCACCGTTGGTGATGTACTCCGAGCCGATGCGGATGCGGTTGCCGCTGGCACCGGCCACGCTGCGTGCCGGTGGGCGAATTTCTGCCGGAATGATTTCGGTGGTCCAGATACCGTTGCCCATCTGGGCTGCGATCGAGCCCAGTGACTGGCCGCATTTCTGCGCACCTTCACCGGAATCACTGATGATCTCGACGATGTGCTCTTTCAGGATCAGGGGCTTCTTGGCGCCGGCGGTCACCGGCGCTTTGCTGCTGGACTTTTTGGCCGGCTTCTCTTTGGTCGTTTGGTTCATGGTTTTTCCGTAGACGCTGGTAAGCGGGATTCAGGCAACCCGCACGCGGGCAAAATTGCGCTCTTTGGTATCGATGCCG
This sequence comes from Comamonadaceae bacterium, assembly GCA_007280205.1. GTDB lineage: Bacteria > Pseudomonadota > Gammaproteobacteria > Burkholderiales > Burkholderiaceae_C > Rhodoferax. The sequence continues at coordinate 9,876 of QYPX01000169.1, forward strand.
AACAGGCTGCTGTTGTCGGTGTCGCTGTAGGGCAGGGCGGCATCCCGGATGCCCAGATAAGCCTTCATGCCGCGTGCCGCCTTGCGGCCTGCGCCCATCGCTTCGATCACGGTGGCCGCGCCGGTGACGATGTCGCCGCCAGCAAAGATGCCGGCGATGGACGTCGCGAGGGTGTCGTCGGTGCCGATGTAGCCCCACTTGTTCAACTTGAGCTTGGAGGTCTGACCCATGATCGGGTTGGCATTGGTGCCGATGGCATAGACGATCAGATCGGCCTCGAAATCGAATTCGCTACCCTTCACCTGTACCGGCCGGCGCCGCCCCGAGTCGTCGGGCTCGCCGAGTTCCATGCGCACGCAGCGCATGCCGCGCACGCTGCCCTTGCCGTCATCGAGTACCGCCACTGGCGCGGTGAGCCAGTGAAATTCCACGCCCTCCTGCTCGGCGTGGTGCACTTCTTCGGCCCGCGCTGGCGCTTCGGTACGCGAGCGCCGGTATATGCAGTAGACCTTCTCGGCGCCCAGGCGCAACGAGACCCGCACGGCGTCCATCGCGGTGTTGCCGGCGCCGACCACGGCGACCCGTTTGCCGATCGGCAGCGGGGTGTCGAAGTTCGGAAAATCGCGTGCCCGCATCAGGTTGCAGCGTGTCAGCAACTCATTGGCCGAGAGCACGCCGTTGAGCGAATCGCCGGGGATGTTCAGCATCGTCGGGTAGCCGGCACCGACGCCGACGAACACCGCGTGAAAACCCATCTCGTCAATCATCTGCTCGATCGTGAAGAGTCGTCCGACCAGCGTATTGCATTCAAACTTGACGCCGAACTTCTTCAGGTTGTTGATCTCGGCGTCGATCACCTCGTTGGGCAGACGGAAATCCGGAATGCCGTACTTCAAAACGCCGCCAGGCTGGTGAAAGGCCTCGTACACCGTGACGTCGCAACCGGCCTTGGCCATGTCGGCGGCGCAGGCCATGCCGGCCGGGCCGGAGCCGACGATGCCGACCCGAAAGCGGTTCGGCTCGATGTGCGGAATATTGACCCAGCCCTCCTTGATGGCGGTGTCGCCGACAAAGCGCTCCATGCGCCCGATAGCCACCGCTTCCAGCGAGTCGCCCACGGTGCAGACACCTTCGCACTGGTTCTCCTGCGGGCAGACACGCCCGCAGATCGACGGCAGCAAATTGGTGTTGGTCAGAATGTCATAGGCGCCGCGAAGATTCTTTTCGCTGATTTTCTGGATGAAGCCCGGGATATTGATGCCCACCGGGCAGCCAGAGATGCAGGGCTCGTCCGGGCACATCAGGCAGCGGTCGGCTTCGCGCAGCGCTTCTTCGAGGTTGTAGCCGCAAGCCACCTCCTCGAAATTGGTTGCGCGCACCTTGGCGTCAAGCTCGCGCATCGGCGTGCGTTCCTGCGGAATCGAGCGTATTGTCTTTTTCTTGGCCATCTGTTTGTCCTCTAGCGGCTATTCAAATTTGGGGTGGCTTGGCCATGCGGCAACTCTCGGACCAGCGCTCGTGTGCCTCTTTCTCGACCACGGTGTAGCGTTGCAGGCGCAGCATCAGGTCATCGAAGTCGACCAGGTGGCCATCAAAATCGGGGCCGTCAACGCAGGCAAACTTGACCTCGTCGCCGACCTTGACGCGGCAGCCGCCGCACATGCCGGTGCCGTCCACCATGATCGGATTGACGCTCACCATGGTCTTGATCTTGGCCGCGCGGGTCGCGTCGGCGCAGGCTTTCATCATGACCGGCGGGCCGATGGCGACGACCTCTTCGATGTCGTCGTGCTTGGCCAGCGCTACCTTGATGCCGTCGGTGATCATGCCCTTCATGCCGGCCGAACCGTCGTTGGTGCAGAGGATCAGTTCGTCGCAGCAGTCGCGGAACTTCTTCTCCCAGAACACCAGATCCTTGTTGCGGAAACCCAGGATGGCAATGACGTAGGCGCCGGCCTCCTTGAAGCCGCGTGCCTGTGGAAAGATCGGCGCCACGCCCAGACCACCACCGACGCACACCACCTTCTTGGCGTGGCTCATGGGGCTCGGAATGCCCATCGGTCCGACCATGCCATACAGCGTGGTGCCGACCTTGCACTCCTGCTGCATCTGCCGTGTGGTCTTGCCAACGGCCTGGATCACCAGGGTGATGGTGCCCTTGTTGCGATCAAAATCGGCAATGGTTAGCGGGATGCGTTCGCCGTGTTCGTTGAGCATGACGATGACGAATTGGCCTGGCTTGGCGGCCTTGGCCATCATCGGATGGCGTACTTCAAGCAAGTAAGTGACATCCGAGAAGTCCTCTCGGGTCACGATCTCAAAATTGGACATTGATTTGACCTTCTGGGTTGAGCTATCTGTTGACCCGGCGGCGGGCCCGGGCCAGTATCTTCGCGATAGTCAATACGTGTTTTGATCCAAATCAAAGGGCCACCAGTGCGACGCCGGTGTTAACCCGATGCCGTCACGATGCCCGGGGCCGACTACTTTCCAGACCCACTCTTGAGCACGCCGCGCACCAGGTTGCGGCTGTGCGCGCCAAAGTTGCCCAGCAATTCGGTCACCATGGTGTCGAATCTTGCGCGCTTGGTGCTGTCTTGCTTCTCCAACTCTGCCACGAGGTCAATGCCTGACTCCTTGACGCCAAAGTCAAAGCCGGGGTCTGACACATAGCCCGCCGGCAGGGTGTCAACCAGAATTTCGGTCAGCCGACTGCCCAACGCGTGTGACTGCCGGCTCACCACGTCGCGCGCATACATGTCAGACCAGGGCGGGTAGCTGGCGTCCTTGTCGCCGCTGCGCAGCGCTATTTCAATAGCGGACTCCGTTGCGGCCCTGGCTGCGTTGTAGAGCATCTGGTTCTGGTATTTTTCCAGTGCCAGGTGCCGATTGGAGAGCAGCACAATCATCTCGTCTTTCAGGCGCGGAAAACCCGCCATGGCCAGCAGGTTGATGCCAATCAGCTTGGCCGAGGTGTTGCCCGGTGCCAGGCTGGCGTGGTAGGGCTGCGTCAGGTCCTGCACATAGTGCAAGGCCAGACCGCTGAAGCGCCAGCCCCAGTAGGCGTGGCCACTGCGAAAAGCCAGTGCTGCCAGCGTGCCGTACTGGTGCACACGCAGCAGCGGCAAGGTTTTCTTGACGAAGGGTGCGGCCAGGTAAATGACGCGGTCTTCGTGGTAAAAACCCATGTGAAAAGGCGCCTGCGTTGAGAAGTAGAGTGCCGGGTTGCCAAAGGGCAGTGCCTCAAAGCCGTAGATCTTGGCCCATTCAGAGGGACTGTCCGACCAAAGGTTGATGTCCAGACCGTAGTCCGGTTCGTCCGACGCCGAGGCCAGCACGGCCAGCGGCGCAACGCTGTCTCCGGCTTTCAGCGCGACAAAGCGCAGTTTCGAGTTGGCTTGCTCGGGCAGGGTGTCGACGGCGGAATGGGCCAGCAGCGTGGCCGGGTCGGGCGCTGCGCTCCACGGATCGGGTTGCAAATAGAGCGCGAACTTGCTGTTGGGCGCGACGCGCAGTGCCATCAGGAAGGCCAGGCGCCGCGCCGCGTCAGATTGCGCCGGGTTCGCCTTGAAGGCCAGACTGGCCGGTCGAGGCGGATAAAAATCGAGTTGGCTCTGGGCCCAGCTTTCCTGGCGCGCCAACAGATCCTGGACCGCCTTTTCCTGGTCTTTCAGGAACGCTTCCAGCGGCTCCACCAACACCGGCTGAGCGTTCGCAAGCTCCGGCATTTTCTCGAATGCGCGGTAGGCCGCAAAGCTGTGGTTGCTCCAGGCCAGTGCGTTGCTGGCAGTCAACCACAGCAGGGCAGCCAAAATCGAAGCAATGCGTTTCATGCGCGGATCTCCAGAACAACGTCTTTGCATCATAGCGAACTGACCTTATGCCAATTAACCCATCCGTTGAAGTGGCTTTTTCTGCCCACTGAGTTCCGGCAACTGGCGAATCGGCTAAGTTTCGTCCGGTCTGTCGAAATTCAAACTGCAACAAGAAGGAGTTATTCATGCTTCAGGTCAATAAAGTTCTTATCACCAGTGTCCTGGTGTCGGTTGTGGCCCTGGTTGCCTGTGCCACCCAGTCACCGACCCCCGTCAACCCGATGAGTTTCTTCGTCACCAGCAGCAACCCGGGCAAGGGTGCCGATTTTGGTGGTCTGGCTGGTGCCGACGCCTACTGCGAGTCGCTCGCCGCCAAGGCGGGCGCTGGCGGGCGGAACTGGCGGGCTTACCTGAGCACGACGGCCAGCCAGAGCACGCCGGCCGTCAACGCGCGCGATCGCATCGGCGCCGGCCCCTGGCAAAACATCAAGGGAGAGGTCCTTGCCAGCAACGTGGACGAGCTGCATGGCAGCAACAAACTTGGCAAAATGACTTCGTTGACCGAAAAGGGCGAGATCATCAGCGGCCGGGGTGATGCGGTCAACCTGCATGACATCCTGACTGGATCGACTCCCGAGGGACGTGCGCTTGCCCCAGGCAAAGACAGTACCTGTGGCAACTGGACGCAAAGTGGCGAAGGCTCGGCCATCGTTGGCCACCATGACCGGATCGGTCTGGACGAATCGGCAGCGGCGAAATCCTGGAACTCGTCGCACGGGACGCGCGGCTGTGGTCTGGAGCAATTGAAGACGACTGGCGGCGCCGGGCTTCTTTACTGTTTTGCCGCGAAGTAGCTGGCTTCAATCCCTTGTCGGGTACCCGGTGATTTCCTGAATTGCCCGGTACAGCGGCTGCAAGCGCTGGTACATGTGCAGATAAACGCGCTGGTACAACTGCTCGTAGGTGCGGACGTGTTCCGGCTCGGGCATGAAGACCTGGCCGACCCGCGTCATCTGCGCAATGGCAGTCGCAAAGTCGGGTTGCAGCTTGAGCGCCACCGCCGCCAGAATGGCAGCGCCCAGACCGCTGGTCTCAAACAGGTGCGGTCGCTCGCAGGGCAGGTTGAAGACGTTAGCGGCGATCTGCATGGCGGCGTCGCTTTGCGAACCACCGCCTGACACCCGTACCCGCGTGATGGCTTGCCCGCTGCGCTGTTGGATGCGCTCCTTGGCTTCACGCAGGGCGTAGGTCAGGCCCTCCAGAATGGCGCGGTACAAGTGGGCGCGCGTGTGCACATCGCCAAAGCCGATCACCGCGCCCTTGGCTTCGGGCCCGGGGATCTTGATGCCGGGGTTCCAGAAGGGTTGCAGCATCAGGCCCTGCGCGCCCGGCGGAACGCTGTTGACCAGGGCGTCAAACAGGCTTTCGGGCGTAACGCCCTGCTCCCGCGCAAGTTGCTGCTCGTGCAGACCAAACTGTTCCTTGAACCAACTCACCATCCAGAAGCCGCGTGTGATCTGGATCTCGGTGCTGTAGTGATCCGGCACCGCGGCCTGGTAGGGTGGGACGAAGCGCGTGACTTCCAGATAGCGCCTTGTGGTGGTGTTGATGGTGGCTGTGGTGCCGTAAGACAGGCAGGCGATCTCTGGGGTCAGGCAGCCCGCGCCTATCACCTCGCAGGCTTTGTCGGCGGCACCGGCAATCACCGGCAAGCCTTGCGGGAGGCCGCTGTCCTGTGCCGCCTCGTCGCTGACTTGTCCGATCACGGTGCCAGCAGGCACCAGTTCGGGCAGCATGGCGGCCTTGATGCGCACGACCTGCCACTTCCAGTCGAACCTGCCGACCCAACGACCCTTCTTGTAATCAAAAGGGATGTAGCCAACCTGCGAAGCGACGGAATCGACCATGCGACCGGTAAAGCGGTAATTGAGGTAGCCCGAGAGCAGCAAAAATTTGTCGGTCCTGGCCCAGATTTCGGGTTGCTTCTCGGCGATCCAGTTGCATTCGGCTTCGTGCTGAAAGAAGCGGATCGTCTCCAGCATGCCAATGGCCCGAAAAGCTGCTTTCCACCACCACGACAGTTTTGGGACTTTTTCAGCGCGGCGCTGATCCAGCCAAACGATGGCCGGGCGCAGCGGCTGGCCCTGCTTGTCGAGCACGATGGTGGTGGCGCGCTGCGTGGTGATGACAACGCCGGCTATGGCGCTCTTGGGCACCGCGGTCCTGGCCCACAGCTGCTGGCAGGCCTGGCACAGGCTTTGCCAGAAGGCCTCGGGGTCGTTCTCCAGCCAGCCGGGTTGCGGCGACTGGTAGCTGTCTATCGTTACCTGGGCCTTGTCGACCAGATTGCCCTGCAGGTCAAACAGCAGGGCGCGTACGCTCTGGGTGCCGTTGTCAATGGCCAGCAGGTAGGTTTTCGTCAGAGCACCTTGGCGATGGCGGCGCAAACGTGCGCTATGTTCTTGCTGTTCAGGGCGGCCACGCACATGCGACCGGTATCTGTGCCATAGACACCAAACTCACTGCGCAGGCGCACCATCTGGTCCTTGCTCAAGCCGGAATAGCTGAACATGCCGATCTGGCGCGTGATGAAACTCATGTCCTGTTTCACGCCGGCGGCCTTCAGGCCGTCAACCAGCATCTGGCGCATCGACTTGATGCGCACGCGCATCTCGCCCAGCTCTTTTTCCCAAAGCGCGCGCAGCTCGGGGTTCGCCAGTACCGCGGCCACAATCGCGCCACCGTGCGTCGGCGGGTTGCTGTAGTTGGTGCGGATCACGATCTTGAGTTGGCTCAGCACGCGGCCGGCTTCTTCCTTGTTCTCGCACAGCACGCTCAGGGCGCCGACGCGTTCGCCGTACAGGCTGAAACTCTTGCTGAACGAGGTCGAGACAAAGAAGGTGAGGCCAGCGTCAACAAACTTTTGCACTGCGGCGCCGTCTTCTGCCAGTCCGTAGGCGAAGCCCTGGTAGGCCATGTCAAGAAAGGCTACCAGTTTGTTGGCCTTGACCACGCTAACCACCTGGTCCCACTGCGCCGGAGTGATGTCGTAGCCGGTCGGGTTGTGGCAGCAGGCGTGCAGCACGGCCACCGTGCCTGCGGCAGCAGCATTCAGGTCAGCCAGCATGCCGGCAAAGTTCAGGTCGCGGGTCTGGGCGTCGTAGTAGCGGTAGGACTCGACTTTGAAACCGGCGTTGGTGAACAGGGCACGGTGGTTCTCCCAGCTCGGGTCGCTGATCAGCACCTTGGCATTGGGGTTGAGATGTTTCAGGAAATCGGCGCCAACCTTCAGTCCACCGGTGCCGCCCAGGGCCTGGATGGTGGCAACGCGGCCACTCTTGACGGCTTCGCTGTCGGCACCGAACACCAGCGCCTTGACGGCGGCGTCGTAGGCCACAATGCCGTCAATCGGCAGATAGCCGCGTGCGGTAGGCTTGTCCATCATGGTCTTTTCGGCCGCTTGCACGCAAGCCAGCAGCGGCAGCTTGCCGTTGTCGTCGTAATAGACGCCGACACCCAGGTTGACCTTGGCTGGGTTCGTGTCGGCAGCATACTGCTCGTTCAAGCCCAGAATCGGGTCACGCGGGGCCATTTCGACAGCGGAGAAGAGAGACATGAAAAAATCCTTCGAGGTTGAGGTGAGAGCGGCCCGCCATTGCAAGATACTTCGGCTGCTGGGTTCTGTGAACCGGGTGATTTTAGGCAATCCTGGAGCAGGGGGCCTTGCTCCCAGTCAAAATATTGGCTCTTTCGGGAATCATCGCGATCGAAGTCATAGCGAGCCTAGCGAGGCGATTCTTGCCAGGAATTTGGCCATTTGTAATACAATGTCGTACAAACTTGGAGCCTGCAATGCAAACTACGCTTACCGTTCGACTTTCAGAAGATGAGACACAGGGCCTGGACGGCCTGTGTGCCGGCAGTGGCAAGTCGCGCAGCGAGGTTGTGCGAGAGGCGCTGCGTGCGCACCGTCTGCGCGAGGCATTGCGCCAGAGTCAGGCGCAACTGGCGCCGTTGGCGCGCGCCGCAGGCTGGTTGACCGAAGAAGACGTTTTACAAGACGTTTCATGAAAGTTTTTCTCGACACCAATGTCTGGCTGTCGGCAACCATCTTTTCTGGACTGTGTGAGGAGCTTGTTCTGCAATGCACCGAAAAGGGCTGGCTGATCAGTAGTGCGTTGGTGCAAACCGAAGCACATCAAGTGCTGGCGCGCAAGTTTCCTCAAGCGCCCCATGCTGCGGCCTTGTTTGACACCGTGTGGCAGGCGACCGTATTGATTCCGGACCTGGCCGAACCTGTGGATGACAACGACCGCCGACTGATTGCCGCCGCAGCCGCCGCGGCGGCCGACCTGTTTGTTACGGGTGATAAACGTGTGCTTGGATGGCGGGCCGTGAAACGCGCGCATGGCGTGATGCAAATCGTTTCCCCTCGCACTGCTTGGGCTGTGTTGTTTGCCGGTACGGGCACAGCCTGAATTGGCGACAGTTGATGAAGGGTTTGCGAAGGTCGTCGGCCTCGATGTGCGCTTGATCAAATCCCGGCCTAATGTGCGCCGTTGTTGATCGGTTCATCGCGAACGGTTATTTGTTCAACGTGGGTGCCAGACTCATTTGTTATCCTGCGGCAAGCTTGCCGAAACCACTCCATGTCCCACCGCCCCATTGTTGCCGTGAATCCTGACCCGACCGATCTGGTCAAGGCCGGCACCTTTGTGCATTTTCCGGATTCGCCGTTCGAGTTGTTCCAGCCTTACCCGCCAGCCGGCGATCAGCCCGTGGCCATCAATCAGCTGGTTGACGGCTTCAATGATGGCGAGGTCTTCCAGACGCTGCTGGGTGTGACCGGCTCCGGCAAAACCTTCACCATGGCCAATGTCATCGCCCGACTGGGGCGCCCGGCGATTGTGTTTGCGCCGAACAAGACGCTGGCTGCGCAGTTGTACAGTGAATTTCGTGAATTCTTTCCAAAGAACGCCGTGGAATACTTTGTCAGCTACTACGACTACTACCAGCCCGAGGCCTATGTGCCGCAGCGCGACCTGTTCATTGAGAAAGATTCGGCCATCAACGAGCACATCGAGCAGATGCGCCTTAGCTGTACCAAGAGCGTGCTGGAGCGCCGCGATGTGGTGATTGTGGCCTCGGTGTCGGCCATCTATGGCATTGGCCAGCCCGAGGCGTATCACAAGATGGTGATGACGCTACGCGCTGGCGACAAGCTGGGCCAGCGCGACCTGATTGCCCAACTGGTGCGAATGCAGTACCAGCGCAACGATATGGATTTTTCACGCGGCAAGTTCCGCGTGCGCGGCGACACGATCGACGTCTTTCCGGCCGAGCACAGCGAGATGGCGCTGCGCATCGAACTGTTTGATGACGAAATCGAGTCGCTGCAACTGTTTGATCCGCTCACCGGTCGCATTCGCCAGAAGATTCCGCGCTTCACCGTTTACCCGAGCAGTCATTACGTCACACCGCGCGACCAGGTGCTGGCCGCCGTGGAGACCATCAAGGTTGAACTGGCCGAGCGCATCAAGCACTTTGTCAGCGAGGGCAAGCTGGTGGAAGCGCAGCGCATCGAGCAGCGCACCCGCTTCGATCTGGAGATGCTCAGCGAAGTAGGTCATTGCAAGGGCATCGAAAACTATAGCCGCCACCTGTCGGGTGCGGCACCGGGCGAGCCGCCAGCGACGCTGACCGACTACCTGCCCAAGGACGCCATCATGTTTCTGGACGAGAGCCATGTCCTGATTGGCCAGTTTGGCGGTATGTACAACGGCGACCGTTCGCGCAAGACGACGCTGGTTGAATACGGCTTTCGCCTGCCCAGCGCGCTGGACAACCGGCCGCTCAAGTTTGAGGAATTCCAGAGCCGCATGCGCCAGGCGGTGCTGGTTTCGGCCACACCCGGACAATGGGAAAAAGATCACTCCGGCAACGTGGTGGAGCAGTTGGTGCGCCCGACGGGCCTGGTGGACCCCGAGGTGGAAGTGCGCCCGGCCAGCAGCCAGGTCGATGATGTGCTGCAGGAAATCCGGATCCGGGTGGACAAGCACGAGCGGGTGCTGATCACCACGCTGACCAAGCGCATGGCCGAGCAGTTGACCGACTACCTGAGTGACAACGGCGTCAAGGTGCGCTACCTGCACAGCGACGTGGATACGGTGGAGCGGGTCGAGATTCTGCGCGACTTGCGGCTCGGCGTTTTTGACGTGCTGGTCGGCATCAACCTGCTGCGTGAAGGGCTCGATATTCCCGAGGTCTCGCTGGTCGCGATTCTGGATGCCGACAAGGAGGGCTTTCTGCGCTCCGAGCGTTCGCTGATTCAGACCATTGGCCGCGCCGCGCGCAATCTGGAGGGCCGGGCCATTCTGTACGCCGACAAGATGACGGACTCGATGCAGCGCGCCATCGGTGAAACCGAACGCCGACGCGTCAAACAGGTGGCACATAACCTGGCGTACGGCATCACGCCGCGTTCCATCGTCAAGCAGGTCCGGGATTTGATTGACGGCGTTTACAGCGAAAAGGCCGGCAAGGAAGCGGACAGACTTGAGCGCGACGCAATGCAGCGCGCGAAAGTGGAGGAGATGAGCGAAAAAGACATATCGCGCGAGATCAAGCGACTCGAAAAACTCATGCTGGAGCACGCCAGGAACCTGGAATTCGAGAAGGCCGCGCAGGTGCGCGATCAACTGGCCCTACTCAAACAGCAGGCCTTTGGCGCTGCCGGGAGCGACAATCTGCTTACTTGAGCAGAGTTCAGGGCTTTTGGTATACTTGACCTAAATAGTCAACCAAAACCCAACTCAGGAGCAGGCGATGCGACTCACCACCAAAGGCCGTTTTGCGGTTACCGCAATGATCGATCTCGGATTGCGCCAGGGCAGCGGCCCGGTGACCCTGGCGGCCATCAGCCAGCGCCAGCAGATTTCGCTGTCCTATCTGGAGCAGTTGTTTGGCAAGTTGCGTCGCAATGGCCTGGTCGAATCAACCCGCGGCCCGGGCGGCGGCTACAGCCTGGCGCGTGATCCGCAGGGCATCACGATTGCCGAAATCATCACTTCGGTCGATGAGCCGATCGACGCCACGCACTGTGGTGGCAAGGAAAATTGCCTGGGTGAGGGCGGCGACCGGTGCATGACGCATGACTTGTGGGCTGCCCTGAACGTGCGCATGGTCGAGTTTCTGGACTCGGTGACACTGCAAAAGCTGATCGACGACCAGGTCGCCAAGGGCTTGCGGGTCGAGGACAAGCCTACGCTCAAGCGTGCCATCTTCTCGATGCCCGGTGCCAAGCCAGCCCGCGTCAACGTTCCGAATTCTGTTTTTGCCTTGGGCAATGCGTTTTCGGAGACCTGAGCTGCGGCGTCAGACCATCAATTTACAACCTGAAGCAGCAGTCAAACCGTCATGGATACGACCCCTCACTTTCCGATTTACATGGATTACAGCGCCACCAACCCCTGCGATGAGCGGGTGGTGGATGCGATGATCCCCTGGTTGCGCCAACACTTTGGCAACCCGGCCTCGCGCAGCCACGCCTGGGGCTGGGAGGCGGAAGCCGCGGTGGAAACAGCGCGTGAGCAGGTGGCCGCCCTGATTGGTGCGGATCCGCGCGAGATCGTCTGGACCTCGGGAGCCACCGAGTCCAACAATCTGGCGCTCAAAGGGGCGGCCGGTTTTTACAAGACACGGGGCAAGCACATCATCACGGTCAAGACCGAGCACAAGGCGGTGCTTGACACCTGCCGCGAACTGGAACGGCAGGGCTTTGAGGTGAGCTACCTGGAGGTGCAGGCAGACGGTATGCTTGACATGGAGGTGCTCAAGGCAGCGATCCGGCCCGATACGATTCTGGTGAGCGTCATGTTCGTCAACAACGAGATTGGCGTGATCCAGGACATTGCCGCCATTGGCGCGCTGTGCCGCGAGAAGAACATTATTTTTCACGTTGATGCAGCGCAGGCCACCGGCCGCTTGGAAATCGACTTGAGCACCTTGCCGGTGGACCTGATGAGCCTGACAGCGCACAAGACCTATGGCCCCAAAGGCGTTGGTGCCTTGTATGTGCGACGCAAACCGCGCGTGCGCATCGAGGCGCAGATGCACGGTGGCGGTCACGAGCGTGGCATGCGCTCGGGCACGCTGCCAACGCACCAGATCGTTGGCATGGGTGAGGCCTACCGCATTGCCCGCGAGGAAATGACCGCAGAGAACCTGCGCATCGCCGCGCTGCATCAACGCATGCTCGACGGGCTGAAAGATGTAGAGCAGGTGTTCATCAATGGCAACCTGGAAAAGCGCGTGCCGCACAACCTCAACATGAGTTTCAACTATGTTGAAGGCGAGTCGCTGATGATGGGCATCAAGGGGCTGGCCGTCTCCAGCGGTTCGGCCTGTACCTCGGCCAGTCTGGAGCCCAGCTATGTGCTGCGGGCTCTGGGGCGCAGTGACGAACTGGCGCACAGCAGTCTGCGCATGACGATTGGCCGCTGGACCACGGAAGCGGAAATTGATTACGCGGTTGAGACCATCAAGCTCAACGTGGCCAAATTACGCGATCTCAGTCCACTCTGGGATATGTACAAGGAAGGCATTGATATTTCGACCATTGAGTGGGCGGCGCATTGACTGAACTGTCATTGCGGCCCCGGATCAGGTCCGGGGTTTCAGCAATGCAATCCATGGATGCCGGGTCAAGCCCGGCATGACAAACCAGCAAGATAAACAGAAGGACGCAACATGGCATATTCTGAAAAAGTGGTGGATCATTACGAAAACCCGCGCAACGTGGGCTCCTTCGAAAAAGGCGATGACTCGGTCGGGACCGGCATGGTCGGCGCACCAGCCTGCGGTGACGTGATGAAGCTGCAGATCAAGGTCAATGCGCAGACCGGCGTGATTGAAGATGCGCGCTTCAAAACCTATGGTTGCGGCTCGGCCATTGCCTCGTCGTCCCTGGTGACCGAGTGGGTCAAGGGCAAGACGCTGGAGCAGGCGGCAGCGCTCAAGAACAGCCAGATTGCCGAAGAGTTGGCACTGCCACCCGTCAAGATTCATTGTTCCATTCTGGCCGAGGATGCCATCAAGGCGGCCGTCAACGACTACAAGCAAAAGCACCTGTCATGACTGTGACGCTGACTGAAGCTGCCGCGAGGCATGTATCCCGATACCTCAGCAAACGCGGCAAGGGTGTTGGCGTGCGCCTGGGTGTCAAGACCACGGGCTGCTCCGGCCTGGCTTACAAACTGGAGTACGTGGACGAAATTGAACCCGAAGACATGGTCTTTGAAGGCCATGGCGTCAAGGTCCTGATTGAACCCAAGAGCTTTGCCTACCTCGATGGCACCGAACTCGACTTTGTCCGCGAAGGTTTGAATGAAGGTTTCAAATTCAACAACCCGCGCGAGCGTGATCGCTGCGGTTGCGGCGAGTCGTTTCGGGTGTGAATCTTCAATCCAGCGACTTTGAGCTGTTTGATCTTGCGCCGTGCTTCGCGCAGGACAGCGCCGCCATCGATGCGCGCTGGAAGGAGTTGCAGCGCGAAGTTCACCCAGACAAATTCAGCACCGAGGGCGCTGCGGCGCAGCGCGTTGCGATGCAGTGGTCGGTGCGCATCAACGAGGCCTATCGGCGCCTGAAGGATCCGCTCAAGCGCGCAGCCTACCTGTGCGAGCTTCATGGTGAGCCGGTCAATGCCGAGAACAACACGGCGATGGCGAGCGACTTCCTGCTGCAGCAAATGCAGTGGCGTGAAGAGCTCGAAGACGCGGCCGGCATGGATGAACTTGAGCGATTGGCCCGGCAAGTGGCTTCAGCCAGACAGCAACTGCTGCAACAATGTGCTCAGCTGCTCGATGAGAAACAGGATTACAAGGCGGCGGTGCAGCAGGTGCGCGCGCTGATGTTCATCGAGCGCTTTGCCAGCGACGTTCAGTTTCGCCTGGACCAGATGGATACACAATAGACAACCATGGCTTTGCTACAAATTTCAGAACCCGGGCAGTCGCTCAATCCGCACGAGCGCCGGCTTGCCGTCGGCATTGACCTGGGCACCACCCATTCACTGGTGGCCTCCGTGCGACACGGTGTGGCCGAATGCCTGCCTGACGGTCAGGGTAGGGTGATCCTGCCTTCGGTCGTGCGCTATCTCGAAGGTGGCGGTCGGCAAATAGGCTTTGATGCGCTGCAGGCCATGGCGCAGGACCCGGAAAACACCATTGCTTCGGTCAAGCGTTTCATGGGTCGCAGCCTGGCCGATGTGACCGGCAGCGCCAAACTGCCTTACCGTTTTGCGCAGCACGGTGGCATGCTCGGCGTGCAAACGGTGCAGGGTGAAAAGTCGCCGGTCGAGGTCAGTGCCGATATTCTGGCGACGCTGCGTTATCGTGCTGAAGACACCTTCGCTGATGACTTGTATGGTGCGGTGATCACGGTGCCGGCGTATTTTGACGATGCGCAGCGCCAGGCAACCAAAGACGCCGCGCAAATGGCAGGTCTGAAGGTGCTGCGTCTCATCAATGAGCCCACCGCAGCGGCCATCGCCTATGGACTGGACAACGCCAGCGAGGGCGTTTACGCGATCTACGATCTGGGCGGCGGCACGTTTGACATCTCGATTCTGCGCCTGACAAAAGGCGTTTTTGAGGTGCTGGCCACCGGTGGCGATTCGGCCCTGGGCGGTGACGATTACGACCGCGCGCTGGCCGACTGGGTCATGAAGCAAGCCGGCGTGCAAGCCAGGACGCCACAGGACAAGGCGATTGCCATCATCGCGGCGCGCGCCTGCAAGGAAGAGTTGTCAGCGACGCATTGCGCGGCCTGTCACGCCTGCATTGGCGGCGAGAACGTCAGGTTCGAAGTGGTTAATGAGCAGTTCGAGAAACTCACCGCTGAGCTGACACAACGCACGATGACTGCAGTGCGCAAGACGCTGCGCGATGCGCGGCTTGGCAAGGACGACATCAAGGGTGTGGTGATGGTCGGTGGCTCAACCCGCATGCCGCAAATTCAACAGGCGGTAGCCGACTTTTTTGGTCGTGCGCCGCTGAATAACCTCAACCCTGACGAAGTGGTCGCGCTGGGTGCGGCGATTCAGGCCAATCAGCTCGCCGGCAATAACCCCGGCGGTGACTTGCTCTTGCTCGACGTGATTCCGCTGTCACTGGGTATCGAGACCATGGGTGGGCTGGTCGAGCGCATCGTACTGCGCAATGAAACCCTTCCGACCGCCAAGGCGCAGGACTTCACCACCTACAAGGACGGTCAGACAGCGCTGGCTCTGCACGTGGTGCAAGGGGAACGTGACCTCGTGAGTGACTGCCGCAGTCTGGCGCGATTTGAGCTGCGCGGTATTCCACCGATGGCTGCCGGAGCGGCGCGCATTCGCGTCACCTTCACGGTCGATGCGGACGGCCTGTTGAACGTCAGTGCCAAAGAACAGATCAGTGGCGTGCAGGCACAGATTGATGTCAAGCCTTCCTATGGTTTGGGTGACGAGCAGATTGCACGCATGCTGCAGGACAGCTTCAGCACCGCCGACGCCGACATGAAGACCCGCGCCGTGGTCGAAGCCCGGGTCGATGGCGATCGCATGCTGCTGGCCACCCTGAGCGCACTGGCGGCGGACGGTGATCTGCTGTCGGACGCCGAGCGCGCCACCATCGATGTCCTGATGGCTGCTGTCAACACGGCGCGAGCGCTGGACGATGCGGCGGCGATTGAAGCGGCGACCCAGACGCTGGCCAAGGGGACCGAAGCTTTTGCTGCCCTGCGCATGAATCGCGGTATTCAACGAGCGCTGGCCGGCAAGAATATTGAGACGGTCTGAAACAGATCGAGCTGAAAACACATGCCCACCATCAAAATCCTGCCGCATCCGGACTATTGTCCGCAAGGCGCTGAAATTTCGGCGCCAGCCGGCACCTCCATCTGCGAGGCCCTGCTGGACAACCACATCGCCATCGATCACGCCTGTGACATGAGTTGTGCCTGCACCACCTGCCACGTGGTGGTGCGCGAAGGCTTTGCCTCGCTCAATGAACTTGACGAAAACGAGGAAGACCTGCTGGACCGCGCCTGGGGCCTGGAGCCGCAGTCGCGCCTGAGCTGCCAGGCCTATCTGGCGCAGACCGATATCGTGGTCGATATTCCCCGCTATTCGATCAATCACGCCAAAGAGAATCACTGACTTATGCGTCAAATTTTTCTGGACACCGAAACCACGGGCCTGTCTCCGGAAAACGGTGACCGCGTCATCGAGATTGGCTGTGTCGAACTGCTCAACCGCAAACTGACCGGCAACAACAAGCATTTTTACCTCAATCCGGGGCGTGACAGTCACGAAGAGGCGCTCAAAGTGCACGGGCTGACCAGCGAGTTCCTGCGTGACAAACCGGTTTTTGAAGCCGTGGCAGATGATCTGCTGGCCTACCTGCAGGGGGCTGAAATCATCATTCACAACGCCCCCTTCGATATGGGTTTTCTGAACAAGGAACTGGCATTGCTAGGGCGCGCGCCGCTGCGCGAAGTCGTGCTCAGCGTGACCGATACGCTGGCCTTGGCCAAGGAGATGTTCCCAGGCAAACGCAACTCGCTGGACGCTTTGTGCGGCCGCCTGGGTGTCGACAATTCCGGACGCACACTGCACGGCGCCCTGCTGGATGCCGAACTGCTGGCCGATGTGTACATCAACATGACGCGCGGTCAAGAAGCCTTGCTGATCGATACCGGCTCTTCGCATGGTGATGGCCAGCACGTACAGACGATCGATTTGAGTGTCTTCAAGTTGCCGGTGCTCAGCGCCAATGAGCAGGAGATGGCCGCGCATGAGCAGGTGCTGGCCGAGCTCGACAAGGCCAGTGGCGGCAAGACCGTGTGGCGCCTGATGGCCTGAAATTGAGGCATAATTCGACCCTCTCCTGAAACGAATTCAGGGCGGTTAGCTCAGGGGTAGAGCACTGCATTCACACTGCAGGGGTCGCAAGTTCGAAACTTGCACTGCCCACCATCAATTGGTGATAAGAATGGGACTTGACAGAAATGCCAAGTCCCTATTTTTTTGACGACAGGAGCGGCATGGTCTGAAAGCGCTCCAAAAAAATCAAGCTTTCATTCCTGATTAATCGGTGTGTTACTCCATATTTCCCGGTAAGATGGGGCTATGGATGCAGCTCCTTTCTATCCCCGCTTGATTCAGGCGCGCGTCGCAGAAGCGTTGACCGACACGCCCGTTGTGCTGCTTGCCGGGCCGCGCCAGGCAGGCAAAACCACACTGGTGCGACAGATGGCAACGCGAGGGATGCGCTATCTGACCTTGGACGATGAGTTGACGCTGCTTTCAGCCCGGGATGATCCGGTTGGCATGGTTCGCAGTTTGGACCGAGCCGTCATCGACGAGATTCAGCGCGCGCCGCAACTGTTGCTGGCCATCAAGAAGAGTGTCGATGAAGACCGGCGAGCCGGGCGCTTCTTGCTGACCGGCTCGGCCAATTTGATGACTCTGCCGGCGCTGGCGGATTCTCTGGCCGGGCGGATGGAGACGCTCGCTTTGTTGCCCTTGTCGCAAAGCGAAATCAAGGGCAGCAGCGCGAACTGGATCGATGCGGCTTTCGCCGGCAGTCTGCTCAAAGTAGCTGTGCCCGTTGTGGGGCAGGCGCTGGTTGAAGTTGTCTTGCAGGGTGGTTACCCGGAAGCGATTTCGCGCACGAGCGCACGCCGGCGCACTGTCTGGGCGCGCCAGTATCTGGAGGCACTCATTGCGCGTGATGTGCGTGACGTGGCCAGCATCGACAAGCTTGATCAGTTGCCCCGCTTCTTGCGCAGCCTGGCGCAGGTTTCGGGCCAGATGTGCAACTACACCCAGCTCGGTGGCCAGGTGGGGCTGGACAGCAAGACGGCAGCCCGATATGTTGGCGTGTTCGAGCAGATGTACCTTCTCAGACGCGTTGAGGGCTGGGCCAGAAACAGGCTCAAACGGGTCGTCAAATCGCCCAAGTTGCAATTCATCGATGCCGGTCTGTTGGCCAGCTTGCTTGATCTGGGCGAGGCCGAAGTGCAGCGTGATCGCAGCCGATTCGGCAATGTTCTTGAAACTTTTGTCTATGCGGAATTGCTCAAGCACAGTAGCACGTCCGAGGGCGACTACCGGCTGCTCTACTACCGCGATGTAGACGGGTTTGAAGTGGATGTGGTGATCGAAAACGCTGCCGGTCAATTGATCGGTGTCGAGGTCAAGGCCGCCGCCACCGTGAAGCCTGGCGATCTGCGCGGCTTGAAAAAGTTGGCGAGTGTTGCAGCAGACCAGTTCATGATGGGGATCCTGTTTTACGACGGCACAGAAACCATGCCTCTGGGTGATGGAATGTGGGCAGTTCCCCTGTCGACTTTGTGGGGTGGAGTTAGCTTGGCACGGAGGGTTTAGCATGGATCAGGTCGAATGCGTGGTGATCGGGGCCGGGGTGGTCGGTCTGGCGGTGGCGCGTGCGCTGGCGCTGGGCGGGCATGAAGTGATGGTGCTGGAGGCAGCCTCGGCCATAGGCACGGGAACCAGTTCACGCAACAGCGAAGTCATCCATGCCGGCATCTACTACCCGAAAGACTCCCTGAAAGCGAAGTTGTGCGTGCAGGGCAAGCAACTGCTGTACGACTATTGTGCTGAGCGAGGCATTGGCCACCGGCGTTGCGGCAAACTGTTGGTGGCGACATCACCGGAGCAGGTAGCGCAGCTGCAGGGCATCAAGGAGCGCGCCGAACGCAATGGCGTGAGTGATTTGCAACTGCTCAGCGCCGCACAGGCGCGCGCCATGGAGTCTGCGCTGGTTTGTGACGCAGCCATCTTTTCACCCAGCACCGGCATTGTTGACAGCCACGCCCTGATGCTGGCACTGCAGGGCGATATAGAAAATGCCGGCGGCATGGTGGTCCTCAATTCACCGCTGCAGCGGGCTGACTGCACGCCAACAGGTATTTGCCTGACTGCCGCCGATGGCACGCAGTTGCTGGCAAAGAGGGTGGTCAATGCGGCTGGTTTGCAGGCGCCAGCGCTGGCAGCACGATTCACGGGATTGGCACCGCAGCATGTGCCGCGCGGCTGGTTTGCCAAGGGAAATTACTTTACCTTGGCCGGGCGCGCGCCGTTTTCGCACCTGATCTACCCGGTGCCGCAGGTCGGCGGTTTGGGCGTACACCTGACGCTGGATCTGGGCGGGCAGGCCAAGTTCGGTCCGGACGTGCAGTGGGTTGATTCGGCGGAGGATTTGACAGTCGACGCGGCGCGCGGCGATGCCTTTTATGCCGAGGTGCGCAAGTACTGGCCGGCACTCGAAGACGGCGCGCTGATTCCAGGTTATGCCGGGATACGCCCGAAGATTCACGGGCCCGGTCAGGCTGACTGCGACTTCCTGATTCAGGGCGAGGCGGTGCACGGCGTACCTGGCCTGGTCAACCTGTTCGGCATCGAGTCGCCAGGACTGACCAGTGCGTTGGCGATTGGTGAGCTTGTGCTGTCATCCCGGAGCGGCAAGTGTCATCCCGTCCCCGGATCAAGTCCGGGGTTACAACATCCGGGATCCAGTGCCACGCATACACTGGATTGCGGCTCAAGGCCGCAATGACAGCCCTCCAGAAAGCCAGCACTGACAGCCCTCCGGGAGGCCAGCTGTTGTCATCCCGTCCCCGGATCAAGTCCGGGGTTACAACATCCGGGATCCAGTGCCACGCACACACA
>QYPX01000012.1 GCA_007280205.1 Comamonadaceae bacterium
CGTCAGCAAGATCATGGAGCAACTGGTGCACGCCTGGGACGTGCTGGCCACCATGACGCCGCCCGAGTACAGCGCGATTCGTCCCTACCTGGCCAGTTCGAGCGTCTTTCAGAGTGCGCAGTACCGCTGCATCGAGTTTGCGCTGGGCAACAAGAACGCCGCGATGCTGCAGCCGCACGCGCACCGGCCTGATCTGCTGGAGCAGGTGCAAGCGGCCCTGCTGGCGCCCTCGCTGTACGACCAGGCGCTGCGCCTGCTGGCGCGCCGCGGCATCGCCGTGCCAGAGAGTCCCACCGAGCGCGACTGGAGCCAGGCCTACAGCGCCAGCCCGGCGGTGGAAGAAGCCTGGCTGGTGGTGTACCGCAAGCCGCGTGAGCACTGGGACCTGTACCAGCTGGGCGAGGAACTGACGGATCTTGAAGACGCTTTTCGGCTCTGGCGCTTTCGCCATGTGACCACGGTGGAGCGGGTGATTGGTTTCAAGCGCGGCACTGGCGGCACCGGCGGTGTCAGCTACCTGCGCAAGATGCTCGACGTGGTGCTGTTCCCGGAGATCTGGACGCTGCGCACCAGCCTCTGAACGGACCCGCAAGCGGCCTTCAACCAGGTAATTGAGGCACCTTTCTGCCTCTGTTTGGGGCATCGCCGCCGCCAGGCGCTGCTAGCATGGAATGACATGAAATCGGGGTTTTTGCGACATCACTGTGCCGACTGATTCGCTCTGACCGTGATTTCCCTCCTCCGGTCGGCAAGCAAGGAGGTATGCCCTTTGCAGCCCAGCAGGCGAATGGACATTTGGACTTGGCCCCAGCATTTCCCGGAGGCGCTCGTTCCGTGACCCAAGCAACTATCCTCATCGTGGATGATGAACCAGCCAATCTTTCGCTGCTGACTCATCTGCTGCGACCGACCTATCACGTGCGCGCTGCCAGTTCGGGCGCGAGCGCGCTCCATGCTGCGGCAAGCGACCCGCGGCCTGACCTGGTGTTGCTGGACCTGGCGATGCCTGGCATGGACGGCTTTGAGGTGCTCTCCCGGCTTCACGCAGCACCGCCAGGCGCAAATATCCCGGTGATCTTTCTGACCGCCATGGCTGACCAGGGCGATGAGGAACATGGCCTGGCGCTCGGGGCCGCCGACTACATCACCAAGCCGATCAAGCCGGCCGTCGTACTCGCCAGAGTGCGCACTCAGCTGGAAAACAAGCAGGTAGGCGATTGGCTGAGAGACCAGAACCTGATCCTCGAAGCCGAGATCGCGCGGCGCATGGCCGAGAACGACTTGACCCAATTCGTCAGCATCCGGGCACTGGCCCATCTGGCGGAAACGCGCGACCCCGAGACCGGCAATCACATCAACCGGACACAGAGCTATGTCCATATACTGGCCTTGAAGCTGCGAACGCACAAGCGCTTTGCGGCTTTTCTCGATCCGCGCAACATTGAACTGCTGCGCAAGTCGGCGCCGCTGCACGACATCGGCAAGGTAGGTATACCCGACGCCATCCTGCGCAAGCCCGGAGCGCTGACGCCGGCCGAATGGGAAATCATGAAGACCCACGCCAGGCTCGGTTGCGAGGCCATCGAACAGGCCGAGACCGATGTCGAGCGACCCGTCGCCTTTCTCATCCTGGCCAAGGAAATTGCGCACTGGCATCACGAAAAGTGGGATGGCAGCGGCTATCCGGACGGTCTCGCGGGTGACGCCATCCCGATCGCCGCACGATTGATGGCGGTGGCCGACGTTTTCGACGCGCTGATCACCAAACGGGTCTACAAGCCGGCGATGAGCTTTGAGCAGGCGCGCGACCTGATCGCTGCCGAGGCCGGCAGGCACTTCGATCCCGATGTGGTTGAGGCGTTTCTTGCGAGCTTTGCCGAATTCACCGCTGTGGCCACGCGCTACCGCGAAACCGACTGACGGCCGACGCCGGACAACGCAGCAGAACACCAGCCATGAATTCACGCAAGAGCAAGCCACCCTTGAGCACGCGCCCGTCGAACGACCGCCTTGCGGCCCGATGGGTGCGGGAATGGCTATTGGTCGCGGCGGCCCTGCTGATGCTTGGCGGCGGCATCGGCTGGAGTCTGTATCACGACCGCCAGGAGTTGGAAGGCGAGGAGCGCGAGCGCCTGTCCCGTCGGGCCAGCATGATTGATGAAAATATCAGGCGTCAGTTGTTTGCGACCAATCGCGCGCTGGAGTCGATCCGCAGGGATTTGCCCCTGCTGAAAAGGCAAAAGGACAGTACCGGCCTGATCAATGACCGCCTGCAGGCCCTGGTCGAAGTCATGCCGGGGGTGCGCACCCTGCTCGTCTACGACGCCGACGCCACCGTGATCGCCAGCAACCGCAAGGAGCTTATCGGGCGGAATTTCCGCGAGCGGGATTATGTCAAGGCCGCCCTGCAAAGCCGCAACCCGGCCGTACTTCACCTTTCGGCGCCTTACACCACGGCGCTCGGCGCTTTCGCCATGACGGCGGTGAAACTGATTGCCGATGACCGGGGCCGGGTGATTGGAATGGTCGGGGTCAGCGTCGACCCCGACTATTTCAAGACCCTGCTGCATTCGGTTATCTATGCGCCCGATATGCGGGTTTCCATCACGCATTCCGACGGCAGGCTGTTTGCGACCGTGCCCGAGCAAGCCGGCAGGCAAGGGGCGGATCTCGCGCAACCCGGCAGTTTCTTTACCCGTCACCGCGACAGCGGGCAGCAAGAGACGCTGCTGACGGGGATTGCCTATATCACCGGCGATGAACGCATGATGGCCCTGCGCACCATCCAGCTTGCGGACCTACTGATGGACAAAACCCTGCTGGTGTCCGTCGCGCGCGATTTGCCGGCCATCTTTGCCGTCTGGCGCAGGGACGCTTACGAAAAAGCGGCGTTGTTCGGGCTGCTCGCTTTCATTGCCAGCGTCGGCCTTTTCCTGAACCAGCGGCGGCAGCGGGCCTATGCACGCGTCGTGGCCAGCGGCGAGGTCGAGCGCCAGCTGGCGGCGCAGGCGTTGCAAGGAACACAAGACCTGCTTGCCCGGGCCGAGGAGTTGGGAAGAGTCGGCGGCTGGGAATTTGATGTAGAGACCGGGCAGCAAACCTGGACCAAAGCGGTGTACGACATCCACGAACTGGATTTCACCCTCCATCCGACGGTGAGCCAGAGCATCAATTTCTACACCCCCGATTCCCGGCCGATTATTGAACAGGCCGTGCAGCGCGCGCTCGAGCAGGGCGAGCCGTTTGATCTGGAGTTGGAAATTGTCACGGCGAAAGGCAATCTTCGCTACGTTCACGCCGTTGGCAGGACCGACCTTGCGCGCCGCAAAGTGTCCGGTTTCATTCAGGATATCACCGAGCGCAAGCAGGCCGAGGCCCGCAGCTATGAAAGCGAAAACCGGCGGATCAGTGAGCAGGCCGCCGCCCTCGAAGCCGAGCGCCGGGCCGGCCTGGCGGCGCTGCACCTGATGGAAGACGCGGTCAGCGCGCGCACCCGGGCAGAGACGATGACCGCGACGCTGTCGAAGCAACTCGACGAACTGCACCGCTGGCAACAGCTGACGCTCGGCCGCGAGGGTCGCATCCTGGCCATGAAGCAGGAGGTCAACAGCCTGCTGGCCGAGTCGGGCCAGCAGGCGCGTTATGCGAGTGCGGCGGATGCGGAGACGCCAAAGTGAACGCACTCGATCAGGACGTACCGCGTCGCCAACTCGACAAGTTATTCTTGGTATTGATTGTCTTTTGGTCCCTTGTCATTGCCGGATTCGCCGCCTGGAGCTACTGGCGATCCTACACGGCGACGGTGGGGGTCGCGCGAGCCTTTGCCGACGAAAGTTTCAGCAAGAACTTGATCTTTCGCCGTTGGAGCTCCGGCCACGGGGGCGTCTATGTCCAGATGACGCCCGAGACGCCGCCCAGTCCCTATTTGTCCGACATTCCGGAACGAGACATCAGCACGCCTTCCGGCAAAAAACTGACCCTGATGAATCCTGCCTACATGATGCGCCAAATCTATGAATTGGGGAAAAACGACGCCGGCCCCAAGGGGCACATTACCAGCCTGAATCCGATCCGGCCTGAAAACGCTGCGGACGAGTGGGAGAAACGCGCATTGCGAGCCTTCGAGCGGGGGGAGAAGGAAGTGTCGGCCATCGAGCAAGTGGGCGACGAAACTTACTACCGCTTCATGCGCCCCTTGTTCGTCGAGGAGGGATGTTTGAAGTGTCATGCCAGGCAGGGCTACAAGGTCGGCGATGTCCGGGGAGGCATCAGCGTTTCCGTGCCCTGGACTTCCTATCGCGAGAGGCTGCGATCGGATCAGATCGCGCATGGCCTGGGCTACGGCGCGATATGGATCATCGGAATCATTGGTCTGGTCTTCGGCAAGACACGACTTCAATCCGAGAGGAAGCAGACCGAGGAGGCGCTGCGTGAGCGGACCAGGGAACTGCAATGCCTGCACGCGGTCTCCACGCTTGAGCGCAGGCACGCGCAGGATGCGCAGCAGGAAAGCGAAAAGATATTCGCCACCTTTTTGCGCCTGACACCGGTCTACGTCTACATCAAGGAGGTGAGCTCCACCGAATCCCGCGTGCTGCGCGCCAGCGACAATTTTCAACAAATGATCGGAATTCCAGGCGCTGACATGGTGGGCAAGACCATGGCGGAATTGTTTGCGCCCGAATTGGCCGCGAAGATCAGCGCCGATGACTGGTCTGTGGTGAGCAAAGGTGAGGCGGTCACTCTGGAGGAGGAACTCAATGGTCGAAGCTACACGACGATCAAGTTTCCGATTGCCCTGGAAGGTAGAAGCCTGTTGGCGGGTTACACCATAGACGTCACCGAGCGCAAGCGGGCCGAGGAGACACTGCGCCAACAGAGCGCCGAACTGAGGATCTTCGACACTGCCGGCGTCGATCGCGAGCTGGTGATGATCGGTCTCAAACAGCAGGTGAATGCCTTGTCGCGGCAACTCGGGCAGGCGGCACCCTACGACGTGGACTTCGCCGACGCACCACCGAAGGATCAGCTTTGAATCCCGTGACAACCATGCGCGACAGTCAGCCATCGACGATGCCGAACATTGTGGTGTCGGCGGCGAGCGCTGCCGCAGTGCTTGCGGGAGTCGTGGTCCTGGCCGGCTGGGCCTTGGATATTGCCGTGCTGAAGAGCATCCTGCCGGCCTGGGTCACGATGAAGCCGAATACGGCGCTCGCCTTCATCCTGATTGGGATCGCACTGCTACTTCCCGAACTGCCGGCGGCATGGCTACGCCCAGGACTCTCGATCCAGCTGTTCCGCCTGGCTCGCGGGTGTCGCTGGCTGGTCGGCCTGATCGGTCTGCTGACACTGGCTGAATATCTTTTCAACTGGAATCCCGGCTTCGACCAGTGGCTGTTCCCCGAACCCGCCGGCGCCGTGGCCACGTCGAATCCGGGCCGGATGGCCCCGGAGACCGCGTTGTGCTTCCTGCTGCTGGCGGCCGGATCATCGATGGCCCAGTTCCGGCACAAGACCACGGCCACGCTGTTGGTTTCGATGCTTCCTGACGCGCTGGTAACGATCCTGGCGCTGGCAGCCTTCCTCACTTACTTCACGCCCGTCCTCGGGGCTTTCGGCTGGTGGGGCAAGACCGTCATGGCGGTTCACACCGCGATCCTGTTTGCAGTTATGGGGGCCGCAGTTGCTGTGGCCGCATGGCAGAGATCGCCAGCCGACTGGGCCCTGAGCGGCGCCAACACGATCGCGTATGGCGTCGGACTGGGCTTGCTGGTGATGGTGGGGCTCACCACGGTGCGGACCCAGAATCTGCTGATCCGCATCAACGAAGACTCGGGGCAGATCGATGCGGTGCTGCGTGCAGCCAGGAACCTTGACGGCCATGTACTCGATGCCCAAAGCAGCACGCGTGGCTTTGTCCTCACCGGCGACGCAGCGATACTGACACGACAGCATTCCTCCGTAAGCGTTGCACAGAATGCCTTGCAGGCGCTGCGCCAAATAGGACTCACCGGCCCGCTGCAGCAGGCTCAATGGGTCCAACTGGCCCGGGTCGAGGCGCTGGCGGCGGATTCGCTGCAGTGGTTTGGCCGCGTGGTGGCAGCGCGGCAAACAAAGCCCGGCGTTGACCCCGACCTGATCCGCCACGGAACCCAACTGACCGGCGCTTTCCGTGAGGAAATCGAGCAGCTGGAGTTTGGTCTGCAGCAAATGGTCGGCGAATCCCGTTTGGCCTATCAAAGCGCGGTGAACTTCGCTTACTCGGTGATCTGGGCTGGCATGGTTCTCAGCCTGCTCGTCCTCACCCTAGCGATGCTGACATCGAACCGCGCCGCCCTCGCGCGCGCCTTCGCCGAAAGCCGGTTGCGCGAGGAAGCAGTACGGTTCCGGGAGGTGACCAGGTCAGCCTCGGATGCCATTGTCATCAGCGACGGCGCAGGGAACATCGTGGAATGGAACCGCAGCGCCGAGCGCATGTTCGGCTACGCAGAGGCCGAAGTCAGTATGCGGCCATTGACTCTGCTGATGCCGCAAAGGTACCGCGACCGGCATGCGGCGGGCATGACCCGGATAGCAGCGGGCGCTGAACCCAAACTTGCCGGACAGCTGATTGAGTTCGCCGGGCTGCGTCGGGACGGGAGCGAATTTCCGCTCGAGCTATCGCTGGCAACATGGCAGACCGGTGGACGCGTCTTCTTCAGCGCATTCATGCGCGACATCACCGAGCGCAAGCGTGCTGAAGCCGCTGAACACGAGCGCCTGGGCCAACAGACCCGGGATCAGGCGGCCGCCCTGGAGGTCCAGCGCAAGGCCCGGCTGGCGGCGCAGAACCTGATGGCAGACGCCGTCGCCGCACGCGGCAAAGTCGAGACGGCGACCGCAGCGCTGCGCGAGAGCGAGCTGAAATTTCGCACCTTGTTCGAGTCCTCGACCGAGGCCCACCTGTTGTTTGCCGACGATCGCTGGATTGACTGCAATGCAGCAGCCACCACTGTTTTTGGCTGCACCCGGGAGCAGATCATCGGCTCCCATCCGAGCAGGTTCTCACCGCCAAGGCAGCCCGATGGGCGGTCGTCCGAGGAAGAGGCGATAGAGAAGATCACTCTTGCGTTCACCGCAGGACCACAGGCTTTCGACTGGGAACACTGCCGGGCGGATGGAACACCTTTTGCCGCCGAGGTCTCTCTCAATCGGGTGGATCTGGGAGGCAAGCCACACATGCAGGCAATCGTTCACGATGTGAGCGAGCGCAAGAGAATGGTGACGGCGGTTGAGCAATCCCGTCGCGTCCTGCTGAGCCTGCTCGAAGATCAGAGGCGGGATCAGGCGGCGCTGCGCGACAGCGAGGCCTTCGGCCGCGCCATTCTCGATTCGGTGGTCGCCGAAATCGCGGTACTCGACCGCAGCGGCGTGATTACGTCAGTGAACAAGCCCTGGCGAGCGTTTGCGCTGGATAACGGTAGGGTGCCGGACCAGCCGGTGCCGCATACCGGTGTCGGCGAAAATTACCTGGCACTGTGTCGAACCAGCACTGGCCCCGCGTCGGATGAGGCGGCGAGCGCCTGCGAGGGCATCCAGGCGGTGCTCGACGGTCGCCTGGCGGTGTTTCACCTGGAGTACGCCTGCCATTCGCCGCAGCAGCATCGCTGGTTCGCCATGAGCGTGGCACCGCTGGAGGCCGAAGGTGGCGGTGCGGTGGTGGCCCATACCGACATCACTGGGCGCATTCTGGCGGAAGCTTCGGTGCGCAAACTGGCACTGGCCGTTGAACAGAGCCCGGAAAGCATCATCATCACCAATACCAGGGCCGAGATCGAGTATGTGAACCAGGCCTTCGTGCAGGCCACCGGCTACCGGGAGGAAGAAGTGATCGGCAAGAACCCGCGCATTCTGCACTCGGGCAGGACACCGGCGCAGTCCTACCGCGAGATGTGGGCGGCGCTGTGCCAGGGCACCCCGTGGAAAGGCGAGTTCTACAACCGGCGCAAGGACGGCAGCGAGTACATCGAATTTGCCATCATTACCCCGCTGCGCCAGCCAGACGGGACCATCAGCCACTATGTGTCGGTGCAGGAGGACATCTCCGAAAAGAAGCGCCTCGGGCTCGAACTCGACGATTATCGACAAAACCTGGAAGTGATGGTGGAGCAACGTACCAGGGAGCTCAACGCAGCACAACAACGGGCGCAAGCGGCCAACCTGGCCAAGAGCAGTTTCATCGCCAACATGAGTCACGAGATACGCACGCCGATGAATGCCATCATCGGCCTCACCCACCTGTTGCGGCGGGGCGGCGCAACGCCCGAGCAGGCCGCGCGGCTGGACAAGATCGACGGCGCCGGTCGTCACTTGCTGGGCATCATCAACGACATTCTGGACCTGTCCAAGATCGAGGCCGGCCGCTTCCAATTGGTAAGCACCGATTTCCCGCTATCGGCGGTCCTCGACAGCGTTGCTTCGATCATTGGCCAGTCAGCGCAGGCCAAGGGACTGCGCGTCGAAATCGACTACGGTGGCGTGCCCCTGTGGCTGCGCGGCGACCCGACGCGTTTGCGTCAGGCGCTGCTCAATTACGCCGGTAACGCCGTCAAGTTCACCGAGCAGGGTTCGATCGCACTGCGCGCCAGGCTGCTGCACGACAGCGGCGACGACTTGCTGGTGCGTCTCGAAGTGCAGGACACCGGGATCGGCATTGCCGCAGACAAGACAGCACGGCTGTTCCAGGACTTCGAGCAAGCGGATAGTTCGACCACGCGCAAGTACGGCGGCACCGGCTTGGGGCTTGCGATCACCCGCCGGTTCGCGCAACTGATGGGCGGCGAAGCCGGAGTTGCCAGCACGCAGGGGGAGGGCAGCACCTTCTGGTTCACCGTTCGCCTGCAGCGCGGCCATGGCATCATCCCCTCGCAGGCCGTTCCCGCAGAAGCGGCGGGCGCCGAAGCGCGCTTGCGGGAGTATGACGGCAAGGTCAGGCTGTTGCTGGCGGAGGACCACCCGATCAATCGCGAAGTGGCACTGGAATTGCTCAAGGCAGTCGGACTCACCGTAGACGCGGCCGCAGATGGCCGCGAAGCGCTGGAACTGGCGCAGGCGCGCCACTACGACCTGATCCTGATGGACGTGCAGATGCCCGTCATGAACGGCATCGA
This sequence comes from Comamonadaceae bacterium, assembly GCA_007280205.1. Classification (GTDB taxonomy): domain Bacteria; phylum Pseudomonadota; class Gammaproteobacteria; order Burkholderiales; family Burkholderiaceae_C; genus Rhodoferax. The sequence goes on from QYPX01000012.1 coordinate 9,150, forward strand.
GGCGACGCGCGCCATTCACGCCTTGCCGGGCCGCGACGGAACTCCGATCCTGGCCATGACCGCCAACGTTTTTGAAGAAGACCGCCGCGCTTGCGAGGCGGCAGGAATGAAGGACTTCATTGCCAAGCCGGTTGATCCGGCCACGCTCTACGCGACCCTGCTGAAGTGGTTGCCGCAAGCGCACGCAAGGGGCGCCAGCCTGGTGCAGCAGCCCGTCAGTCCGGGTCATGTCGCGGCAGCACTGCCGCAAGCGCTGGCCGATTTCTCGGGACTCGATACGGTGCGGGGGCTGGCGGCACTGCGCGGCGACTTGCCTGCCTATGTCGGTCTGTTGCGGCAGTTCGCCGCCAACCATGACGACGACGTGCGCCAGTTGCGTGACGCGCTTGCGATGGCCCAGACCGATGTCGCCAGACAACGCACCCATGCGCTCAAAGGCGTGGCCGGGACGCTCGGGGCCAAAGGCATTCAGGTGGCCGTGCTGGCTTTGGAACAGGCCATCCGCGGCGATGACGCGGCAAGCCTGCCCGGTCTGCTGGAAACCCTGCGCAAGGAACAGGACGCACTGAACTCGGTGCTCGCCGAGTTGCCCGAAGCGGCCAGCGGCGCCGAGGTGGCCCCCGATCCGGGCCGGGTGCAGTTGCTGCTCGCGCAACTCGATCCCATGCTGGCCAGTGACGATACGGCTGCGGGCGATCTGTTCGATGGCAATCGACAGCTGCTGCAGGCAACGCTAGGGCTGGCTGCGACGCAACTCGGGCGACAGATTGCCGACTTCAATTTCCCCGGCGCTCTGGCGACGCTGCGCAAGCTGACGCAAAGGGGAGAGGCGCCATGAGCTTCATGCTCTGGAGCGAGGAGTTGAACACCGGCGTCGAGGTCATCGACAGCCAGCATAGAGAGCTGGTGGACATGCTCAACCGTGCCGCGCCCGTCCTGGCGCGCTCCAGCCAGGACGCGATGCAAGTCGTCGGCCCACTGCTCGACGGCCTGGTTAGCTATGCCGCGGTCCACTTCCGCACCGAAGAGGAAATGATGGCGAGCGCGGGCATGGATGCGCGGGCGCGCGAACACCATCACGCCACGCACGCCGGCTTTGCCGAGCAGGTGGCCCGGATGGCGGGATCCTTGAGTCAGGGCCTTGACGTGACAGGCGACCGGCTGCTGTCGTTTCTGGCGAGCTGGCTGGTCCTGCACATCCTTGGCGAAGACCAGGCCATGGCGCGCCAGTTTCGCGCCCTGGCAAGCGGCCTGCCGGCCGCGCAAGCCTATGCGGCGGCCCGCGGCGATGAACTGCAGCCGTCGGCGGCGGCGCTGTCGCAGGCGCTGGTCGGTATCTACACGATGCATACGCGACAGAACCGCGAGCTCCTGCTCGCCAACGACGATCTGGCTGCCAGCCGGGCGGCGATCCAGCACCACAGTGAGAATCTGGAACATCTGGTTCGCCTGCGCACGGCCGAGCTGGAAGAAGTGGCCAGCGACTTGCGCGCCGCGCGCGATGCCGCGCAGGCCGCCAACCGCGCCAAGACCCGCTTTCTCGGCACCATGAGCCACGAACTGCGCACGCCGATGAACGCCGTGCTCGGCTTCTCGCGTCTGCTGCAGGATCAGGGTTTGCCGACGCAGCAGCAGGTTCTGGCGGGCAAGGTCGTCAGGGCCAGCGAGCGCCTGTTGTTGCTGCTCAACGGCATCATCGACTATGCCCGGCTGGAACGCGGCAGCGAGGATGACGCCGATCTGGCCGCCTTCGACCTGGCCGCACTGCTTGGCCAATGCAGTGCGGCCGGTTTCGCGGCGGCGAAGGCGAAGGGCCTGCAAACCGGTGTCGAGATCGACCCTGGGCTGCCGGGCTGCTTGCGGGGCGATGCCAAAGTCATTGAACGTATTCTGCAGCAGCTGATCGGCAACGCCGTCAAATTCACTTCCAGCGGATCGATCCGGCTGTCTGCGGCAAGGCGCGCGGCCGAGGACGACGCTGCGCCGCGCTGGCGTATCAGCGTCAGCGATACCGGCATCGGGATCCCCCAGAGCGTCCAGGCTCGACTGTTTCAACCTTTCATGCAGGCCGACGACGGCGCCGCCCGCAAGTTCGAGGGGATCGGCCTGGGCCTCGCCCTGGCGCGGGAATTGGCGCATCTGCTAGGCGCTGAAGTCGATCTGACGAGCGAGCCGGGCCGGGGCAGCTGCTTCTGGCTGGAACTCGAATTGAAGGCGGAGGCGTCGGCCTTGCCGGTCGCGCCTGCTGCTTATCAAGCTTCTTCCGTGGCGGCGTCGCTACCGGTGAGCGCGGCGGCAAGCGCCAAGGGACCGTTGCCAGCCCATTCGCGCGCGACCTTGCAGACCCTGGAACGGCTGCTGGGCGCCTACGACACACGCGCTGCGACCGTGCTCGCAGGCGCCGAGGCCGAGCTGCGGCCCTGGCTGGGCGATGGCGTGGACGCCTTGTTCAGCCTGATTGACGCTTTCGAATTTGACCGAGCGTGCCTGCTGCTGGAGAATCTGCAGACCAAGGTTGCGAAGGAGCCGCCCCATGAGCACTGATGTCAAGGCCACACTGCTGATTGTTGATGATCAGCCGGAAAATCTGGCCGTGTTGAGCGCCTTGTTACAGCCGCACTATCTGGTGCGGGCAGCACGGTCCGGGCAGCAGGCCTTGCGCGCCGCGGCCAAGACGCCGCATCCCGATCTCATTTTGCTCGACGTCATGATGCCGGAGATGGATGGTTATGCCGTTCTGGCCCAGCTCAGGCAAACGCCGGCATCGGCCGACATTCCGGTGATCTTCATCACCGCGCTGGTTACCGAGGAGGATGAACAGCGCGGTTTCGACCTGGGCGCAGTCGACTACATCACCAAGCCGATCAAGCCGGCGGTGGTGCTGGCGCGCGTTCGCACCCAGCTAGAGTTGAAGCAGGCCCGTGACGAACTGGCTGACCAGAATGCCAGACTTGAAGTTCTGGTGGCCGAACGCACCCAGGCGCTCAATCAGTCGCTGGAGAAAACCGAGACCGCTCATGCCGCCCTGAAGAAGACCTACTTCGGTACCTTGATGGCGATCGCCGCGCTGGTCGAATTGCGCGGCGCCTCGATCGGCGAACATTCGCGCCGGGTCGCGGATCTGGCGCGCCAGGTGGCCACCGATTTGGACATGGGGCCGGCGGAGATTCAGGATGTCTTTGTTGCCGCCTTGCTGCACGATATTGGAAAGATCGGCTTTCCTGACGAGTTGCTGCGCAAGCCGGTCCCGCTGATGAATGCGGATCAAGCGGGCCTGTACCGACGACACCCGGGACTCGCCGCAGATGCCCTGGGAAAAATCGGGCCGCTGGCCGGCATTGCCGCGATTGTCCGCTGCCACCACGAACACTTCGACGGTTCAGGCTTTCCGGAAGGCCGTAGCGGTTTCGAGATTCCCCTGGGCGCACGCATCATCTGCGCCGTCAGCGACCACGACGACTATCGCAGCGGCACGCTGACCAGTGCCGCCTTGTCGAGGAAAGAGGCCCACCGCTGTCTGCTTGAAGGTCGCGGTCATCGCTACGACCCGGCCGTGATCGACCGGCTCGAGCCATTGCTCGACTTCGACGAAAGTCACGACATCGGTGAGATCCGCCTCAGCGCCGGCCATCTGCAGGAGGGTATGCGGCTGGCGCGAGATGTGCTGCATCGCGATGGCTTCCTGCTCTTGTCACGGGGCACCCTGCTGGATCGACGTCTGATCGAACAGTTGGCCGCTGCCGAGCGGGAGGCAGGCCGCAGTTCAGAGATCCACGTGCAGCGGGAGCGCGAGAAGCGCTGATGCCGAACTTCAAGTGCCGGGCTTTTCTATCTGCCGGTGAATTCTTTGCCCAATCATCTCAGGCGTGACCAGGGTCACGCCGCGTTCAGTGACATGAAAGCCGCGAGCCCTGTCATGCGCGGCGTCCAGGCCGGCGCTAAAACCGTCCGGTAAATGGCAGTAGTTGTCGATGATGGTGCGCCGCAGTGTTACCCCTTTGCCGATGGTTACAGCCGGCAACACCAAAGAGTCATCAATCACACTGCCTTCGCCGACTCGCACTTTGGAAAACAGGATCGAATGCCGCACTTGGGCCCCGCTGACGATACAACCGCTTGATACCAGCGAGTTGTAGGCTACCCCGCTGCGCTGGGCCTCCTCAAACACAAATTTGGCCGGCGTGAGTTGCCGCTGCAGGCTCAGAATAGGCCATTCGTCGTCGTACAGGTTGAGTTCAGGTACCACCGATGTGAGGTCCATGTTGGCCTCCCAGTAGGTGTCCACCGTTCCGATGTCGCGCCAGTAAGGTGTCGTGTCGACCATGTTGATGCAACTCTCCTCAAACCTGTGGGCAAATACGCGATGGCGCGCCAGCAGCGAGGGGATGATGTCCCTGCCGAAGTCATGGTGTGAAGTCGGATCGGTCGCGTCCCGCTCGAGTGCGGCCAGCAGCAGGTCAACGTCAAAGACGTAGATTCCCATGCTTGCCAGCACATGGCTTGGGTGTTGCGGCAGTGCCATCGGGTGCATGGGCTTTTCTGCGAAGGCGACGATGCGCTGCTCGGCATCGACTGACATCACGCCAAATTCGCTCGCTTGCGCCGCCGGAACTTCAAGGCAGGCGATGGTCATTTCGGCGCCACGCGCCACATGTTCGGCCAGCATGATCGAGTAATCCATCTTGTAAATGTGGTCGCCGCCGAGCACCAGCACGAGGGCCGGTTTCGCCTCGTCAATGAAGGCCATGTTTTGATAGACCGCATTGGCCGTTCCGCTGTACCAGGACTCACCGTGCTGCTGCTGCGCCGGTACCACATCCACGTATTCACCCAGGCTGGCTGCGAGAAAACCCCAGCCATGTTCAATGTGGCGGATCAGGCTTTGTGCCTTGTACTGCGTTAGTACGGCAATATGGCGAACGCCGGAGTTCACGCAATTGCTCAGCGTAAAGTCGATGACGCTCAGGTGTCCGGCAAAAGGCAGCGCTGGTTTGACGCGCCAGTCAGTCAACTGGTGTAGCCGACGGCCACGTCCTCCCGCCAGGACCATCGCATAGGTTCGGCCTGTCAGATGGTTTTTTGATTTGAAGGTCATGCAGTCCTCCTCGCCGCACGATTTCTTGTCGGCGTTCGACAGAAATCTCGCCAGGCCGCATCTGGCCGCCAGGCAGTTGACCACGCAGGCATCTGTTGGGCTGACATGGGCTGGGCAATGCCGTAGCCCTGTGCCAACTCGCAGCCCAGCTGCAGCAGCAAAGTGCCGTGCGCGACGGTCTCCACGCCTTCGGCAATGACCTGGCGCTTGAACGCAGCTGCCA
>QYPX01000015.1 GCA_007280205.1 Comamonadaceae bacterium
ATATTGCCCAGGGAGGCCCCGATGCCGCCTTGCGCGGCGACCGTGTGGGAGCGCGTCGGGAAGACTTTCGATAGCACTGCGACTTTCAGACCGGCTCGGGCCAGTTGCAGCGATGCGCGCATGCCTGAGCCGCCGGCGCCGACGATGACGACGTCAAATTGGCGTCTCGGGAGTTTGGATGTAACGGTCATGATGGGTTTGAAATTGATGTCAGAGGGGCAGTTGCGTCCGGGACGGTGTCACTGGGCGTGGACTCACAGGCGCCACAGAACCTGTATGGCCCATCCGCTACAGGAAACAAGCCAGAGCAGGGTAAATGCCTGCAGGAAAAGTCGCAGACCGACGGGCTTGACGTAATCCATCCAGATTTCGCGCATACCGACCCAGGCGTGAAATGCGAGGGCGACGATGACGCTGAACGTCAGTGCCTTCATCCATTGCGGCGAAAAGATGCCTGCCCACTGGTCATAGCCGATGGGGCCCTTGCTGAAGATGAACTGGGCCAGAACGAGCAGCGTAAACAGGGCCATGACTGCGGCCGTCACACGCTGGGCCAGCCAGTCGCGCAGACCGTAATGTGCACCTACAACGAGCCGTTTGGAGCCGAAATTAACCGACATGATGATTTCCTTAATAGATGCCAAACAGCTTTGCGCCCAGCACAAGTGTCAGACCGACACTCATTGACATGACGATGAGCGCCGACGATTTGCCAAATTCTTTGCTGACGGCAGCGTGGCTGGCGTCCATCCAGAGGTGGCGCAGACCCGCCAGGAAGTGATGCAAATAGGCCCATATCAGCGCCAGTGCCACCAATTTCCATATCAGGCCTGGCAAGCCCAGCATGCCGAGATTGAAGGCGGACCTGAATCTTGCAAAAGAAATCTCGGACGAAATCGAAGTGTCGAACATCCAGATGATGAAGGGCAGCAGCAAAAACATCATCAGTCCGCTGGCACGATGCATGCCGGATACGACGGCAGCCGGTGGCCATCGGTAGCCCGGCAGGTCTCTGAAAGCATGAATATTGCGAAATTCGGGCCGTTTTTCTGCGCTGCTTGGTGCTGATTCAGACATGCTTTGTTCTTCCTTGTTGCGGGTGAGCGCTGCGTTGCAGTCACTCATCGTTTGCTTTGAAATTCTAGGGCAGGCACGCAAGCCCTTGGCACACTCAGCTTAATCGGTTGTGATAGTAGTGAGTGTCAGTGCGATAGTAGCCGCGCCGCAGTTCCATTGGCACATCCTTGTACGTGTAGGCAACGCGTTCGACACTGAGCAAGGGCGTGCCCGGAGCGATTTTCAGCAGGTCGGCGTGTCCTTGCGTGGCCGGTTCGGCCCGTATCTTCTCTTCCGCACGAACCATACGCACGTTAAATTCTGTCTCAAACAGGGCGTACATTGGACCCTGGTGATTCGTCAGTCGCTCGGCGGTCAGACCTTTGAACGGAGCGGCTGGTAACCAGATGTCTTCGAGAATCGCGGGCGTGTCGAGAAAACTAAGGACACGGCGTGCCTGCAGCACGGCGTCACCGGTACGCAAGGCCAGTGCCCGTGCAATGTCTGCGCTGGCGCTGCTGCGACGGCATTGCACGATGTCTCGATAGGCTGGACCTTCACTGCCTGGATTGCCGTTGTTGGGTACCAGTTTCAAAAAGCGAAACTGCACTTGCTGCTCTGCATGGGTGGCGACAAACGTTCCTTTCCCCTGCCGTCGCACCAGCAAATGTTCAGACGCCAGATCGTCAATGGCCTTTCGTACCGTGCCCTGACTGACGCGAAAGCGCGTTGCCAGGTCCATTTCACTGGGAATGGCCTCGCCTGGCTTCCATTCACCAAGTCGCAGGCTGTTGAGAATCATGCCTTTGATTTGCTGGTAGAGCGGACTGAAAGAAGGCGTTATGGCGGACCCGTTGTCGTTTGCAGCGGGGCTCGTTTCGCCAGGCGGGAGCGGTGATGTGATCATGGGAGTGCAACCTCTTACGGCTTGATGCGTTCGAGTCGCATCTTATCTTATATAAGACATAAGACAAATTTCGAATTTGGAACTTTCCAGAGTAAACTAACAACGCATTCTGTGGGGTTCAGCATCCCGTTTGAGCTACCCGGAACCCGGTTTCACAACAACTCTGGAGTCTCACCATGAGCAAAAAGCCCGTCCGCGTCGCCGTTACCGGCGCAGCAGGTCAAATAGGTTACGCCATCCTGTTCCGCATCGCCTCTGGCGAGATGCTGGGCCAGGACCAACCCGTCATTCTGCAACTGCTGGAGGTTCCTATGGAGAAGCCCCAGGCGGCTTTGCAGGGTGTGATGATGGAACTGCAGGACTGTGCGTTTCCTTTGCTGGTCGGGATGCAGGCGCATGCTGACCCGATGACTGCCTTCAAAGACGCCGATTACGCTCTCCTGATTGGTTCGCGGCCCCGCGGACCGGGTATGGAGCGCGCCGAATTGCTGGCTGTCAATGGCGCCATTTTCACGGAGCAGGGAAAGGCCCTGAATGCGGTGGCCAGTCGCGACGTCAAGGTTCTGGTGGTTGGTAACCCTGCCAATACGAACGCTTATATCGCGATGAAGAGTGCGCCTGATCTGCCGCGCAAGAACTTCACAGCCATGCTTCGGCTGGACCACAACCGCGCTCTAAGTCAGCTGGCTTCCAAGACCGGCAAGGCGGTGGCGGACATAGAGAAAATGGCAGTTTGGGGTAACCATTCGCCGACCATGTACGCTGACTATCGCTTCGCGACCATCAATGGCGCCAGTGTCAAGGAAATGATCAATGATCAGGACTGGAATGCCAACACCTTCTTGCCGACCGTCGGCAAGCGCGGCGCTGCCATCATTGCCGCGCGCGGCGTCTCGTCAGCGGCTTCTGCTGCCAATGCCGCCATTGATCACATGCGTGACTGGGCACTCGGCAGCAATGGCCGGTGGGTCACCATGGGTATCCCGTCGGATGGCCAGTATGGTATTCCGAAGGACACGATGTTTGGTTTTGCCGTGACGTGTTCGGGCGGCGAGTACAAAGTGGTTGAGGGCTTGCCAATTGACGCGTTCAGCCAGGAATGCATCAACAAGACACTCAAGGAACTGCAAGACGAGCAAGCGGGTGTTGCCCATCTGGTCGGCTAATACAATTTGCCAGGTACTACTGTCGCGCAGCCGGCTTTAACGCCAGCTGTGCGATATTTTTTGGCGTGGTGTGCGGTTGATGGGAGCGCAATCCTGGCCCCTCGCATCGCCCATTAACTCAATCGGTTCTGGGGGATGCCATGAAGTCTGTTTTGTTCCTCGCCATTGCGATGGCGGTGCCCGCGCTGGCCTTGTCTCAGGTCGAGGCGTCTGTGCCTGCAAAGACCAAGGCGGTGGCCGCGCCGCCCAAGCTGACACCAGGCGTGCGTCGCTCCGCACTCAAGGCAGTGGAAGAGCTGACGCCGATTGACGATGATGTTCAGGTTAATTTGACTGCAGAAGAGCTTGAACTGGCGAAGCTGGTCCATGTTGGCGTGATCCCTTGTGAATTGGGGGCATCCGTGACGATCACACCGAGTGAAAAAAGGCACGGAGTTTTTTGGGTTCGAACCAAGAACATGACTTTTCGCATGCATCCGGTGAGCAGCCGCACTGGTGCCATCCGTCTTGAAGATCCCAGAGCAGGGGCGATGTGGTTGCAGTTGGGCAATAAGTCGATGTTGATGAGCCAAAAACTGGGTCAACGTCTGGCTGACGAATGTATCAGTCCGAATCAAGCTGTGGTGGCTGAAAACTTGAAGAAGAATCCTTTGCCCAGCATTCTTGATGCGCCCCCCACCAAATAGTTGGAAGAGGGGCCCGGCTCAAGGGAGCCAAACCGTTTTATAGATTTTGATAAGGAGTAATCATGTTGCAGAACTATCGCGTCCATGTCGCTGAACGCGCAGCCCTCGGCATTCCACCGCTGCCCCTGTCTGCCAGGCAGACCGGCGAACTGATTGAGCTTCTGAAAAATCCGCCGGCAGGTGAAGCAGCCACCGTGCTGGATTTGATAACGCATCGCGTGCCCGCGGGTGTTGATGACGCAGCCAAAGTGAAGGCGAGCTATCTTGCAGCTGTGGCACATGGCTCTGAAAAGTGTTCGCTGATCTCGCGCGAGAAGGCAACACAGTTGCTCGCGACCATGCTGGGTGGCTACAACATCAGCCCCTTGGTTGATTTGCTCGATGATTCGACAGTGGGAACCGTTGCGGCAGAAGGCTTGAAGAAGACACTGCTCATGTTCGATCAATTTCACGATGTCCAGGAAAAGGCAGAAAAAGGCAATGCCAACGCCAAAGCGGTTCTGCAGAGCTGGGCTGATGCTGAGTGGTTCACCTCTCGACCCGAGGTTGCGAAGTCGATCACCTTGACCGTTTTCAAGGTCGAGGGTGAGATCAATACGGACGATTTGTCACCAGCACCAGACGCATTCAGTCGCCCCGACATTCCCTTGCACGCTTTGGCCATGCACAAAAATGCGCGACCTGGCATCGTGCCCGAAGAAGACGGCAAACGCGGTCCGGTCAAGTTCATCGATGATCTCAAAGCCAAGGGAAATTTGGTGGCTTACGTCGGCGATGTGGTGGGTACGGGCTCCTCCCGCAAGTCTGCGACCAACTCCGTGCTGTGGTTCACTGGCGAGGACATTCCGTTCGTTCCGAACAAGCGTTTTGGCGGAGTCTGTCTCGGTTCAAAGATTGCGCCGATTTTTTATAACACCATGGAAGATTCTGGTGCACTGCCGATTGAACTCGATGTGAGTCAGATGAATATGGGTGATGTTGTCGAGCTTAGGCCGTATGAGGGAAAGGCGCTCAAAGACGGCAAGGTGATCGCTGAATTCAAGGTCAAGAGCGATGTGTTGTTCGACGAGGTGCGCGCAGGCGGCCGCATCCCGCTGATCGTTGGTCGGGGTCTTACGGCCAAGGCACGCGAGGCGTTGGGCTTGCCCGCAAGCACGCTGTTTAGACTGCCGCAGAACCCGGCAGACACTGGCAAGGGGTTCACGCTGGCGCAAAAAGTGGTCGGTCGTGCCTGCGGCCTGCCAGAAGGCAAGGGTGTGCGTCCTGGCACTTATTGTGAGCCCAGGATGACCAGCGTTGGCTCGCAAGACACGACCGGCCCCATGACCCGCGACGAACTGAAGGATCTGGCCTGTCTGGGTTTCAGTGCGGACCTGGTCATGCAATCCTTTTGTCATACGGCCGCCTACCCGAAGCCGGTGGATGTCAAGATGCATCACGAATTGCCGGAATTCATGAGTACACGTGGCGGTGTTCCCTTGCGCCCGGGTGACGGCATCATCCACAGCTGGCTGAACCGCATGCTGTTGCCTGACACGGTAGGAACTGGTGGTGACAGCCATACCCGTTTTCCGATCGGCATCAGTTTCCCGGCCGGTTCCGGTTTGGTCGCGTTTGGTGCTGCTACAGGCGTGATGCCACTCGACATGCCCGAGAGTGTGCTGGTGCGGTTCAAGGGGAAGATGCAATCCGGTATCACGCTGCGTGATCTGGTCAATGCGATACCGCTGTATGCCATCAAGGCTGGCTTGTTGACCGTTGCCAAACAGGGCAAGAAGAACATTTTTTCGGGACGCATTCTTGAGATTGAAGGCCTGCCCGATCTGAAGGTGGAGCAGGCATTTGAACTCAGTGATGCTTCGGCCGAACGCAGCGCCGGTGGCTGCACCGTGCATCTGAACAAAGAGCCCATCATCGAGTACATCACAAGCAACATCACGATGCTGAAGTGGATGATTGCCTCCGGTTATTCGGATGTGCGTACCCTCAACCGCCGTATCAAGGCCATGCAAACCTGGCTGCAGGATCCGCAGTTGCTCAAGGGTGATGCTGACGCCGAGTATGCCGCCGTCATTGAAATTGACCTCGCTGATATCCATGAACCCATCGTGGCCTGCCCGAACGACCCGGACGACGTCAAGACCTTGTCGGAAGTGGCAGGCGCCAAGATCGATGAGGTCTTCATCGGTTCCTGCATGACCAACATTGGTCATTTCCGGGCCGCCAGCAAATTGCTGGAGAACAAGCGTGACATTCCGGTGAAATTATGGATGGCCCCACCGACAAAAATGGATGCCAAGCAACTGACAGAGGAGGGACATTACGGCGTCCTTGGCTCTGCCGGTGCGCGCATGGAAATGCCGGGCTGCAGTTTGTGCATGGGCAACCAGGCGCAGGTGCGAGAGGGTGCGACCGTGTTTTCCACTTCCACCCGCAACTTCCCGAATCGATTGGGAAAGAACAGCTATGTCTATCTTGGCAGCGCCGAGTTGGCTGCGATCTGTTCCAAACTCGGGCGTATTCCGACCAAAGCGGAGTACATGGCTGACATGGGCGTTTTGACAGCCGCCAGTGACAAGGTCTATCAATACCTGAACTTTGACCAGGTCAAGGATTACACCGATGCTGCGAACAGCGTCAAGGACGAGGCAGCGGTTTAGGCAGCACCAATAGCCGACGTCCCGGATCGAGCTGGGACGCTTGTTCAAGGGATGTTCCGCAATATTTCTTGCGGGAAATATTCATTGCCGATTGCTTTGCTCTATCTCAAGGAACCCTTCACTTTGGATTGCATTTGGGCAGCTTTGTGCTTGGTTGGCGTGGTGTATTTTATTTTTTGAACCGCCTGATTTGTCGGGTCCGTATTTGGAGGTTAGGCGGTTAAACTTCGCGCAGTCACAAAGTCGTCAAAAATTTGACATATTCCCTTCAGGAGTCCGCCATGTTTTTTGGCAAGCTGTTGCCGCGGGAAGGCAATTTTTTCGAAATGTTCAATCAGCACGCCGACCGGATCGTCGAGGCGGCCATGGCATTCTCCAAGTTGGTCGCCAACTACAGTGATCAACATCTGCGTCAAAAATACAATCAGGATGTGGACAACGCCGAGCGCGCCGCCGACCGCGTTACGCATGACGTCAACAAGGCTATTCACATAACGTTCATTACGCCAATTGATCGGGAGCAGATTCACACCCTGATCAATACGATGGACGATATCGCCGATCTGATTCAGGATTCGGCCGAGACCATGGCCTTGTATGACGTGCATCACATGACCGAAGACATCACCCGTCTGACCGATTTGAGCGTGAAATGCTGCGAACGGGTGCGCGATGCGGTCTCCATGCTGGCCAAGATTGCAGATCCGGCGACGGCCGCGGCAGCGCTGAAAACCTGTGAAGAAATTGACCAACTGGAATCTGATGCTGATCGTGTGATGCGCAGTGCCATGAGCAAGCTGTTTCGCGAAGAACCGGACGTGCGGGAGGTGATCAAACTCAAGGCGATCTATGAGTTGCTTGAGACCATCACCGACAAGTGCGAAGACGTCGCCAACGTGATCGAGGGCATCGTCCTCGAAAATTCCTGAAGATTGCCTGACATGGCATCAGCTCAGGTCGGACTGTGGGTGGTTGCGCTGCTGGTTCTGCTGGCGCTGGCCTTCGATTTCATGAATGGGTTTCACGACGCGGCGAACTCCATTGCAACCGTTGTTTCGACCGGTGTTCTGAAGCCTGGTCAGGCCGTAATTTTTGCGGCGGTTTTCAACTTCATTGCGATATTTGTTTTCCACCTGAGCGTCGCAGCCACGATCGGGAAAGGGCTTGCCCAGCCAGGCGTCGTTGATGTGAATGTGGTGTTTGGTGCGTTGGTCGGCGCTATCAGCTGGAATTTCATTACCTGGTATTACGGCATTCCGAGCAGTTCCTCACACGCCTTGATTGGCGGTATTGTTGGCGCGGTTATTTCGAAGGCTGGCGCTTCGGCACTTGTGGCCTCAAGCATATGGAAGACGGTGATCTTTATCTTTGTGTCGCCGCTGATGGGATTTCTGCTTGGATCACTGATGCTGATTTCAGTGTCCTGGCTTCTGCGTCGCAGCACGCCGAGTCGGGTAGATCGCTGGTTTCGCCGACTCCAACTGGTGTCGGCGGGCGCCTACAGCCTGGGTCATGGCGGCAACGATGCACAGAAGACCATCGGTATTGTCTGGATGCTGTTGATCGCCACCGGCTACAGCGTGGCAAGTGACAAATCACCACCGACCTGGGTCGTGCTCAGTTGCTATACGGCGATTGCCATGGGGACACTGTTTGGCGGTTGGCGCATCGTCAAAACGATGGGGCAAAGGTTGACAAAGTTGAAGCCAGTGCATGGATTCTGCGCTGAAACCGGGGGCGCGATTACCCTTTTCATGGCAGCAATTCTTGGTATTCCTGTCTCGACAACACACACCATCACCGGGGCGATTGTGGGCGTTGGTGCGACCCAGCGCGCCAGTGCCGTGCGCTGGGGTGTCGCCGGAAATATTATCTGGGCCTGGATTCTGACGATCCCGGCGACTGCCTTCGTTGCTGCAATCGCTTACTGGGTCAGCTTGCAGATTTTCTAGTGCGGTGCGCAGCGGTCGCCCGGACCGAGTGGCATATCCATCAGGACGACGTCCAGCCATCGATCAAATTTCCAGCCACAGGACTTGAGAACACCTGCCGGCTTGAACCCGACCGACCGGTGGACTGCAACGGATCCAACATTGCTGGAGTCGCCAATAACGGCAATCAGTTTTCGTACGCCAGCCCGTTCGGCCTGCGACGCAAGTTCATTCAGTAGTACTCGTCCAAGACCCTGCCCCTGAGCGGCTGGTGCCAGATAAATGGAGTCCTCGGCTGAAAATCGATAGGCTGGTCGAGGCTTGAACCAGTTGCAGTAGGCAAAACCGAGTACTTTGCTGCCATCAACAGCGACCAGGTACGGCAGGCCCTTGGCCAGTACGTCGGCACGCCGATCTGCCATGTCGCTGAGCGAAGGGGGCTCGATTTCGAAAGTCCCTGTGCCGACCAGTACATGGTGGGCATAGATTGCAGCAATGTCAGGGAGATCTTGTGGATGACTGGGACGGATGATAGGCATAAATATTGAAAACGTTATAATGAAGGACTATTCAGCGTGTCGCTGGCCAGGTGGCCATGTCGCGTGTCTCAAGCGCTGATTGAAGTGCTCAATTTACTGGCGGACATAAAACTCCGCTACCCAAAGGATATACCATGGTCGTTATTCGACTCGCCCGTGGCGGTGCTAAGGCTCGCCCGTTCTTCAATATTGTTGTTGCTGACAAGCGTACCCGCCGCGATGGGCGTTTCATAGAGCGCATCGGTTTTTATAATCCGATCGCCACTGCCACAGAGGAAAGTATCCGTATTGCGCAGGACCGCCTGACCTATTGGAGGAGCGTTGGTGCTCAGGCCTCCCCGACAGTGGAACGTTTGGTGGCTCAAGCGGCAAAAAAAGCAGCTTGATGCGATTGTTGTGATGTTGCCTGGCCTCGAAGCGGCCGACCTTCCGTCGGATGCCATCGAAGTTGGGCGTATTGGTGATGCCTGGGGCATCAAGGGCTGGTTCAGAGTAGTGCCCTATAGCGCCGATCCAGAGGCGCTTTTTTCTTCCAAACGATGGTTCTTGATGCCGGCTGAAAAGGGCGCCAGGACTTTTTCCGGCGTGGCCAGGCTGGCTATCACCCAGGCCAAGATGCATTCCGGTATGGTTGTCGCTTCAGCGCGTGAAGTTGATGACCGGGACGCTGCGGAGTCGTTACGCGGTGCTCGTATTTTTGTTTCCCGAAGCAGTTTTCCAACTGCTCAGAAAGATGAATATTATTGGGTTGACCTGATCGGCCTGACTGTTCTCAACCGCGAGGGTGTGACGCTTGGCACGGTGACCGAACTGCTTTCAACCGGAGCACAGACCGTGCTGGTCATGGAATCCGAACTGGAGGGCAAGAGGATAGAGCGGATGATACCTTTTGTGTCGGTCTACGTGGACGATGTGGATCTGGCCGCAAGGCGCATTGTTGTCGACTGGCAAGCCGAATATTGAATGGCTTGTTATGCGATTCGATATCGTTACTCTGTTCCCGGAAATGTTCAGTGCCTTCCTGACGGCGGGCATCACGCGGCGCGCATTTGAATCGGGTCAGGTGGATGTCAAATTGTTGAATCCGCGTGACTTTGCGGCGGGAAACTACCGACGGGTGGATGATCGACCGTTTGGTGGTGGCCCTGGCATGATCATGATGGCCGAGCCCTTGACGCTGTGTCTGCAAGCAATCCGGGCGCAACGTGCAAAAAGTCCTCCTGTTGTGCTGTTTTCTCCTGTGGGCCGTCAACTCAATCACTCCATGGTGACTCGTTGGGCGCAGAGCGAGGGCGCCATCCTGATATGTGGCCGCTACGAGGGGATTGACCAGCGATTCATTGATGCGCATGTGACAGAACAGATCAGTCTGGGTGACTTCGTGCTGTCGGGGGGGGAGATTCCCGCTATGGCGTTGCTGGACGCGGTTGCGCGGTTGCAGCCGGGTGTATTGAATACGGCTGACAGTCATCAGCAGGACAGTTTTAATCCGGCGCTGGACGGGTTGCTGGATTGTCCGCACTACACACGACCGGAAGTATGGTCTGGCCTGGGCGTGCCGGAGGTCCTGCTGTCGGGTCATCACGAGCAGATTGAGTCGTGGCGGCGTCGGCAGCGTTTGACATTGACGGCGGCTTTGCGCCCTGAATTGATAGACCAGGCACGCCGCGCCGGAAATCTGAGCGTGGCCGACGAAGCCTTCCTCGCAGGCTTTGCCTAGGGCATTGCGCCCTATTCCTGCGACGCAGGCTATAATCTCCCGTTTACAGATCCTCTGGCAGGCCGCTATGTTGCGTCGCCAACCGAGCTTTTGTGTCAATCCGGACACTGGCGCTGCCAAGATCATCAGAGGCTATCATGAACTTGATTCAAACCCTTGAGCAGGAAGAAATTGCTCGTCTTGGGAAAACCATCCCTGCATTCTCCACTGGTGACACGGTCATCGTCAACGTGAACGTCGTTGAAGGCACCCGCAAGCGTTTGCAGGCCTATGAGGGGGTTGTCATTGCCAAGCGCAATCGCGGCCTCAACAGTGGTTTTATTGTTCGCAAGATCTCCAGTGGTGAAGGTGTTGAGCGCACGTTCCAGACTTACAGTCCGTTGATCGCCAGCATTGAAATCAAGCGTCGTGGCGATGTCCGTCGCGCCAAACTCTACTATCTGCGTGATCGCAGCGGGAAGTCTGCTCGCATCAAGGAAAAACTGTCGACCAAGAAGAATGTCAGCAAGGCAGTTACCGAATAGAGCGAATTTTTCTTTGAACTGCCGCCCCAGCTTGCGCTTGTGGCGGCTTTTTTTTTGATACCTCATTTTGACCAGTTCGATCGAAATTCCTTTGTCAAAGTTGCCATACTTTGATCCCTCTCAGGTGCCGATACTGGGTGTTGATTCACATTTGCCGGCTGTCGGGCTGGACGTCCTGCAGCCAGCGGCGTTGCGCCTACGGTTTGCTACTCTCCCTGCGTGGGAGCCCGAAGTATGGGCTGAGAAGAGTTTCTCGGATCGGACTCCAACTCAGGCAGCCGTGCTGGTCCCCATCGTGATGCGTGAGCAACCGACCGTCTTGCTGACGGAACGCACCAAGCATCTTTCAAACCATTCAGGACAAATCGCCTTTCCTGGTGGCAAGGCCGACAAGGAGGATGCCGACGCATCGGCCACGGCACTGCGTGAAGCCGAGGAAGAAATCGGATTGGATCCGGCTCTGGTGGATGTACTGGGCGTCTTGCCCCACTACGTTACGGGAACGGCGTTCATCATTACGCCGGTCATCGCCTTGGTGCAACCCGGGTTCGCCCTGAATCCGAACGGTTATGAGGTGGCTGACGTGTTTGAGGTGCCACTGGAGTTCCTGATGAACCCATCCCACCACCGGCGTCACGCTTTTGAGTGGGAGGGCGTCCGAAGGGAGTGGTTTTCGATGCCCTATCAGGACAAGTCGGCGCAACGATTTATCTGGGGTGCCACTGCAGGCATGTTGCGCAATTTCTATCGTCTGCTTTCAGCCTGACAGCACGTCCGCTATGATGCGCCGATGAGCTTCATTTCTGTGCTTGTCGCCCTGCTTTTGGAACAGGCTCGCCCCCTCAGCCGAGGCAATCCGGTGCATGCAAGTCTGCGCGCTTGGGTGCGCTGGAGTTCGCGAAATTTTGACGCTGGAAAGTCGTTTCATGGCTGGTTGGCCTGGGGCTTTTCGGTCCTTGCTCCATCCGCACTCGTCATGGCCATCTATTGGGCGCTTGATGCTTGGTTGGGGTGGCTGGCGTCCGTTGTGTGGAGTGTGGCTGTGCTTTATGCAACGCTGGGATTTAGGCAGTTCAGTTTTCATTTCACGCAGATCAGGGATGCTTTGGCTGATGGCGACGAAGATCGAGCGAGATTATTGCTGGCGAATTGGCAGCAGATTGATGCGAGTGAGCTACCGCGTAGCGAGATCGTACGCCACGTGATTGAACACTCTGTGCTTTCAGCACATCGTCATGTTTTTGGTGTTTTGAGCTGGTATTCATTGCTGGCTGCCTTTGGCTTTGGTCCGGCCGGCGCTGTGCTCTATAGATTGACAGAATTTGTTGCCCGCTACTGGCGTCACACCAGTCAGGCGCACCATCAACCGGTTAGTGAAGCCTTGAGGCAGACCGCCAATGATGCATGGATTGTTGTCGACTGGGTACCCAGCAGAATGACAGCGCTGAGCTTTGCCGTCGTCGGTAGTTTTGAGGAAGCAATCGATTGCTGGCGCAGTCATGAACCACGCTTTGTGGGCGACAACGATAGTGTTGTGCTGGCAGCGACCTCGGGCGCCGTGAATATTCGTCTACAGGCGGTGGACGGGCAAAGGGAACAGTTCACCGGACAAGTACCCGAACTGGCTCATTTGGCGGTCGTCGTGGGTTTGGTCTGGCGCACAGTGGTCTTGTGGATGTTGTTGCTTGCCCTGCTGACACTGGCCCGCTTGCTGGGCTGACTTTCTCAATATCTTGCCGGCTCGCTTAGCTCGGCGTACAACTGGCTGTAAATCTTGTAGCGGTTGGCGCTAATTTCACCAGCGTTGGTGTCCGATGCGACTGCTGACAGAACGCCACACCCGGGTTCGTGCAAGTGACTGCAGTTATAGAACTTGCAGTGGGAGGCGTGGCGCTTGAGGTCGGGCATGTAGGAGGCCAGCCGTGCAGCATCAATGTGGTTCAAGCCAAATTCCTGAAAACCAGGCGAATCGATCACAGCGGTCGTCTTTGCCTTGTCCACCCAGTACCAGGTGGTGCTGGTGGTGGTGTGTTTGCCCGAGTTCAAGGCTTCGGAAATTTCGCGAGTCTGTGCCAGGGCGCCTGGCGCCAGTAGATTGATTAAGGTGCTCTTGCCGGCTCCGGATGGACCCAGCACCAGCGTTGTCTTTCCTGCGAGCAAATTCAATAGTTTCGCGCGATCTATGTTGGGGGACAGTCTGAGCGACAAAGGCAATACGCCGTAATGCATCTGCCTGTAAGGGAGCAGCCACTCCCAGGCGCGAGAGAAAGGTTCGATCAAGTCGCTCTTGTTAAGGGCAATGATGGGGGTGATGTGTTCGGCCTCGGCGGCAATCAGGGCGCGGGAAAGTTGATTGCTGGAGAATTCAGGCGTGGCTGCAATCAGAATCAATATTTGATCCAGGTTTGCGGCAAACGACTTGGTGCGAATGGAGTCCTGGCGGTAAAGCACATTCTTTCGTTCCTTGATTTTTTCGACTGTGCCTTCGTCGCCAGTGGCCTGCCAAAGGATCCGGTCACCGACCAGTCCCTGGCTCTTCTTGCCGCGGGAGTGGCAGATCAGACGGTTTCCCTCGGGTGTTTCGACCAGAAAGTGGCGCCCATAGGCGGCCACGATCAGTCCATTGTGGAGTGGTGCGGGAACCAGCACCTGACCTTTTCTGGTGATCACCGGGGCTGGAGCGTAATCCGTGCCAAGCGCTCAGAGGCCGGAGGGTGGGAGTAGTAGACCTGCGCATAGAGCGGGTCTGGCGTCAGCGTCGAAGCGTTGTCCTCGTACAGTTTGAGCAAAGCAGTGCATAGGTCCGGCCCGCTGGTCATCGCCACCGCATAAGCATCGGCTTCAAATTCGTGTCGACGCGACAATGCGGAGAAGATGGGTGTCAAGAAGAAGCCAAAAACAGGAAGGCTCAACATGAAAAGCAGCAGTGCCAGCGCATCGTTGGGTGTGTCCAGGCTGGGCTCGACGCCCAGTCCCTGGTAGAACCAGACCTGAGTGGCGAGCCAGCCTACCAACGAAAAACAAAGCAGACTGAGGCCAAACATCATCAGGATGCGCTTGCCAATGTGCCAATGTCGGAAGTGTCCCAGTTCATGGGCCAGTACCGCGCCCACTTCCGCAACTGAGAGCCTGGCCAGCAGCGTGTCGTAGAAGACAACCCGCTTGGTAGCCCCAAATCCAGTGAAATATGCATTGGCGTGGGCGCTGCGCTTGCTGCCGTCCATCACGAAAAGCCCCTTCGCCGCAAAACCGCAGCGTTGCATGAGAGCTGTGACTCGGGTCTTTAACGACTCGTCGACCAAAGGCGTGAACTTGTTGAACAGCGGAGCGATGAAGGAGGGATAGATCAGCAGCAGCAACAGGTTCAAACCCATCCAAACGCACCAAGCCCACAACCACCATTGACTTCCGGTTGCACCCATCAGCCATAAGATCAGGGTTGCGATTGGCAGGCCAACCAGCGTGCCGATGAGGCATGACTTGATCAAGTCAAGGAACCAAAGCCGCAACGTCATCTTGTTGAAACCAAAACGTTCTTCAACAACAAAGGTTCCGTATAGCGCCAGGGGCAAATCAAGCAGGCTGCTAACAAGCACAAAACCTGCCAACAGCGCAATTTGCTGGATCATGCCAGCCCCAAGCGACTGCAGCAGTGCAGAGTTGAGCGCCGAAAGGCCTCCAAGCAGTGTCCAGGCAACCAGTACGAAGACACCCATTGCCAGTTCCAGAAGTTCGGCGCGGGTCTTGGCGATAGTGTAATCGGCAGCTTTCTGGTGAGCTGACAGGGTCACGTTTCGGGAAAACGCCGTGGGTACCTCGTTTCGGTGCCGTGCCACATAGCGGGCTTGCCGAGTACTTAGCCAGACTTTTAGCGCGGTGGCAATGGCCAACGACAAGGCAAAGACGGCGGTAAAAATCCAGGAAGGGGAGCTAAGGTAGGACGAATCAGACATGGCGCCCAAGTTTAGGCCATCGGCGACAATTCGGAACATGAATATGCAGAACACACTTGGGAACCAGACGCCACTTGGAAAATCCGATCAAAACCTGATCTGGCTTGACTGCGAAATGACCGGTCTTGATCCGGAGGTGGATCGCATCATCGAAATTGCCGTCGTTGTTACCGGGCCGGCGCTCGAAGTCCGAACGGAGGGTCCGGTTTTGGTTGTTCACCAAAACAAGGAGCAGCTTGACAGGATGGACGCATGGAATAAGGGCACACACGGCAGGAGTGGCCTGATCGAAAAAGTGATGGCATCAACTATTACCGAGGAGGAAGCGCAAGCACGGTTGATTTCATTTCTTGGAGAGTATGTACCCAAGAAGGGTTCCCCCATGTGCGGCAACAGCGTAGGGCAGGACCGACGATTCCTGGTCAGGTACATGCCGAAGCTGGAAGCCTTTTTTCACTATCGGAATCTGGATGTAAGCACACTCAAAGAGTTATCTAAACGCTGGCGCCCGGACGTCTACGCGTCGTTCAAAAAGCAGCAACGTCACACGGCGTTAGCCGACGTTCATGAGTCAATTGACGAACTTGAGCACTACCGCAAGCATTTCCTGAAATTGGGTGATTAGGTAGAAACCCGAATTTGTGCAATAATCAAAGGCTGCACCGAAAACAGCGGTGCATTTTGTACATCTCCTTCATTCACAGGGTCCAAAGCGGTTTCTTTGTCGAAATCTCGCAGGAAAGGACCCCCAGTGCCGATTGGCTCATTCTGAGTTGGCGCGGGTTCCGTTTGATGGTTGATGTTTTTTAACCATTGACGGAGCAGTTGCATACCCTGCAATGCTCGCGTGTGAGTAAATTCATGACTGACGCTATTCAAGCGACGGGCGATGTTTCGCTTGTCGGAAATTTTTCCAATCCAAGGGCAGAAATGCCAGATACAGTGCCCTCGGCATTGAATGATGCTGATCAGGTGCCCAATGGCTTTCTGACTTTCGGCCTGGCTCCCGAGTTGATTCACGCGGTCAAAGACCTCGGATTCACTCAACCTACTACCGTACAGCAGAAGACCATCCCGCTGGCCATGCAAGGCCACGAAGCGGCTGACCAAGCAGCACGCTTTATCGACTTGATGGTGTCCAGTCAAACTGGCAGCGGCAAGACGGCTGCGTTCTTGTTGCCCGTCTTGCACACACTGTTGACACAGCAGGCGCAGGCCGAGGCTAAAGAACGTGCAGACTTTGAGCATGCGGTGGCGCAGGCTGCTGCCAAGGGCGAGGCGCCCCCGAAACGCGCCAAGCGCAAAGATCCCACCAATCCACGGAATTTTTCTGCTGCTGCCCCCGGCGCACTGGTGGTCTGTCCAACGCGGGAACTTGCGCAACAGGTTGCACACGATGCCATTGATCTGGTACAGCACTGTCGTGGTCTGCGGATCGCCAACATTGTGGGTGGCATGCCATACCAGTTACAGATCGCCAAGCTGCAGAACGCCAACCTCGTGGTTGCCACGCCCGGACGCTTGCTCGATCTTCAGCGATCCATGCAAATCAAACTCGACCAGGTTCAGTTTCTCGTCGTTGATGAAGCGGACCGGATGCTTGATCTGGGCTTTTCGGACGACCTGGCCGAAATAAACCAGCTGACCATCGCTCGCAAGCAGACCATGATGTTCAGCGCTACTTTCGCGCCACGTATTCAGCAACTCGCGTCCCGTGTGATGCGTGAGCCGCAGCGTCTGCAAATTGACAGTCCGCAGGAGAAGCACCAGAACATCGAGCAGAAGCTGTTCTGGGCCGACAACGCTCAGCACAAGCGCAAATTGCTGGATCACTGGCTGCGCGACAGCAATATCAACCAGGCTATCGTTTTCGCCAGTACCCAAATTGAATGCGATGGCTTGGCCAATGATTTGCAACAAGAGGGATTCTCGGCAGTCGCTTTGCACGGTGCGTTGAGCCAGGGTTTGCGCAACCGTCGCTTGATGGCGCTGCGGCAAGGACAGGTACAGATTCTGGTGGCAACCGATGTTGCGGCGCGTGGCATTGATGTGCCCACAGTGAGCCACGTTTTCAACTTTGGGTTACCCATGAAAGCCGAGGACTATACCCACCGCATCGGTCGTACCGGGCGCGCGGGGCGCGATGGTCTGGCGGTGACGTTTGCCGAGTTCCGCGATCGCCGCAAGATCATGGACATTGAGTTTTACAGTCATCACCAATTCAAGGGCGAAACAATTCCTGGTCTGGAGCCGCAGCAACGGTTTCTTGATTCACGCCCGAATTCGAATTTTGCCGGCCGTGATGGCCGCGGTGCTGGCTCCAACCATCCTTCCCGAGATCGCAATTTTGGCGGCGCGGGGCGTCCGACGGGATTTGGTGCGAACCGGGGTGGTTTTTCGGACAGGAACGCGACCGGTAACCGTGAGGCTTTCAGCTATGAACGCAAGGGGGGCTTCAATGATCGATTCGCCGGCGCGCGCAACGACAGTGCGGCGCCACGTGGGGATTTCGGTGCACGCAAACCTGCTTTTGGCAAGCCGATGGGCGTCAAGCCTGGCAATGGCGGGAAGGTCTTTGTACCTCGTGATGCCAAGAAGCGATTGGCGCGGAGTGCTTGAACGTTAACCGTCAAGTTTCAACTGCAGATTCAGCGGGTTATTGCCTTATAATCATCCGCTGAGCAGAAAGATCTCGAGTCATTTTTGCTTGGTCGTTGCAGTTTAGCTGCAGTGACAATTTCCGGAAATTGTTTCATTAACTCACTAGGTAATTTTCAAATGAAAAAAACGCTCATTTTGGCTGCTGTTATTGCTGCGGCCGCTTTGGTTGCTTGCGGTAAGAAAGAGGAAGCTCCTGCTCCCGCTCCTGCTCCTGCCCCCGCTGCTGCTCCTGCCCCCGCTGCTGCTCCTGCACCAGAGGCTGCTGCTTCCGGCGCAGCTGCTCCGGCTTCCGCTGCTGCTCCGGCACCAGAGGCTGCTGCCAGCGCCAAGAAGTAAATCTTCTGATTTCTCGACTAGTTTGAGGAAAAAAGCCACCGTCAGGTGGCTTTTTTTATTGGAAGATTTGTCGAAACTGATCGGGGCAGTGGCCTACTTCAGGTCATCTGCAATGACTTTGGCTATACGCTGTGCATTGGCGCTGTTGTCCGCAGCACCACTCGCATTCAGAATAGATACAGTTGTCGATTCCCCTTGGCTGGCCAGTTTGATGCGGTATTTCAAAGGCGCAACATTGTCTTTCGACGTCCCGAACAAGGATGCAAGGAAACCGGGCTCCGACCTCTCAGCCGAAGGTTCGACATATCGGACAAAGTAGATGCCTTGGCTGCGGTCCCTGTCTTCGACTGTAAAGTTGGCCCGGTCAAGCGCCAAGCCAACACGCCGCCAAGCGCGGTCAAAGCCATCGTCAATCTGGACTACCGAGACGCCGTTGACCACGGCGGTTCGAGCAACTGTCTTGCCCGGTGCAACCGCAATGATGGCCTTCGATTGCTCAGGCGTTGCCCCGAGTCTCACCATCAATCTGCTCAGGAATTCTGCTTCAAGTTCCGGGTCCGGTGCCTTTGGTTGCCACACTGTGGAGTCCTTTTCCTTGCTGCCGTACACCTCCATCATGCCGCGGTGGCTGATGTAAATCTCGGTTCCACCACTCGCATTGCGTTCCAGCCGAGTGCGAAATTTGTCGCGCTCACCGGTCGAGTAGAGTGAATCGAATACACGTCCCAGTGTGCTGCGAATGATGTCCTGAGGCAGCTTGGCACGGTTCTCGGCCCACTCGGTTTCCATGATCCCAAGATTGGACTGGTCGAGAATCAAGAGGAAGCCGTTTTCCTGCCAGAAATCTTTGACTGAATCCCAGAGCTTTTCGGCGGGTCGACTGATGACCAACCAACGCTGGTTCCCTGCACGTTCGATGCGCGCGTCGCCCAGTTCTGTGATGGCAGTCGGTGTGGTTGAGGCGGACTGCCCGAGTTGGAAGCTTGAAGCCGTGACGATTCCGCCAGGAACGGCATATCGGGTATTGCGCGCGAGTTGGGTCAAATCAGGAGGGACATCCAGCGACGGGCCCTTGCCTGCGCTCTTGTAGTTGATTTTGTCGGTATCGAGAACCGAGCATGCTGCCAATACCAGCGTGAGGCTCAGTAGTACGAGTTTGCGGAAATGATTCACAAAAAATGTTCCCTTAGGGTGATGAATTGGGGCGGGTGGAATTTGTCAAAGCAGGCCGCTTGCGCGCAAAGCGCTCTCGACGACCGCCTCGTTGGCCTGCGTCAGACGCGTCATGGGTAGGCGCATCGTTCCCCCACACAACTTGATTCGTGCCATCGCCCATTTCACCGGAATAGGGTTGGCCTCCACAAACAGATGCTTATGCAAGGGCAGCAACTTGAATTGAATTTCCATCGCTCTGGCTCTGTCACCAGCGATGGCAGCGATGCACAACTCGTGCATCAGTCTGGGCGCCAGGTTGGCCGACACGCTGACGTTGCCGTGGCCACCGCACAGCATAAGGGCGACGGCTGTTCCGTCATCACCTGAGTAAATGGCGAAGCCCGCTGGCGCCTCCCGTATAAGCCACTGCGCCCGCTCAATGTTCCCGGTAGCTTCCTTGATGCCAATAATGCCGTCGACGTGAGCAAGACGCAATACCGTGTCGTGGGCCAGATCTGCAACCGACCGACCCGGAACGTTGTAGAGCACCATGGGAAGGTCGACCGCCTCTGCAATCGCCTTGAAGTGCAGATACTGTCCTTCCTGGGTTGGCTTGTTGTAGTAAGGAACAACCTGCAGTTGGCAGTCGGCGCCAACCGCTTTGGCGAAACTGGCCAATTCAATAGCTTCCGCTGTTGAATTGGCGCCGCATCCAGCCATGATCGGGATGCGTCCGGCAGCCTGCTCGACCGCGACACGGATGATTTCGCAGTGCTCCTGCACATTGACAGTGGGCGACTCACCGGTGGTGCCAACGACACCGACGCAATCAGTGCCTTCTGCGATATGCCAATCGATCAGTTTGCGCAGGCAGGAATAGTCCACCTTGCCATCTTCGTGCATGGGGGTGACGAGCGCCACGATGCTGCCGGTGATTTGGCTGAATGAGGATGTCATGTCCAAGTGCTTGTTAACGTCGTAAAGAAGCATTCTAACTAGAGAGTCAGGCGCCTTGGTGACTGCATGCCCGGATTTGGCGAATCCGGTTTCACGGCGGCAATTCGCTGCAAAAAGCGATCCGGTTGATCAAGAAAACCTTCTTCAAAGGCGACGATGCGCAGGCTCGCAAAGACGTGCAGCAATTCCGCCGGCTGCAGTAGAAAATCTGCGCGGCTGGGTTTGCCAACGGTTTCATTTCCAGCGGAGAAGGTTTCATAGATGAGCAGACCGCCTGGGGCCAGACTGGCAGCGATGCGCGGGAAGAGAGGGCGCCACAAATAGTTGGTTACGACGACGACCCCAAATTGCGGCGGGTGCTTGTCATTCTGGAGTGGCCAGGGGCCATTTTCGAGATCGGCCAGAATGACTTGGCCAAACGTTGCGGCCGCCTCCAGTGCCTCGGTGCAGCGATCGATACCAGTGACTGCGTGCCCCTGCTGGGTAAACCATTTCATGTGGCGACCCCTTCCGCAGGCGATGTCCAGGACCGATTGCCCTGGCGCAACCAAATGAGACCAGCGCTGGACCCAGGCAGATGCCGGCACGGAGTCCTGCGAAATGTGCTGTTCAGGTCGATTGCTCATACCTGTCCGGTCTAGAAGCAGCCCCATACCTGATTGGCCAGCGTGACCAGAAAGTCGGGTCGAGCATAAAGTGAAAACACCGCCAGAAGCAGTCCAGCGACCATGAGGTAGAGCAGAATTTCCTTGCCGTGTTTCACGATTTCAGGTCGTTCGAAGTGCCACAGCGCGGACGATAGAGGCTTCCTTGATCGGAAGATTCACAAGCGCTGCCAGCACGCCCAACGCGATGGAGATGTACCAGACCAGATCGTAGCTGCCGGTCCGGTCGTACAGGTAGCCGCCCAGCCAGACCCCCATGAAGGAGCCGATCTGATGGCTGAAAAAGACAAAGCCGCTGAGCATGGAAAGATGCGCGACACCGAAAATCTGCGCCACGGTTGCGTTGGTGGGGGGTACGGTGGAGAGCCACAGCAGCCCCATGACGCTCGAAAACACATAGACGCTCAAAGGCGACAACGGTAGCAAGAGAAACACACTGATGGCGATGGAGCGAGCGAAATAAATGAAGGCCAGGATGTTCTTTTTCTGCAGTTTTTGCCCCAACGCACCTGCTGCATAGGTGCCAAATACATTGAACAATCCGATCAGGGCCAGGGCGTAACTAGCCACTTGCGGTGACAGGCCTTTGTCTCTCAGGTAACTCGGCATATGGACGCCAATGAAGACGACCTGAAAACCACAAACGAAATAACCGGCCATCAGCAACTGGAAACTTGGGTACTTGAAAGCTTCGATCAAGGCTTGAACAATGGATTGCTCACGTCGGCTGGCCAGTCCACCGGCGAAGGCCGGTTCGCGCAGACCCCAAGCCAAGGGAATGGTGATCAAGGTGGCCAGGCCAAGGACGATCAGCGCTTCATGCCAGCCCAGGCTGTCGATCAGGAATCCTTCGGTTGGCACCATCAGGAATTGACCAAACGAGCCGGCTGCTGCTGCTACGCCCATGGCCCAGGAGCGCTTCTCGGCTGAGACGTTGCGGCCAATGACGCCGTAAATGACGGCGTAAGTTGTGCCGGCCTGCGCCATGCCGATGAGAACACCTGCGGTCATTGAAAACAGCAATGGGGTGCTGGCAAAAGCCATGCCGGTGAGTCCGAGTGCATAGAGAATGGCACCTCCAACAATCACGCGGAAGGCACCAAAGCGGTCAGCCAGCATGCCAGCAAATATGCCGGAAAACCCCCAAACCAAGTTTTGCAGGGCAATGGCAAAGGCGAAGGTTTCACGACTCCATCCTTGGCTCTGCGTGACAGGCTGCAGCCACAGACCGAAGCCGTGGCGGATGCCCATGGACAGTGTCACGATGGTGGCGCCGCACAGCAGAACCTGCAGCATGGACAATGGTTTTGGGGATGGGTTGCCGGGCATGCCAAATAGAGCTCAGAGTTGCAAGGGGAATCAGTGCCTTTCGCCACGCAGCGAAAGCATCAGCCGCCGATTCTACGTAGTAGCGGCGACAGGCGTGATCGATGCGCGAAAATGGCGCATCGAGATACTGACATTAAGGCGAACAAACTCATGAAGATCGAAAAGAACTGTGCCGTCACATTGCGCTGCAAAGTATGCGACATCGCGGGCAAGGTGCTGGAACAGAGCAGTGAGCCCCTGGCCTATCTGCATGGCGGCTATGGCAATCTGTTTCCCAAGGTGGAGCAGGCGCTGGAGGGCAAGACCGCAGGGTACCAGACGACACTCGATCTCTCGACGCAGGACGCCTTTGGCGAGCGTGACGAGAGTCTGGCCCAGGTCATCCAGAAGTCGGACTTCCCGCCGGGTGTCAAGGTCGGCGGGCAACTTCAGGCCCAGGGGCCAGACGGGCAAGCCCGCATGTTTACCGTGATGAAGATCAAGGGTCAAACGGTCATGCTTGATGGTAACCATCCGCTGGCCGGCAAGGCCTTGCGCTTTTCACTCACCGTGACAGAAGTTCGCGCTGCCACTGAGGAAGAGATTGCGCATGGTCATGTGCACGGGGCGCATGGCCATCATCATTGACAGCCACGTTTTGGTGCTCCATCACCCCAACCTGGCACGGTGCGACGCAATTTGCAATTGCACTTGCTGAGGTGCTGTCCCACCCGTGACATCCCTCGACTGGAGCGATCCACGCAGAGAAAGCACTTTGAATACATCTGCTTCAATCAAGGGATTGAACTGCTGCAGTACCTCGAGTGGTAAGTCAGACAAATCGATCCGCCGCGAAATCGCCGTCTTCACAGCATGGGCGACGGTCTCATGGGCGTCGCGAAAGGGAAGGCCCTTCTTAACCAGGTAGTCTGCCAGGTCGGTGGCCGTGGCGTAACCCAATGAGGCAGCACGTTCCATGGCCTCGGCGTTGACCAGGATGCCGCCTTCGATCAGTCCGGTCGCCGGGTTGGCTTGACCGCCTATCATTTCGGCAAATATGCGCAGCGTGTCTTTCAGGGTGTCGACCGTGTCGAACAAGGGTTCCTTGTCTTCCTGATTGTCCTTGTTGTACGCCAGCGGCTGACCCTTCATCAGGGTGAGCAGGCCCATCAGATGACCGACCACCCGGCCCGTTTTCCCGCGCGCCAGTTCCGGCACGTCAGGATTTTTCTTCTGCGGCATGATGGAACTGCCCGTCGTGAATCGATCCGCGATTTTGATGAAAGAAAAGCTCTGACTCATCCACAAAACGAGTTCTTCACTCAAACGGCTGATATGTACCATGCACAGAGCGGCGGCTGCGGAAAATTCGATGGCGAAATCACGGTCACTGACTGCATCCAGCGAGTTCTGGCAAATTTGCGCCTGTCCAGTGTCATCAACCATGCCCAGGGTTCTGGCAACGCGTTCGCGGTCCAGCGGGTAGCTGGTGCCGGCCAGTGCTGCGGCCCCCAGGGGTAGCCGGTTGGTGCGACGCCGAACTTCGCTCATGCGTTCGCCGTCGCGGCAGAACATTTCGACGTAAGCCAGCAAATGGTGTCCAAAACTGATCGGTTGCGCCACTTGCAGATGGGTAAATCCTGGCAGGATGACATGGACATTGCTCGCTGCAATGTTGAGGAGTGCTGTTTGCAGATCGCGCAGCAACCCGTCGATCAAATCAATTTCTCCACGCAGCCACAGGCGCACATCGGTGGCGACCTGGTCATTGCGCGAGCGACCTGTGTGCAGGCGCTTGCCGGCATCGCCCGCCAGTTGCGTCAGGCGCGCCTCGATGTTCAGGTGGACGTCCTCCAGGTCGAGTTTCCATTCAAACGTACCAGCTTCGATCTCAGTCGTCACCGTGCTCAAGCCTTGCTCAATGGCATGGCGATCCTGTGGCGAGATGATTTTCTGGGCGCAGAGCATCTCTGCATGAGCCAGGGAGCCCGCAATGTCGGCCTGCCAAAGCCGCTTGTCAAAAAAAACACTCGCGGTATAGCGTTTCACGAGGTCGCTCATGGGTTCAGAAAACAGGGCTGACCAGGCTTGGGACTTGTTGTCGAATTGGTTGTGTGTCATGCGTTTGAAACCTGGTTTAAAAAGCTGGCCTTCGGGGACCCATTGGACGGGTGGCAAGGGATCATCAATAATCGGGTCTGCCAAGCGAGCATACGCCCGAATCCTCAATGAAAGACCTGCAAATTTTATCGACCTTCCAGGAACTCCCGCCAGAGCCAGGCGGACCGGCGCTCGTGCCCGCGTTGTTGTTTGATGCCTGCCACGTTGGTGTGGCGCTGCGCGCCGTGCTGTTTGTGGAACTGGTGGTCGGGGTTGGGGCCATGTTCGGTGCGGCCACTTTTTTCGAGTGGGTGACTCGTTTGTCGGTGCTCACAGGTGCTGCTTTGCCGGCTACCCTGGTCTGGCTTATTGCTGCCTGTGGACTGAAAAACCTGATCTCGCTGATGGGTCCGTTTCCCCAGCATGCAGCGGGCGTGGTGTTGGGCGCATTGGCTGGCCTCTGCGGCTGCGCCATGTTGTACATGGCTGGCTGGCAGGAGCCGGTGCCCTGGCTGGCAAGTGCATTTGCTGGGGCCTTGTTGGCGGCATTGTTGGTGCTGGCGCTGCTGTGGCGCCAACGCAGCAAAGCGCCAGCACAGACCAAGGCGCGTTTGAATGAACTGCAGTCGCGTATTCGACCGCACTTTTTGTTCAATACCTTGAATAGTGCCATCGCCCTGGTGCGCGCCGAGCCGGCCAAAGCCGAGGCGTTGCTGGAAGATTTGAGCGATTTGTTCCGTCACGCGCTGGTCGAGCAGGGCGAATCAGTGACATTGGCGGATGAAATTGCGCTGGCTCAACGCTATCTGGCGATAGAGCATGTGCGCTTTGGCGATCGAATCCAGGTCGAGTGGTCGCTCGATGCGGCGGCGGCGACGGCCAGATTACCACCCTTGTTGCTGCAGCCGCTGGTGGAAAACGCAGTGAAGCACGGCGTTGAACCCAGCGCAAGCGGCGCCCAGATCAGAATTTCGACAGAGCGCCGTGGTTCCCGCGTCGTCATCAAGGTCATCAATACGGTTCCAGCCGGTCAGGGCGAGTCCGGTAGCGGGGTGGCGTTGGAAAATGTACGAGACCGACTGAGCTTGTTGCATGACGTGCAATGCCAGTTCAGCTGTGTCATGCGAGACGGCATTTTTCAGGTCAGGATTGAGGTGCCGCTGTGATTCCACGAGCCTGCCCATCATGCGCCTGAAAGTGCTACTGGTTGATGATGAGCAACTTGCACGGGCGCGCCTGCGGACCTTGCTGGCAGACTGCCATGAGCCACAAGCCAGTGTTGAGGCGGAGGCAGGCAACGCGACGCAGGCGCTGCAATGGCTGCAGCGCCAGTCCTTTGACCTGGTCTTGCTGGACATTCACATGCCGGGAGCCGACGGGCTGGCACTGGCCCAAGCCCTGCGTGCGCTGCCCAGTCCGCCGGCGCTGGTGTTTGTGACGGCACATGCCCAACACGCCGTACAGGCCTTTGAACTCGAAGCACTGGACTATCTGACCAAGCCCGTGCGCTTGCAGCGTTTACAGATGGCGTTGGAAAAGGCGGCGCGCTTTGTGCAGTCGCGGCGCGACACCGAACCAGTTCCGCCGGAGGAGGTAATGATCATTCAGGAGCGTGGCCGAACAGAGCGTGTGCCGCTGTCCGAAGTGCTGTATCTCAAGGCAGAGTTGAAGTACCTCACGGTGAGAACGCAAACTACCAGTTATCTGCTGGAAGGTTCGTTGAGCGAAATGGAAACCAGATACCCCAACCGCTTTCTGCGCATTCACCGAAACGCCCTGGTCACCAAAGGACGAGTGCGCTCGCTTGAGAGGCAGCACGATACTGCGGACGGTGAGAGTTGGGGGGTTCGACTCTACGGTATTGAGGAGTCGTTGCTGGTGTCACGACGCCAACTCGCGGCAGTGCGCGAGTTGCTGGCTAACCTGTGTTCCTGAGTCCAGCGGCGATGCCGTTGATGGAGATATGGATACCACGCTGGATCCGTGCATCGATCTGTCCCGAGCGGTAACGCCGTACCAGTTCGACTTGAAGATGGTGCAGCGGATCGATGTAAGGAAAGCGGTGCCGAATGGATCGCTGTAGCGCCGCGTTGTGGGTCAGGCGCTGCCTGTCGCCCGTGATGCGGGCGAGCGCATTGGCCGTACTGTGCCATTCGAACTCAATAACTTGGAAGATGCTCCTGCGCAGTCGTGCGTCGGTGACCAACTCCGCGTAGCGGCGGGCCAGTGCCAGATCGCTTTTTGCCATCACCATGTCAATGTTCAACAATAGCGTGTTGAAAAAAGGCCAGTCTTGGTACATTTGTTGCAACAACTGCAGCTGCCTCTTGCTGGAGGCGGCGCTTGATTGATCAAGAAATTGTTCCACCGCGGAGCCAAAGCCGAACCAGCCGGGCAAGGTCAGACGGCACTGACCCCAACTAAAACTCCAGGGAATGGCTCTCAGGTCTTCGATGCTATTGGTTCCCTTGCGTGACGCGGGACGTGAGCCTATGTTGAGTTCGGCAATTTCACGAATCGGGGTTGAGTCGAAAAAATACTGGTTGAAGCCTGGGGTTTCGTACACCAGCTTGCGGTAGGCCGCCATGCTGCTTTCGGACAGTTCAGCGGCGGCATCGAGAAAGGAAGTGCTGGCCGATCTTGTTGCTTGCAACAGCGTCGCCTCAAGCGTTGCCGCGACCAGGGTCTCCAGATTGCGCCGGCCGATTTCCGGGTTGGCGTACTTGGAGCCGATGACCTCGCCCTGCTCGGTCAGGCGTATCTGACCACGGACGGTGCCTGGAGGCTGGGCCAGAATGGCCTGGTAACTGGGTCCGCCGCCGCGACCGACGGTGCCGCCCCGACCATGGAACATGCGCAAGCGAATGGGCTTCTCGACGGCGGCGCTGGCAATCTCGTCGAACAGTTTTACCAGTTCGGTTTCGGCCCGGTAGAGTTCCCAGTTGCTGGTGAAAATGCCACCATCCTTGTTGCTGTCGGAATACCCCAGCATGACGTCCTGCTCGCTGTACTGGTCCGCACGGCCCCGTTGCACCATGGGCAGGATGCCGGGCAGGGCGTAAAACTCGCGCATGATGGGCGCTGCGTTGCGCAAGTCATCGATGGTCTCGAACAGGGGGACCACAATCAGGTCGCAACGCGCACCGGCATCAAGCGTTCCATGCAACAGGCCTACCTCCTTTTGCAGCAGCAGGACTTCAAGTAGATCGCTGACTGATTCTGTGTGGCTGATGATGTAGTGGCGTATGGCTTCGCAACCGAAGCGTTGACGCAAGACTTTGGCGGCTTCGAAGATGGCGAGTTCACTTTGGGCGCGCTGCGAATAAGTTGCCCCGCCCACGCGCAGTGGGCGCGCGTCGTTCAGTAAGCTGAGCAGCAATCGGCGCCTGGCGGCCTCGTCGAGTTCTGCATAGGCCAACTCCAGGCGTGCCACTGCAAGCAATTCGGCGACCACCGCCTCGTGCTGGTCTGAACTCTGGCGCAAATCCACCGTGGCCAGATGAAAGCCAAAAACATCAAGGGTCCGAATCAAGGGTTGCAGACGCTGCGTGACCAGCGCACCGCCATGATTTGCCAGCAGTGAGGATTCGATCGTGCGCAAGTCGGCCAGCAGCGCCTGCGCGTGGGGGTAGGGATTCTGTGGCGCGACGGCATGGCGCGCTGCCTCGCCGCCTGTCAACTCTTTCAGACTGGCAGCAAGTCGGGCATAGATTCCAATCAGGGCTCGTCGGTAAGGCTCATCCTGCCGGTGCTGGCTGTTGTCCGGGGACTGATCGGCAAGGGACAGCATTTGCGGCTGACAGTTCACCAGCAGCGAGGAAAGGGACAGTTCGCCGCCCAGCAAGTGAACTTCTGTCAGATAGTGGCGCAGCGCCACTTCAGCCTGGCGGCGCAGCGCGTTCTTCAGCGTTTCCCCAGTCACGTTGGGGTTGCCGTCACGGTCGCCGCCGATCCACTGTCCCATGCGCAGAAAACTGTGTAGCGGGTAATGTCCGAGTTCACGCTCCAGGCTGGCATAGACCTTCGGAATTTCCCGCAGAAATGTCAATTCGTAATAGCTCAGCGCATTTTCGACTTCGTCGGCGACAGTAAGTTTCGAGTAGCGCAGGAGACGGGTCTGCCACAACTGCGAAATGCGGCAGCGCATCTGCTGCTCGTTGCCGGCCAGTTCTCGTGGTGTCAACGTGTCTTTGCCTTGATGAGACCAGGCAGCCCGGATCTTGATGTCGTCACGGACGCTGAGCAAAGCGGCTACATCACGCTCGGCGTCCAGAATGCTCTTTCGTTGCACCTCGGTCGGATGAGCGGTCAGCACGGGCGAGACAAAACTCGTCCCCAGCGTGGCTGCTATCTGTGCCGAACTGATTCCCGCTTGGTGACAACGCAGCAAGGCGGCCTCCAGGCTGCCGGCTTGCATCTGACCCGCGCGCTCGTGGATAGCGCGACGACGGATGTGGTGGCGATCTTCTGCCAGATTGACCAGGTGGCTGAAGTAGCTGAAGGCACGAATCACGCTCACGGTTTGATCGCTGCTCAAACCTTTGAGCAGTTTCTTCAGCGCCTTGTCGGCGCCGGCATCGGCGTCACGCCGGAAAGCGACGGACAATTGGCGGATCCGTTCGATAAGTTCGAAGGCGGCGGGCCCTTCCTGCTCACGAATGACATCGCCAAGGATTCGACCCAGCAGCCGGATATCTTCCAGCAGCGGACGTTCATTGACCTTGCTGGCTCCGGGCGATGCGGATTTTGGCTTCTTGATCATGGCATTGGCCGAGCTGAGGCGAAAGAGTCATTCATCAGCCATGCTAGCATCCTGCGTCCGCTTTGGATTACAGGCAAGTTACAACCAAGAAGCACAGCTCATGAGCAGTTTGACGATAGCAACACGAGAGAGCCGTCTGGCACTTTGGCAGGCGCAGCACGTGAAGTCCTTGCTGGAGCGGCACGGGCACCAGGTCAGCCTGCTGGGCATGACAACACTGGGGGACCAAATACTGGACCGGGCCCTGAGCAAGGTTGGTGGAAAGGGGCTGTTTGTCAAGGAACTGGAGGTCGCTCTGGCGGACGGGCGTGCTGATCTGGCGGTCCATTCCTTGAAAGACGTTCCGATGGAACTGCCCGCGGGATTCAGCCTGGCTTGCGTGATGGAGCGGGAAGACCCGCGCGATGCGTTTGTGTCCAATCGCTATGCCGATCTGGCCAGTTTGCCGCACGGTGCCTTGGTTGGCAGCTCGAGTCTGCGGCGCGTGGCGCTGCTGCGTGCAGCACGTTCAGACCTCAGAATCGAGCCTTTGCGTGGCAACCTTGATACGCGACTGCGCAAGCTCGATGACGGGCTTTATGACGCGATTGTGCTGGCCGCAGCGGGCCTGAAAAGGTTGGGCTTGCAGGAAAGAATTCGAACCACTTTTGAACCCGCCGTGATGCTGCCTGCCGCCGGGCAGGGAGCGCTCGGGATCGAGGTACTGAGTGCACGGCAGGATGTGATCAACGCACTGGCAGCGCTGGCGCACCACAACACCTGGCTTGCGGTCTCGGCCGAGCGGGCGGTAAGCCGGGCTATGGGCGGTAGTTGCTCGATGCCGCTGGCTGCGTTTGCCACATTGGACGGCGCAACCTTGACCATGGATGCGGCCTGGGGTGATCCCGAAGGTGTGCTCGACTTGGTCAGTGTGCGAGCCAGTGCGGCGGTAACGGACCTGGCCAGCGCAGCGGCGTTGGGAACGCAGCTTGCTGCGGATTTGCGCTCTCTCGTTCTGGCTAGAGGTGGGTCCCTTATGCTGGCGCCCGATCACGACTGAAATGCGCGTTATCGTTACCCGTCCTGAGCGTGAAGCGCAGCGCTGGGTGATCGATCTGTCGGCGCAGGGTTTTCAGGCCTTGGCATTGCCGCTGATCCGGATTGGCCCGGTTCACAATCAGACAGAACTGACCAAGGTGCGCCGACAACTGGCCCAATACGCCGGGGTCATGTTCGTCAGCGCGAATGCAGTAGATTATTTTTTTGCTTCCGATGCGTCATTGGCTGATGGCTTGCATACGACTGGCCATGGCAAGACCAGGGCGTGGGCCACTGGCCCCGGCACCGCCAAAGCGCTGCTGCGAGCTGGCGTTGCGCCCGAACGACTGGACATGCCACCGAGCGACGCTGCTCAATTCGATTCTGAAGCGCTATGGCAGGTCGTAGGTCCACAGCTTCGCGCGGCTGACCGTGTGTTGATTGTGCGCGGCGCCGACGCACTCGATGATGCGGAGTTGACTGCTGGCAGCGGTCGGGACTGGTTCGCCGGGAAAGTCGCGGCCACGGGGGCGCAGGTGGAACTGGTTGCTGCGTACCAGCGTCAGGCCCCCGATTTCAGTACGGATGAGCGTGCGCTGGCGTGTCGGGCGGCACGTGACGGATCCGTTTGGTTGTTCAGCAGCGCCCAGGCGGTGCGCAACCTTCAAGCTGCTTTGCCCCAACAAAGCTGGGTTCAGGGGCGTGCTCTGGCAACGCATGCGCGCATTGCTGCTGCCGCGAGAAGCGCCGGGTTTGGTGTTGTTTTGGAGTCGCGGCCGACGCTGACTGACGTGTTGGCAGCGCTAAAATCAAGCGATGAACTCCGACGCCAAGGCCCCAGCCGATGACTTGACTGCAGTGGTTGCGGTCGTCGATGAACCGTTGGCTGCGGCGAAGTCAACCAGCACATCGCGCTGGTTCATCATCAGTCTGGCCATGCTGTCCATGATGGGGTTACTGTCCAGTGCCTTCCTGTGGCAGAAGTTGTCGTCGATGCAGGAGCAACTGGCACGTCAAAGCGCCGATGCAGGTCTGCAATCAACGGAAGCCCGGGCTATTGCCCGACAGGCCCACGAGCTGGCGCGCGAGGCCGCCGCGCGCGTGGCAGTGTTTGATGCCAGGCTAAGCGAAGTTTCATTGCAACGCACGCAGCTCGAAGAACTGATGCAGAGTTTGTCGCGTTCACGCGATGAAAATATGGTGGTTGACATCGAATCGGCCATTCGCCTGGCGCAGCAACAGGCCCAATTGACCGGCAGCGTCGAGCCCCTGCTGGCGGCACTCAAAAGCGCCGATCAACGAGTCGCGCGCGCCGCACAACCGCGTCTGACACCCCTGCAACGGGCGATCGCGCGCGATATTGACAGGATCAAATCCGTTGCGATCAGCGATACACCTGGCCTGTTGGTGAAGCTCGACGAATTGGTGCATCTCACCGATGAACTGACGCTTGCCAATGCGGTGCCAGCAACGCGTGCGGCAAGCACCGGCAAGCGCGAACCTTCTGATGCGGCCTCAACCCTGTGGCTGCGCAGCTTGCAGATACTGCGTGATCAGGCCAGTTCGCTGCTACGCGTCAGCCGGATCGAGCAACCGGAGGCAGCTCTATTGTCCCCTGAGCAATCCTTTTTCCTGCGCGAAAACTTCAAGCTGAAATTGCTCAATGCCAGACTTGGTTTACTGGCCCGTCAACTCGACTCGGCGCGCGCCGATTTGGCAGCCGCCACGGTTTCACTGAATCGCTATTTTGATCCAGCTTCGCGCAAGACGCAGCTGGTGGCCTCCACGCTGCAGCAGGTTCAATCCCAGATGAAAACACTGCAGATTCCGCGCGTCGATGAGACACTGGCGGCGCTCGCAACGGCTGCTGCTGGACGCTAGCCATGCGCTCGGCATTGTGGTTTCTGGGATTGTTTGGTGGTGCTGTTGCCGTTGCACTTTTTGCTGGAAACAACCAGGGCACGATCACGCTGTTCTGGCCACCTTACCGCATCGATCTGTCGCTCAACCTCGTGCTGCTGGTGACGGCCTTGTTGTTTATTGCAATGCATCTGGCATTGCGTGCCCTGGCAGCGCTTTTTGCGATGCCGGGCCTGGCACGGCGCTGGCGCATCCAGCACCAGGAGCGCACGATTGCGCAAGCCTTGCTTGACGCGATATCGCATTTGATTGCGGGACGCTTCGTTCGGGCAAGAAAAGCTGCCGAAATTGTTCTTGCACGTGACCGTGCCATGACCGCGAGCGGCGAACCACTGGCTTACTCTGCTCGCCTGCGTACCCTGTCACACCTGCTGGCGGCCGAAAGCGCGCAGGTGCTGCAGGACAAAGCGGCTCGCGAAGAACATTTTCGTTCCGCCCTGGAGCAGAGTTCAAGCCGCGAGGCGCAGGAAATGCGCGACGGCATCCAGTTGCGTGCCGCGCGCTGGGCGCTGGAGGACAGAGACGCGCCGGGAGCTCTTGCCTGGATCGACGATCTGTCGCAGGGGGCCTCACGGCGCACCATTGCCTTGCGCTTGCGTTTGAAGGCGGAGCGCCTGGCACGCCAACCGAAGCTGGCCCTGGAAACTGCGCGCTTGCTGGCCAAGCATCGTGCTTTTTCGGAGGCGGCAGCACTCGGTTTGCTGCGCGCGTTGGCGCTCGAACTCGTTGCGACGGCGCACGATCCGGAACAGCTATTGGCGGTCTGGCAGCAGCTTGACAATGCAGAAAGAGCAACACCCGAGGTGGCGCTGGAGGCCTGCCGGCGTCTGCTGCAGATGGGTGGCGATGTGGACACCGCTCTGGCCTGGTTGTTGCCGGTGTGGGAACGAATGGTGGATGGCGTGGGCACACTGACGGAAGTTCAGCGCATTGGGCTTGTGCTGGGTCTGGAGAATGGCTTTGCCGCCGCATCAGGCACGCCTCAGGCGCTTTGGCTTAGCCGGATCGAGCAGGCACAAATGGCCAATCCAGGGGATCCGATTTTGCAGTACCTGGCAGGAGTCACCTGTTTGCGTCTGCAGTTGTGGGGCAAAGCGCAACAGTTGCTAAAGCAATCGCTGCCGCGGTTGCATAACCCAGGACTGGAGCGAAGCGCATGGGCAGCGTTGGCTGAACTCGCAGAGCAACGAAGTGACACGGCTGAGGCGGCGCAGGCGTGGAAGATGGCCGCAAAATCCGGAATGCCGTAGTCGACCGAGGGTCGCACGATGCATTGAAAAGGGCGCACAAGGCGCCCTTTTTTTCTGCTACCAGCTACGGCGCCTATTGGGGTGCTTCAAATGGCAACTCCATCGTGCGCAAATTGCGTTTGGTCTCGACCAGGATCAGCGGTGCTGTGTCGACTTGGACCATTGCCGGGCGCTCTCTTGGAATATGAATCTGCTTCGGTTCAGCCGCGATGGCTGCTTGCACCGCTGCAATTCTTGCGGCATCGGAATTTACCCACGTCAAACCCGAACTTGCGGCGATCTGAGCCAATTCGTCCAGGGGCAGTGAAAACGCCTCCAATTTGGGCATGGCAACGGCGTCGACTTTGGCGGTTGGCGCTGGAATCACCGTCGTGACCAGTGGCACTTCGACCTGGCTTTCAGGTGCCTCAGCCTGTGGTGTCACAGGCTGCGCTGGAACTGCCGTCCTGTTGTCCGTTGTGAAATAGGACCGGCGCGGCTCTTCGACGAACTCCTGCTGCGCTGCCGCAGCAGTCTGTTCCTGTTGGTCACCTTGTTCAGCACGTTCCGTACGGGTAGTGCGATCCCGTCCGTAACGATCACGTGGGCGTCGTTCGCGCACCGGCGTTCCCTCGGTCGGCGCAAGCGCATCGGTTGGCGCCTCGGTGCGTTCGCCAGCGCTCTCTGTGCCCGCTGAATCAGATCGAGGAGTTTCATCTGGGCGCCGGTTCCGCTCTGGCCTGCGCTCAGCGCGAGTGTCAGCCCTGGGTTCGCCACGGTTGCCGCGCTCACGCCCTGGATTGCGCGGCGGACGTTCAGCAGTCCCCTGGTCCACTGCGCTCGCCGGGGTTGCCGCTAGGTTCGCACTGGTTTCAACTGGCACCGATCGGCCATCCGCATCGATCCGCTCACGCTGACCCTGCGCCGGTCGGTCTGTGCGAGGACCTCTGCCGCCGCGACCGCCACGACCCTCTGGTCGACCACCGCGGCCTGAACGAACATCATCACGGCCTTCACCGCGTGGCTCGTTTCTTCGAGCTCCATCACGGCCTGGCCGACCTTCGCGCTTGTCATCTGCGGCCGCGCTGGGTTTGGCTGGAGCGACTGGAGCTGGCGCCGGCGCAAGAAGGTTCTTCAGCCAGCCGAAGAAGCCTGTCGGCGCAGGCGCAGGGGCTACCGGCCTGGTTGCCGCGCGCGGCGCTGCTACCACGGGCTTTGGCAATTCCGGCTTCGGGATGGCAACCGGTGCCGGCGCATCGGGCAGCACACCCTTGATGACAGGAGTCTGTTTGTTGGTCGGTTCCTGCGAGCGACGCGTTACCGCAACCGCGTCTTCCGCTTCTTCGGCCATCTTGTAGCTGGGCTCAACGTTGTCCAGGCGTGGGTCGTCATGTTTGAGTCGTTCCAGCTTGTAATTTGGTGTTTCCAAGGTCTTGTTGGGCACCATCAGCACGTTGATGCGCTGCTTGATTTCGATCTTGGCAATCTCGGCGCGCTTTTCGTTGAGCAGGAAAGAAGCAACTTCGACCGGCACCTGGCACAACACCGAGGCCGTGTTGTCCTTGAGTGATTCTTCCTGGATGATGCGCAGAATTTGCAGTGCGCTTGATTCGGTGTCACGGATATGACCGGAGCCGCCGCAGCGCGGGCAGGGAATGGAAGCACCTTCGGAAAGTGCCGGGCGCAGTCGCTGGCGACTCATTTCCATCAGGCCAAATTTGCTGATGGTGCCGAACTGGACGCGTGCGCGGTCCTGCCGCAGCGCGTCGCGCAATCGGTTTTCCACGTCGCGGCGATTACGGCTTTCTTCCATGTCGATAAAGTCGATCACGATCAGACCACCCAGATCGCGCAAACGCATCTGGCGCGCCACCTCGTCAGCAGCTTCCAGATTGGTGCGGGTGGCGGTTTCCTCGATGTCGCCGCCCTTGATGGCGCGTGCCGAGTTGACGTCGACCGACACCAAAGCCTCGGTGTGGTCGATCACGATCGCGCCGCCACTGGGCAATTGCACGGTGCGGGCATAGGCCGATTCGATCTGGTGCTCGATCTGGAAACGGCTGAACAGCGGCGCGTCGTCACGGTAGCGCTTCACGCGCGCGGCGTGCTCCGGCATGACGTGAGCCATGAACTGCTGGGCCTGTTCATAGACGTCGTCGGTGTCGATCAGGATGTCGCCGATGTCGTTATTGAAGTAGTCGCGGATGGCGCGGATGACCAGGCTCGATTCCTGGTAAATCAGGAACGCGCCCTTGGCACCCTTGGAAGCACCGTCAATCGCGGTCCAGAGTTTAAGCAGGTAGTTCAGATCCCATTGCAGTTCCGGCGCGGCGCGGCCGATGCCAGCGGTGCGGGCAATGATGCTCATGCCGTTGGGGTATTCGAGCTGGTCCAGCGCTTCCTTGAGTTCAGCGCGGTCTTCGCCTTCAATCCGGCGCGAGACGCCGCCACCGCGTGGGTTGTTGGGCATCAGCACGACATAGCGGCCGGCCAGTGAGACAAAGGTGGTCAGGGCTGCGCCCTTGTTGCCACGCTCTTCTTTTTCAACCTGAACCAGCAGTTCCTGGCCTTCACGGATGGCGTCCTGAATGCGCGCCTGACTGACAGAGACGCCTTGCTGAAAATACTGTCTGGAGATTTCCTTGAACGGCAGAAAGCCGTGCCGGTCCTCACCATAATCTACAAAACAGGCTTCCAGCGAGGGCTCGACGCGCGTGACAACGGCCTTGTAGATATTGCCCTTGCGTTGTTCGCGTCCTTCAATTTCAATTTCATAGTCGAGCAGTTTTTGCCCGTCGACAATGGCCAGCCGGCGTTCTTCCGCCTGCGTGGCGTTAATCAGCATCCGTTTCATGGGTAGCGTTCCTTCAATTCAAATAACAAACCAGCTCATGACGAGCTATTGATACCGGAACCGACGCTTTGAAATGAGGAGGAATTGCCGGAGAACCAGGACTTAAACGACAAGTCTTGGTGTAGGCGCGTGGAGGGGAGCGAAGAGGCTTGGCTGTGGAAAGGCTATCTTGTAAACAGCGGGTTGCGCCCTTGTAACGGACACGGATGGCTGATCAATGCCAAGGAACGGGACGATAAGGTCCCGCAGGCAACTGACAATCAGACTCATCAACACAAACATCTTGCTTCATTCCATTCACAGACAGAACGTCTGTGAACTTGGGGTATTCCATTTCAGTGTTTCAACGCGTCGCCTTAACCGTTTGCTTTGCAGGCCACCTCAAGCAACTGGCTCGAGGTCTGCGTGCGTTGGCAAACGGCGGTATCGACATTACTAGCGGGGCTGGTGATGGGGGTGAACTAAACTCCACCTAAACTGTGACTTAACTTGTCGTCAAATCAACCACTTACAGCGCATCGCTAGTGAAACACATTATAGGGGGCAATGACGCCTCACCGCCGCCGCAGGTAAAAACGGTCGTTGTCAGCGAAGACTGTGCGGGTCAGCGATTGGACAATTTCTTGCTGCGCCAACTCAAGGGTGTGCCCAAAACCCACGTCTATCGAATCATCCGCAGCGGAGAAGTCAGAATCAACAAGGGCCGGGTATCGGCGGATTCCCGGGTCCAGTCCGGTGATGCCGTGCGCCTGCCGCCCGTGCGAATTTCACAGCGAGTAGCCGAAAAGACGGTGGCCATGGCAGAAAATGCGGCGCGCGAGGCACCGCGTCGCGACTTTTCCATTCTGTTGGAAGACGAGCACTTGGTCGCGATCGACAAACCGGCCGGACTCGCGGTCCATGGCGGCTCGGGCGTCAGCTTTGGCGTGATCGAACAATTGCGCATGGCAAGACCAGAGGCTAAATTCCTGGAGTTGGTACATCGCCTGGACCGGGATACCAGCGGCATCTTGTTGATTGCCAAGAAGAGGAGTGCCCTAAAGCACTTACAGGATCAGTTTCGCGAACGCGAGACCGGCAAGACCTATCTGGCCATGGTTGCGGGAGCCTGGCCCGCAAACAAGAAGGTGCTTGACAAGCCCTTGCACAAATATCTGCTGCCTGACGGCGAGCGACGCGTCAAGGTGGTGGCGCGCGATGACCCGGACGGCATGTCTTCGGTCACTCTGGTCAAGGTGCTGCGGCGAGGGGCTGCGGTACCCCCGGTTGGCACTGCCGCTGTCGCCGGATTCAGCCTGCTCGAAGTCACACTCAAGACCGGACGCACGCATCAAATCCGTGTTCATCTGGCGACCGAAGGCCATCCGATTCTGGGGGATGACAAGTACGGCGACTTTGAATTGAACAAGGCCTTGGCACGCAGCAACCTGGTGACCGGCCTGAAAAGAATGTTTCTGCACGCGTGGCGCCTGCAATTCAACCATCCCCTTGTCGGCGAGCGAATTGAACTGCTGGCGCCATTGCCCCCTGAACTGGAGAACTTTGCAACCCATGCAACATCCTGATATGTCAAGCTCCCGGCGCTTTGATCTGATTGCCTTTGATTGGGACGGCACGCTGTTTGATTCGACCGCTCTGATTACCCGCTGCATTCAGGAAGCAGTGCGTGACGTCGGCGGCGCAGTGCCCAGCGATCGCGACGCGTCCTACGTCATTGGCATGGGATTGATGCAGGCTCTGGCGCATGCTGCGCCAGATGTGCCGGTTGAACGCTATCCGGAACTTGGAGCACGGTACCGCCACCACTACATCGCCCACAAGCACGATATCAGCCTTTTCGAGGGAATCCTCGGCATGTTGACCGAGCTGAAGACGCGCCAACACTGGCTGACAGTGGCAACCGGAAAAACCCGACAAGGACTTGATGATGCCTTGCACAGTTCGGAACTCAAGGGGATGTTTGACA
Organism: Comamonadaceae bacterium; assembly: GCA_007280205.1. Taxonomy (GTDB): domain Bacteria; phylum Pseudomonadota; class Gammaproteobacteria; order Burkholderiales; family Burkholderiaceae_C; genus Rhodoferax. The sequence goes on from QYPX01000015.1 coordinate 38,073, forward strand.
GTTCGCGAACAGTGGATGAAACGGCTGGCAAGCCGCACCCTCGCATGCTTCTGGAATTGATGAGTGAATTTGGCGTGGACCCAGGGCGAACCCTGATGATCGGTGATACGACGCATGACTTGCAGATGGCGGCCAACGCCGGCTGTCCCAGCGTGGCCGTGAGCTATGGCGCCCATGAGCCTGAGGCCTTTCACGCTCTGAAGCCCTTGTTCGTTGCCCATTCGGTGCGCCAACTGCATGACTGGCTTCTGGTCAATGCATGACAGCGGCGAGTTTGCGTCATGACGCAGCGTGTTGTCTTGTGCGAGTCGAGCGAACTGACCAACAGTGAGCTGGCGGTGTCGTTTGAAGTCAGCTACGACGGGCGAAACAGCGCGGCCTTTGCCATTCGATACGAGGATCATGTGTACGCCTACCTGAATCGATGTGCGCATATCCCGATGGAGATGGACTATCAGCCCAATCGCTTTTTTGATAACACCGGACGACTATTGATGTGTGCCACCCACGGTGCCACTTATCAGCCGCAAACGGGAGCCTGTCGAGGTGGCCCATGCCGTGGCGGACTGATCAAGATTGACACTTCAGAGCTCGATGGCATCGTCTACTGGCATACTGCCCCCAACTTGACTCTTCCGGCATCCTGACATGACTCCATCCGAACTTCCAGAGCCGCCCCGTGCCCCCGGGCAGGCCGACTTATCACCCAATCAGGATCCAGCACCTCTCAACAGTGAAACGAGCAAGGCGCAGAGTGGCTCAGAGTCCGCGGCACAGAACTGGGAGCGGACAACCCTGGAAAAGCTGGTCTTTGCAGGGCTGGCTGAACAACGTCTGGCGCGTCGCTGGCGTAACTTTATCCGTCTGGCGTGGTTGGCGTTCTTTATGCTCATTGCCTGGGTTGTCATAGCCCGCGGCGGACCGAGCAAAGACAGTGCGATGCCGCACACGGCCCTGGTCGAAATCAAGGGCGAAATCGCCTCCGGGGCCGAGGCCAGTGCCGAACTGATTGTGGCTGCCTTGCGTGGAGCGTTCGAGGACGAAGCTGCTCAGGCCGTGGTCCTGTTGATTAATTCTCCTGGTGGCAGCCCGGTACAGGCCGGCATCATCAATGACGAGATCAAACGACTCAAGCTCAAGCACAAGAAGCCCACCTATGCCGTCGTCGAAGAGTCCTGTGCTTCGGCTGCCTACTACATTGCGGTCGCAGCTGACAAAATCTTTGTTGACAAGGCCAGCATTGTGGGCAGCATCGGCGTCTTGATGGATGGTTTTGGCTTTACCGGCTTGATGGACAAGCTGGGGGTTGAACGGCGGCTCATGACGGCAGGTGAAAACAAGGGTTTTCTGGACCCGTTCAGTCCGCAAACGGAAAGGCAGCGCGCCTTTGCGCAGACCATGCTGGACCAGATTCACAAGCAGTTCATCGACGTGGTCAAGGCCGGGCGCGGCAGCCGACTGAAGGAAACACCAGAAACCTTCAGTGGCCTGTTCTGGAGCGGGCAACAGGCGATTGAACTGGGACTTGCCGATCAGCTGGGCAATCTTGATTTTGTGGCGCGCGAAATTGTCAAGGCGGAAGAAATTGTTGATTACACGCGGCGCGAAAATGTGGCAGAGCGCCTGGTCAAGCGTTTTGGAGCGGCCATGGGTGCGGGCGCAGTGCACGCCCTGCAATCGATTCCGACTCTGCGCTGACTTGCGGTTTGGTAAGGAATTCAGCGCCCCAGGGCGAACACGGCAGGCGTTGAATTGTCCAGGGGCGATTTCCTTTTTCGCCAGTTCCTGATACTGTCGCTGCAGCAGACGCCGCACTCCAGCGTCAATCCGCTGGATACGGCCAAGCGCGTATTGTGCTGCAGTGTCTGGAGCAAAGACTGCAGTATCGCGGCGTTGCGATAGGGGGTTTCGATGAACAACTGGGTCTGTCCGGTCTTCAAAGCCAGGGATTCGAGTTCGCGGATGCGCTGACCGCGTTCAGCTGGGTCTTGCGGCAGATAGCCCGCAAAGGCGAAATTCTGACCGTTCAGACCACTGGCGGCCAGGGCCAGCAAGAGCGAAACCGGCCCGATCAATGGGATCACCTCCATTCCCAGTTCATGAGCAGCGCGCACCACCGAGGAGCCAGGGTCGGCCACGGCTGGCATGCCGGCTTCGCTGACCAGTCCCATATCATGACCTTTCAGCGCTGGAGCCAGTAAAGGACGCGCGTCAAAGTTCCCGCTGTGATCACCCTTTTTGTGGACCTCCCGCGGCAGTTCCTCAATGTGCAGTGCTTGCACGGCGCTGGTCAGGGGCGTGACGGCGTTGACGCGCTTGAGGTAGGCACGCGTCGATTTGGCGTTTTCGCTTATCCAGTATTGCAGTCGAGCCGCCACCTTGAGCGTACCCAAGGGCATGCTGCCTTGCAGGTCAGCCTGGCTATCGCAGCCAAAATCAAGCGGGGCTGGGACCAGGTAAAGTTTTCCGCTCGATGTCGGATTGGCTCCAACAGGTTGTGCGTCTTCGGCCATGGTCACAAGATCCTGATGCCGGCGGCACGAATCATCTGGCAGGTGCGGATCAAAGGCAGTCCCACCAGAGCGCTGGGGTCGTCGTTTTCGATCGACTCCAGCAGGGCAATGCCCAGACCTTCGCTCTTGGCGCTGCCAGCACAGTCGTAGGGTGTCTCGGCGCGCAGATAGGCTTCGATTTCGGCGTCCTCCAGTTCGCGGAACCTGACCCGCACCTGGGCCAGATCCAGTTGCGCGAAACCACTGTCCTGACACACCACTGCCACCGCAGTTTGAAAAATCACGGTCTGGCCGCGCATTTGCTGCAGCTGAGCCGTGGCACGTGCGTGATTGCCGGGTTTGCCCAGCGCCAGCCCATCCAGGTCGGCCACCTGGTCCGAACCGATCACCACACAGGAGGGAAACTGGGCAGCCACGGCGCGGGCCTTGCTCATCGCGAGTCGGCAGGCCAGCTGCTTTGGTGTCTCATTGGTGTACGGCGTTTCGTCGACGTCGGGCGCGGCGACCTGAAATTCGACGCGCAGGCGGGCCAGCATTTCGCGACGGTAGGGCGAACTCGATCCCAATACAAGTTTTCTGGCATGAAATTCAGACATAGCGCGATTCTCTTACACTGCGGCGATGAAACAGGATATTTCGAACAAGCATCTCGATGTCAGGGTCTTTGCGCAGTCGTCGGCTTGTCTCACTGAAGAGAATCTGCTTGCAAGGTATGGACGCCTCATGCAGGAGACGCAGGGGCTGGGGGCGGAAAACCACGTGAAATGGTCGGCACGCGGTGAGTCGCGCCTCGATTCGGCGGGTGCCGCGCAAATCTGGTTGCACTTGAAGGTGGATGCCTTGGTGCCATTGACCTGTCAGCGTTGTCTGCTGCCGGCCGATATGTCTATTGCCATTGATCAGTCCTATCGATTTGTGGATAGCGAGGAGTTGGCCGAACTGCAGGATGCGCAGGCCGAGGAAGATGTGCTCGCCTTGAGTCCCGATTTCAGTTTGGCTGAGCTCATTGAAGACGAAGTTCTGATGGCTCTGCCGTTGATACCTCTGCACGATCCATGCCCGGTTCCCGTCAAACTGGAAGCGGTGGATCCAGGATTTGACGCAGCATTCGAGGGAAAGCGGCAGCCTTTTGCAGTCTTGGCAAAGCTAAAAACGGGGAAATCGGACTGAACTGGCGACTTGCCCTATAATGGCAGGCTTCACGCGGGCCTGAGGCGTCGCACTTTCACCAACCCAAGGTGTTGCAATGACTGCAGCACGCACGACAAGGAGCGGATCATGGCCGTCCAGCAGAACAAAAAATCACCTTCCAAGCGCGGTATGCACCGTTCACACAATGCACTGGTCGTCCCGGGTATCGCGGTTGAGGCCACCACGGGTGAAACCCACCTTCGGCACCACATCAGCCCGACTGGCTTTTATCGGGGTCGCAAGGTCATCAAGACCAAGTCCGAAGCCTGATTTCTCATAAAGCGAAGGCCCGAGGCTACTGTGTCTGTAGCGTCGGGCTTTGTCATTTATACCGTCCGCTAACCCAGTGCACCCTGTCCGGTCGAGCTGACTGCCCATGATCACTATCGCTGTCGACTGCATGGGAGGCGATCACGGTCTTGTCGTGACGCTTCCTGCCTGCCGCAATTTTCTGGAGAAGCACACAGATGCGAGCTTGATCCTGGTGCGACTGCCTGACAATTCAGGCAGGTTTTCCCATGCACGGGGGACGACCGTGACCGCGACCGAGGTTGTTGGCATGGATGATTCGCTCGAAGTAGCACTGCGGCGGAAAAAGGACTCGTCCATGCGTGTTGCCATCCAGCAAGTCAAGGATGGCCGGGCACAGGCGGCTGTTTCCGCTGGTAATACTGCGGCGCTGATGGCGATCTCCCGCTACCTGCTCAAGACACTCGATGGTATTGACCGGCCGGCCATCGCCGGGCAGATTCCGAACGCCAAGGGTCAGGCCACGACGGTACTTGACATGGGTGCCAACGTTGACTGCTCGGCGGAGCACCTGTTGCAGTTTGCAATCATGGGATCGGCCCTGGTTTCGGTTTTGAACGGTGTTGAAAATCCGACAGTAGGCTTGCTCAATATTGGTGAAGAATCGATCAAGGGCAATGAAGTCATCAAGAAGGCAGGGGAACTGTTGCGCGCCGCAGCCCAAGCCGGGGATTTCAATTTCTATGGCAATGTCGAGGGTAACGACATTTTCAAAGGCACTTCAGACATCGTGGTCTGTGACGGTTTTGTCGGCAATGTGGCTTTAAAAGCCAGCGAGGGTCTGGCGACCATGATCGTCGATTTTCTGAAGATCGAGTTTTCGCGCAATATGTTCACAAGACTTGCGGCCCTTGCCGCCTACCCGGTCATATCTGCGCTCAAGAAGCGGATGGATCACCGGCGCTACAACGGTGGTGCGCTGTTGGGTTTGCGTGGCCTGGTGTTCAAGAGTCACGGCTCGGCCGACGCGATGGCATTTGAGTATGCGCTGACCAGGGCTTACGAAGCGGCCCGACATCAATTACTGGATCGTGTGCAGGCTCGAATTGCCCACGTGGCACCACTCATGGGTGCGGTTGCGCCAACGCTACAGTGCGCCGCCGCGTCCTTCGACTGATTCATGAAGCCCTATTCACGCATCATCGGTACTGGCAGCTACCTGCCACCGCGCCGACTGACCAATGCCGAACTGGTGGCAGACCTTGCCACGCGTGGGGTGGAAAGCTCGGACCAGTGGATTGTTGAGCGCACTGGCATACGGGCACGTCATTTTGCTGCACCCGATGTCTGCAGCAGTGACTTGGGCCTGGAGGCGGCGCGGCGCGCTTTGGAGGCGGCCCGGTGCCAGCCCAAAGATCTGGATTTGATCATTGTCGCCACTTCGACCCCCGACATGGTGTTCCCCTCGACGGCCTGCATCCTGCAGAACAAATTGGGGGCCAATGGCTGTCCCGCCTTTGACGTGCAGGCAGTATGCAGTGGCTTTATTTATGCATTGACGATTGCTGACGCGATGATCAGAACCGGTGCTGCCAGCAGGGCGTTGGTGGTGGGAGCAGAGGTTTTTTCCCGTATTCTTGATTTCAAGGACCGGGCCACTTGTGTCCTGTTTGGTGATGGGGCTGGCGCGGTGGTGCTGCAAGCGTCTGAAACTCCGGGACTGTTGGCCAGTGATCTGCACGCTGATGGCAAGTACTCGGGTATTTTGTGTGTTCCAGGGCAAGTGTCCGGCGGTCAGGTGCTGGGCGACCCCTTGCTCAAGATGGACGGCAAGGCGGTGTTCAAGCTGGCGGTTGCCGTGCTGGACGAGGCGGCTCGCGCCACCTTGGCGAAAGCTGGCAAGACGACATCGGATATTGATTGGCTGATTCCGCATCAGGCCAACATACGGATCATGCAGAGCACAGCCAGGAAGCTCGCGTTGCCGATGGACAAGGTTGTGGTCACGGTGGACCAGCATGGCAACACGTCTGCTGCATCGATTCCGTTGGCGCTGGACAGCGCAGTCCGCGCTGGAAAGGTCAAGCCCGGTGAACTGCTTTTGCTCGAGGGAGTCGGCGGTGGCTTCACCTGGGGTGCGGTCCTATTGCATCTGTAATTTATGAGTTCCTATCCGGCATGAAACCTTTCGCTTTTGTTTTTCCTGGTCAAGGCTCCCAGTCCGTAGGCATGCTGGACGCTTGGGGCGATCACCCGGTAGTCATTGAAGTGCTCCGGGAGGCATCGGATGCGCTGCATGAAGACATGGCGGAGTTGATCCACAGCGGGCCCAAGGAAGCGCTTGCGCTGACAACGAACACGCAACCTGTGATGTTGGTGGCCGCACTGGCAGCTTATCGGGTTTGGGTGGCGGAGACCGGCACGCTGCCTGTGGCAGTCGCGGGGCACTCACTGGGTGAGTATTCGGCTTTGGTCGCAGCCGGTGTCCTCACGCTCAGTCAGGCTGCGCCGTTGGTTCGTTTGCGGGCCCGGGCGATGCAGGAAGCGGTACCGGTTGGCGTGGGTGCGATGGCCGCTATTTTGGGTATGGATGCGGCTAAGGTCGTAGCGCTGTGTGCCGATGTGACGCTTGGTTTTGGCGAAGATTTGCGAGAAGTGGTGGAAGCAGTCAATTTCAATGACCCAATGCAAACCGTGATTGCAGGCAGCAAAGTGGCGGTCGAAAAGGCTTGCCATGAATTGAAGCAAGCAGGCGCCAAGCGGGCGCTGCCGTTGCCGGTGTCAGCACCCTTTCATTCGAGTTTGATGAAGCCGGCAGCCGAAAAACTTCGCCTCAGACTTCAGGAGATGGAGTTTGCGCCGCCACAAATCGACTTGATTAACAATATTGATGTCAGTGTTGAGGTAGACGCCAACCGGATCCGGGATGCCTTGTACCGCCAGGCGTTTGGACCCGTGCGCTGGGTCGAGTGCGTACAGGCACTCAAGGCCAGGGGATTGACCTGTGTGGTTGAATGCGGGCCTGGCAGGGTGCTGGCTGGATTGGTCAAGCGCATCGATCCGGAACTGAGCGGACTTGCGTTGCTGGATCCGGCGTCCCTTGCGCTTGTGAAAGAAGAATTGTTGGGTACTGATCATGAGTGATGTGAAATTTGAAGGGCAGGTGGCTCTGGTCACTGGAGCGTCACGCGGCATCGGTGCAGCCATTGCATCGGAACTGGCCAAGCGCGGGCTTAAAGTGATTGGCACGGCGACAACCGACCTCGGAGCAGAAAACATTGCCCAGACGCTTTCGGCTTTTGCCGGGTGCAGCGGCAGGACGCTGGATGTCAACGATGCGCAGGCTGCAGAAAGCCTGATTGGGTCTGTCGTCAAGGAGTACGGCGGATTGCATGTGCTGGTCAACAACGCAGGCATCACCCGTGACAACCTGGCGATGCGGATGAAAGATGAAGAGTGGGATGCGGTGCTGGATACCAACCTCAAGGCCGTGTTTCGAATGAGTCGAGCGGTCATGCGGACCATGATGAAGCAGCGTTATGGTCGCATCATCAGCATCACTTCGGTGGTTGGTGCCTCGGGCAACCCGGGGCAGGCTAACTACGCTGCAGCCAAGGCAGGCGTCGCCGGCATGACCCGTGCGCTGGCGCGTGAACTCGGTTCACGCAACATCACAGTCAATTGTGTGGCGCCGGGTTTTATTGAAACCGACATGACCGCAGGCTTGCCGGAAGAGCAGCACAAAGCCTTGCTTGGTCAGATTCCCCTGGGTCATCTTGGCAAACCATCGGACGTCGCACATGCTGTTGCGTTCTTGGCTTCACCCCAGGCTGGCTATGTAACGGGACAGGAATTGCATGTGAACGGCGGTATGTTGATGTAAGCCGATTGATCCGTTCGGCAGTCGGATTAGGGAATCATCTCTAAGCCCGGCTAAAATCGCGGATCCATTTACAACCCTCTGAGGGAACCCATGAGCGATATCGAAGCACGCGTGAAAAAAATTATTGCCGAACAACTCGGCGTTGAAGAGTCACAAGTGACCAGTGAAAAAGCCTTTGTGGCTGATCTGGGTGCCGACTCTCTCGATACCGTCGAGCTGGTTATGGCTTTGGAAGACGAGTTTGGAATTGAAATTCCGGACGAAGACGCAGAAAAGATCACGACCGTACAAAACGCCATTGACTACGCGAATACGCATAAAAAGGCGTAAGTAGCTTGCCATGTCGCGCCGTCGCGTTGTTGTAACAGGATTGGGATGCGTCAGTCCCGTGGGTAACACGGTGGCCGACGCTTGGGCCAATGTGATTGCTGGCAAGTCCGGCATTGACCTGATCACAAAGTTCGACGCGTCAACCTTCTCCTGCAAGATCGCAGGTGAAGTGAAGAATTTTCAGTTGGATTCCTACATTGGCTCCAAAGAAGCGCGAACGATGGATGCCTTCATTCATTTTGGCGTTGCGGCGGCTGCTCAGGCGATTGCCGATGCCAATCTGCCGACCCAGGAGGCTCTGACTGATGAATTTTCAACCCGCATTGGTTGCTTGATCGGCTCGGGCATCGGTGGTTTGCCGATGATCGAAAACATGCACGCCGAATTCTTGCAACGAGGCGCACGTCGCATTTCGCCATTCTTTGTGCCGGCTACGATCGTCAATATGATCGCCGGGCAGGTGGCGATCCGTTTTGGCTTCAAGGGGCCGAACATGGCCATCGTGTCAGCATGCACGACCGGTCTGCACTGTATCGGTGAGGCCGGCCGCATGATTGAGTACGGTGATGCCGATGTGATGGTGGCGGGTGGCTCTGAGGCCACTGTTTCACCGCTTGGCATCGGGGGCTTTGCCGCCATGCGTGCCCTGAGCACGCGCAACGATGATCCGCAGACTGCCTCGCGCCCTTGGGACAGGGATCGCGATGGGTTTGTGTTGGGAGAAGGTGCTGGTGTGATGGTCCTGGAGGAGTACGAACATGCCAGGGCGCGGGGCGCCACGATTTACGCCGAACTGGCTGGTTTCGGCATGAGTGCAGACGCCGGCCACATGACGGCGCCGAATCTTGATGGTCCGCGGCGCGCCATGCTCGGCGCCATGCGCAATGCGGGCGTCAATGCAGACCAGGTCGACTATCTCAATGCCCACGGCACGTCGACCCCGCTCGGAGACCTCAATGAGTCCAATGCCATCAAGGCGGCACTGGGGGATCATGCAAAGAAGATCGTCGTCAATTCCACCAAGTCGATGACGGGCCATTTGTTGGGTGGTGCCGGTGGTATCGAGTCGGTTTTTACCGTGCTGGCCCTGCATCACCAAAAGAGCCCCCCGACGATCAATATATTTAACCAGGATCCCGAGTGTGATCTTGACTATTGCGCCAACGTCGCGCGCGACATGAAGATCGATGTTGCCCTGAAGAATAACTTCGGCTTTGGCGGCACCAATGGCTCACTTGTGTTCAAGCGAGCACCCTGAAGCTTTCTTGATTGCCCATTTTTCAGTCGCAACCAGACGCGGTTCAGCATGCACAAGGCGCCGGCGGTTACTTACCCGGTGGGGCGGTCGGCCCTTCATGCCTGGCTGCTGGGATCGAGCTGTTTGACCGGAGCCTTGGCTGGCTGGTTCTGGCGTATGCAGGCGGCACCCGAATCGTGGTCACAGTGGCTTTACGCGCTTGTCCTGTTGCTGGCCAGCCTTGCCGCCTTTCGGAACTGGTGGTGTTCTCCGAGAGGCCAGCTGCAGTGGGACGGGCAAAGCTGGAGGCTCAACGTGCTGGATCGCTGTCTGTGTGGGCCAGTGAGCGTTCATCTGGATTTGCAAGGGTGGCTGCTGTTGTGCCTGCACTCAGAAGAGGGTGGCCGCAGATGGCTTTGGCTGGAGCGCCGCACGGCTGCGATCAACTGGCATGCTTTGCGCAATGCGGTGTTTTCTGCAGACGGGGGCAGTGTGTCGGGTCTTGAGCGCAGCCAATGAGTCCCCATTTGGTGGTTTTGTTGATTTTTTCAGAGAAAGGTTGATGATGATTCCATTCGGTTTGAAAAGACTGCAGGTCTGGTCTCTCGCGGCTGGTTGCAGCATCGCGGCGGTTGTCGCTTTCGTGCCGTTCAGTGCTGCGCAGGCACAGCAGCGGACCTTGCCGGACTTTACCGACCTGGTTGAGCAGGTAGGGCCGTCGGTAGTGAATATTCGGACCCTGGAAAAGGTAGCTCCCAGGGGCGGGCCTGACGGTGGCGGCCAGGACGAAATGTTCGAGTTCTTTCGGCGTTTTGGCCTGCCTATGCCTAACGTGCCGCGCCAACAGCCGTCACCCCATCCGAAGCGTCCGCAGCAGCAGGAGGAAGAACAGCCTCGGGGTGTGGGCTCCGGTTTTGTCTTGTCTGCAGATGGTCTGATCATGACCAATGCGCACGTCATCGAAGGTGCAGACGAAGTCTTTGTGACTCTGACCGACAAGCGCGAATTCAAAGCCAAGATCATGGGTTCCGACAAGCGCAGCGATATCGCACTGGTCAAGATCGAGGCCAGTGGCTTGCCAGCGGTGAAAGTTGGTGACGTGAGTCGACTCAAGGTCGGTGAATGGGTCATGGCGATTGGCTCGCCGTTTGGACTGGACAACACTGTGACTGCTGGCATTGTGAGCGCCAAACAGCGTGACACGGGCGACTACCTGCCATTTATCCAGACTGATGTCGCCATCAACCCCGGCAACTCAGGCGGACCTTTGATCAATATGCGAGGCGAAGTGGTCGGCGTCAATAGTCAGATCTATTCCCGCTCCGGCGGATCGATGGGGATCTCTTTTGCCATTCCGATGGACGAGGCGGTTCGCGTCAGCGAGCAGTTGCGCGCGACGGGTCGTGTCTCGCGCGGTCGCATTGGGGTCCAGATCGACCAGGTCACCAAGGAGGTGGCTGAGTCCATCGGACTGGGCAAGCCTCAAGGCGCCCTGGTGCGATCAGTGGAGAGTGGCTCACCGGCCGAGAAGGCAGGGGTTGAAGCTGGCGACATCATCACCCGGTTTGACGGCAAAGTGGTTGACAAGTCCAGCGATCTGCCGCGCATGGTGGGCTCAACCAAACCTGGAACGCGCAGCAGCTTGACGGTATTCCGGCGTGGCGGTTCCAAAGAACTTGTCGTCACCATCGCAGAGATTGACGCCGACAAGCCAGTCAAGAAACCGGCAGAGAAGGAAGAAAAGGCCAAGGGGTCCAACGCTGGCCAGGCGCTCGGCTTGTCGGTCAGCGAGTTGACTGAAACCAGCAAGAAGGAACTCAAGATCAAGGGCGGTGTCAAGGTCGATGCCGCGACGGAGGCGGCAGCGCGTGCTGGTTTGCGCGAGGGCGATGTCATCATTCAAATCGGTAATTTCGAGGTCACCAGTGTCAGAGAGTTTGAAGCAGCGCTTGCAAAACTCGACAAGAACAAGGCTGTCAATGTGCTGTTTCGACGCGGCGAATGGGCGCAATACGCCGTGATTCGAAGCGGGCGCTAGGTCTCCAGGGGGTTGCAGCATTGGCCTCAAAAAGACAGGTGAAAAAATATTTTTACCTGTCTTTCTGGTTTTTTAATGTGTGCGGATACTAACTTGCCAACCAGAATAGGCCTGGTTTTGGTTAGAATATAGCGAATCATCAAGGGTTTAAGGCATATCAACAGGCATGCAACCCACGATACGGGAAGAATTGCATGGATTCACAGGCGATCCACAGTTCGCCCACAAGTTGTCCATACGATGACTCTCTAAAATTGTTAATAAACTGTGTATAAAAATCCTGTTGCAGTACTGCAACGACTTGTGATCGTGCTGAAGGGGGCTGTACGTTGCAGGCTTTTTGCCTACAATGAAGTTCCAACCTTCGCAGTTGCCAATGATTGTTGGTTCAGGGCGCGTCACAACTCGACGCGCCCTTTTTTCTTGGCCCTCGCCGTTCTAATTCAACCACTTAAGTGCTCTCGTTGATGAATCACATCAGAAATTTTTCGATCATTGCCCACATTGATCATGGCAAATCGACGCTGGCAGATCGTTTGATTCAGCGCTGTGGTGGCTTGCAGGACAGAGAGATGCAGGCGCAGGTGCTGGACTCCATGGATATCGAAAAAGAGCGTGGGATAACCATCAAGGCGCAGACCGCCGCGTTGAAATACAAAGCACTCGATGGTCAGACTTACAACCTCAATCTGATTGATACACCCGGGCATGTGGACTTTTCCTATGAGGTAAGCCGTTCACTCTCAGCTTGCGAAGGCGCGTTGCTGGTGGTCGATGCCAGCCAGGGCGTGGAAGCGCAGACGGTGGCCAATTGCTACACCGCGCTCGAACTGGGTGTTGAGGTTGTGCCGGTGCTCAACAAGATGGATTTGCCCAATGCTGATCCTGATAACGCCAAGATTGAAATAGAAGATGTGATTGGCATCGACGCCACCGATGCGATCCCCTGCTCGGCCAAGAGCGGCATGGGAATTGAGGACATTCTGGAAGCCGTCATCGCCAGAATTCCTGCTCCCAGGGGCAATCCGCAGGGGCCGCTGCGCGCCATGATCGTCGACAGCTGGTTTGACAACTACGTCGGTGTCGTGATGCTGGTGCGCGTTGTTGACGGACGACTCGCCAAGGGTGAGCGCATCAAGTTGATGGCGACCGATACGACCTACAACGCCGACAGCCTGGGCGTTTTCACACCCGCCAACGAATCGAGGGAGTCACTTGAAGCCGGCGAGGTTGGCTATGTGATTGCCGGTATCCGTGAGTTGCAGGCGGCCAAGGTGGGAGACACCATTACCCTGATCAAGCCGGGAACCGGTGGCGCGGCCTTTACTGCGACTGAGCCGCTGCCGGGTTTCAAGGAGATCCAGCCCCAGGTGTTCGCGGGCCTGTATCCGACCGAGGCGAATCAGTACGAGGGTCTGCGCGACAGCCTGGAAAAACTCAAGCTCAATGACTCGTCGCTGCAGTACGTGCCTGAGGTGTCGCAGGCTTTGGGATTTGGTTTCCGGTGCGGCTTTCTGGGGCTGTTGCACATGGAAATCGTGCAGGAGAGGCTGGAGCGCGAGTTTGACCAGGACCTGATTACGACAGCGCCCAGCGTCGAATACCAGGTGGTGCAGGTTGACGGAACCGTGAGAATGGTGGAAAACCCGTCGAAAATGCCCGATCAGGGGCGTCTTGATGAGGTGCGCGAGCCTATCGTCACGGTGCATCTGTACATGCCGCAGGACTACGTCGGCGCCGTCATGACGCTGGCCAATCAGAAGCGCGGTGTGCAGCTGAACATGGCTTACCACGGGCGCCAGGTGATGCTCACCTACGAGATGCCGCTGGCTGAGATCGTGATGGACTTCTTCGACAAACTCAAGTCAGTCTCGCGCGGCTACGCCTCGATGGACTACGAGTTCAAGGAATACCGCACCGCTGACGTGGTGAAGGTCGATATTTTGCTCAACGGCGAGAAGGTGGATGCCTTGTCGATCATTGTGCATCGCTCGCAGTCGCAGTACCGTGGACGGGCCGTCGTTGCCAAGATGCGGGAGATCATTTCGCGCCAGATGTACGACGTTGCGATCCAGGCGGCCATCGGCGCCAACATCATTGCCCGTGAGACAATCAAGGCACTGCGCAAGAACGTGATCGCCAAGTGTTACGGTGGCGATATTTCGCGCAAACGCAAACTTCTGGACAAGCAAAAACAAGGCAAGAAACGGATGAAGCAGATTGGTTCGGTTGAAGTGCCACAGGAAGCCTTCCTGGCAATATTGCAGGTGGAAGACTGATGCAGGTCCTCACCTCAGCAGTACTGGCAGCGTTTGTCGGATACATCGGTGCCTGGTACTTCGGTGTCGTTGAAGGCAACTTTGCTCTTTTGTTGTTTCTGGCAACGGTTGTAACCGGTATTTACTGGCTTCTGGAGCGCTTTTACTTCCTGCCGCAGCGCCAAAACACGGCAGCGCAGTTGGAGTCGCAAACGCTGCGGCGCCGTGAGGAACTCGGCAAACTGGGGATCAGCCAGGTCGATGACAATATTGCCGAGGCTAGAGGCCGCATCCTGGCGCAACCCTGGTGGCTGGACTGGACGGCGGGACTCTTTCCGGTGATCATCGCCGTCTTCTTTCTGCGCTCGTTTCTGTTCGAGCCTTTCAAGATACCGTCAGGTTCCATGATTCCCACATTGCTGGTGGGTGACCTCATCCTGGTCAACAAGTTCCACTATGGCTTGCGTTTGCCGGTGATCCACACCAAGCTCACCGAGGGCAATGCGCCGCAACGTGGTGATGTCATGGTGTTTCGTTACCCGCCCAAACCCAGTCTGGATTACATCAAACGGGTCGTCGGAACGCCGGGTGATGAAGTGGCCTACCTGAACAAGCGTCTGACAATCAACGGCAAGGCCATCGATACCGCAACGGTGCCGGAGTTCTTTGACGACGACGCCATGCGTTACTTCAAACAATACGAAGAATCGCTCGGTCAGCACAAGCACCGCCTGCTCAACGATGATGACCGCCCGGCATTTGTGCCCGGCGCCGACGACTTTGTTTTCAAGCAGAACTGCCGCTATAGTATTGAAGGCGTTGTTTGCAAGGTGCCGCAAGGTCACTATTTCATGATGGGAGATAACCGCGATAATTCGCTCGATTCCCGTTACTGGGGTTTTGTACCGGACAAAAACATTGTGGGCAAGGCGTTTTTTGTCTGGATGAACTTCAGCAGTTTGAAGCGCATAGGGGCATTTGATTGAATTGGAGGGTGGTATGACGATTCAGTTCAGATCCAGGCAACGTGGCTTGTCTTTCCTGGGCCTTTTGGTGGTCGGCGGGATGCTGGCGGCGTGCGGCGTGATCATCGTTGAAATTGTGCCGACCGCGATCGAATATCAGGGCGTTCGCAGAGCCGCCGACAAAGCGCAAGAAGGTACTTCCATGGCGGACGTGCGCAGCATTTTTGACCGGGCTGCCTCGGTGGACAACATCAAGTCGATCAGTGGCAAGGACCTTGAGGTAAGCAAAGAGGGCGAAAAGATCGTCGTCAGTTTCGCCTATCAACGCGAAATTCATCTGTTCGGCCCAGCCTACCTGACGCTCAAGTACAGCGGGCGCTCCAAGTAATGCTGGCAAGTCAAAGAGGCGCAGGCGCGTGAACGAGGCGCTGACTGCATTGCAAGAGCGCTTGCAGCACAGGTTCTCGGATGCCCACCTTTTGCTGCGCTCGGTTACGCACCGCAGTTTTTCGATTGATCACAATGAACGACTCGAGTTTCTTGGGGATTCGGTACTGAACCTGGCGGTGGCTGATTTGTTGTTTCGGCGTTTGAGCGCATTGCCCGAAGGCGATTTGTCCCGGGTGCGGGCCAATCTGGTCAAGCAGGACACCCTGCATCGCCTGGCGGTCGAGTTGGGCTTGCCAGAGGTCATTCGCCTGGGCGAGGGCGAGGCTCGTTCTGGAGGACAAAAACGGCCGTCCATACTGGCCGACGCGCTGGAGGCCATCATTGGGGCCGTTTATCTGGATGCCGGGTTTGCGGCTGCGCAAAATCTGGTGCAGCGCCTGTTTCAGGCGGTTGAAATCAACCCCGAGATGCAGGCCATTGGCAAAGACCCCAAGACCGAGTTGCAGGAATGGTTGCAGGCGCGCAAAATGGGCCTGCCTCTTTATCGTGTCGTTGGTACGCTGGGGGCGGCGCACAAGCAGACCTTCGATGTCGAGTGTGAGGTCATCGAACTCAATTTTTCAGAGCGTGGTATTGGCGCCTCGCGCCGTGCGGGTGAACAGGCAGCGGCCAGTGCCATGCTGCAAGCGATCAAGGCCAGGACCACGATATGACTGATACAAAACATCCGGCTGAGCAGGCGCACGCCAGCGCACCCGAGGGACAGGATGATCTCGAAAGCATGCTCAAGGGCCTGCATAGAACAGCAGCGCCAGGAACACCTGCTGCAGACCAGCGCTGCGGCCTGATCGCCATCGTCGGCAAGCCCAATGTGGGAAAGTCCACGCTGCTCAATGCACTGGTGGGCCAAAAGATCAGCATCACATCGCGCAAGGCGCAAACCACGCGCCATCGCATCACCGGCATCCACACCCAGGGCAAGACCCAGTTTGTCTTTGTCGACACACCTGGTTTCCAGACGCGTCACAACAATGCCTTGAACCGGTCTCTTAACAAGACCGTGCTCGGCGCCGTCGGTGATGTTGACCTGATTCTGTTTGTGGTTGAAGCGGGCATGTTCAACCAGGCCGACGCCAAAGTACTCGAACTGCTGAACAAGGAGGTCCCCACCTTGTTGGTGGCCAACAAGCTCGATCAAGTGACGCGCCGCTCCGACATCGCGCCCTGGCTGCAGCAGATGCAAGAGCGCCATGCGTTCGCGGAGTTTGTTCCCATGTCAGCCAAGAATGCCAAAGATATCGAGCGCCTGCTTGCCATCTGTGAGCGCTTCCTGCCCGAGCAGGCCTGGTGGTATGCGCAGGACGAGTTGACGGACCGCAGCGAAAAGTTTCTGGCCAGCGAGACCGTGCGCGAAAAGCTGTTTCGACTCACGGGCGACGAGTTGCCCTACACCTCCACTGTGGTGATCGACAAATTCGAGGAAGAAGCCGGACGCGGTAAACAAAAGCGCCTGCTCAGGATCGCCGCCACGATCGTGGTGGAGCGCGACACGCACAAAGCCATGGTCATCGGGGACAAGGGCGAGCGCATCAAGCGCATAGGCACGGAAACACGGGTCGAACTCGAAAAGGCGCTGGACGCCAAGGTTTTTATCGAACTGTGGGTCAAGGTGCGTTCCGGCTGGGCCGACGATGAAGCGCGCGTTCGCTCATTTGGTTATCAGTGAAATGTTGGCCCCCACGCTTGTCACTGCGTGTACTGCGCTGCCCCCCGAGGGGGTCATGCCTTGCTTGGGGCGGCCCGGCGCGGCGGCATGTGTCATTTGATCGAAATGCTACGTGGTTGCCAAACGTATCTCTGACGAACCCGCTTACGTCCTGCACCGCTATGACTGGAGCGAGTCCAGTCTGATTCTGGAGGTGTTCACGCGCCATCATGGGCGCATTGCGCTGGTGGCCAAGGGCGCTAAGCGGCCCAGTTCCAGTTTTCGTCCCATCCTGCTACCACTGCAGCCCTTGCACCTGGCTTTTGGTGGTGATGGCGAAATACGTTCCCTCAAAGGGGCTGAGTGGCAAGGCGGTCACATCATGCCCAGCGGCGAGGCTTTGATGTCGGGCTACTACCTCAACGAATTGCTGCTGCTGCTGTTGGCACGTGACGACCCGCACCCCGGGCTGTTTGATGTCTACGCCAACGTTGTGCAAGTCATCGCTTCGGAACATGGTGAGGCCTTGCAGTCGGCATTGCGGGCTTTTGAGTTGCTGTTGCTGCGCGAGATTGGCTTGCTGCCGCTGCTTGATGCTCAAACCATGACATTGCGCTCGCTTGACGCCCAGGAGCGTTACAGCCTGGTACCGGAAGGGGGCCTGCGCCAGGCTGGGGCAGCCGACCGCAGCAGCCTCAGCGGTGCGCAGTGGCTGGCCTTGCAGGATTCACTGACCACGGCCGCGCCCTTCACCGCGACTTTGCGTGCCTGTTCGCAAGTGATGGCTGAACTCAAGCCGCAACTGCGCGCGCTCCTGAATTACCATTGCGGGGTCGGCACTTTGCGGACCCGGCAAATGATGATCGATCTGCAATCGCTATGAACAAAACCTCTCTTTCTGTCAACCTCAACAAGGTGGCGCTGGTGCGCAACACCCGCCATCTCGGCATTCCCAGCGTGACGCGCGCGGCTACGCTTTGCCTGCAGGCGGGTGCCGGTGGCATTACGGTTCATCCACGACCCAACGAACGCCATATACGCGCTGCCGACGTGCGTGATCTGTCCGAATTGCTGCGCGCCTGGCCGCAGCGCGAATTCAATGTCGAAGGCAATCCGCTGCACAACCTGATGGATTGCGTGCGCGACTTGCGAGAGCGCGGCCTTCCCGTGCATCAGGTCACCTTTGTGCCCGACAGCGAAGGTCAGTTCACCAGCGACCATGGCTGGAGTTTTCCCGCCGATGCGGAGCGACTGCGTCCCCTGATCGCTCAGGCCCATGCTTTGGGTGTTCGCGTCAGCCTGTTCATGGACGCCGAGCCGCATCTCATGGCTGCCGCCAAAGCGGTTGGGGCAGACCGCGTCGAACTCTATACCGAGCCCTATGCTGCGGCCTGGGGAACGGCGCAGCAGGAGACTCAGTTGGCGCGTTTTGCCAGCGCGGCGCGGTCGGCGCTGGATGCCGGTCTGGCGGTCAACGCCGGTCACGACCTGAACCGGGACAATCTTGCTGCCTTCATCCGTCGCGTTCCTGGTGTCAGCGAAGTATCGATCGGTCACGCCCTGATCTCCGATGCACTGGAATTCGGTTACGCCGCCGCCGTTGCCGACTACCTGCGCTGCATCGACGAAGGCTTGTCGTGATATTTGGCATTGGCACTGACATCTGCGACGTGCGCCGGATCCGACAGAGCCTTGCGCGCCATGGGGACCGCTTTGCCAGAAAGATTCTGAGCGAGGCCGAATTCAACACCTGGCAGGAGCGCAGTGCGCGCTGGCCCGAGCGTGGTGTGCGCTATCTGGCGAGTCGCTTCAGCGCCAAGGAGGCGTTCAGCAAAGCCATCGGTCTGGGCATGGTCTGGCCGATGCATTGGCGTCAGTGCGAGATTGCCAAACTTTCCAGCGGCAAGCCGACCATCGTGCTGCATGGTGAACTGAAAGAATGGTTTGAATCGCGTCAACTGGCCGCGCATGTGAGCCTGACCGACGAGACCGACTATGCCGCCAGTTTCTGTGTGGTCGAGCAAATCTGACAACCATCAGCGAGATTTTCCATGGCACAACACGCGCCCCTCATCATCGACATTGCAGCCTTGAGTCTGAGCAAAATTGACCGGCAGCGACTCATGCACCCACTGGTTGGTGGTGTCATCCTGTTTGGCCGCAACTGGCAGGATCGTCAGCAGTTGACCCGGCTGTGTCGCTCGATCAAGGCGCTGCGCCGTGACCTGCTGATCTGCGTTGATCACGAGGGCGGCCGGGTGCAGCGTTTCAGGACCGACGGCTTCACCCATCTGCCGCCCATGCGCGCCCTGGGCGAGATGTGGCTGCGCGACGGCAAAGAGGGAGCCGGCAGCGGCGCGCTCCGGGCCAGCAACGCCGCCACGGCCTGTGGTTTTGTGCTGGGGTCCGAATTGCGTGCCTGCGGTGTCGACTTGAGCTTCACCCCGGTACTTGATCTTGACTATGGTGGCAGCGGCGTCATTGGCGACCGCGCCTTTGCGCGTGACCCGCGGGTCGTCAGTTTGCTGGCCAAGAGTTTGATGCACGGTTTGCTGCAAAGCGGCATGGCCAATTGTGGCAAGCACTTCCCCGGTCACGGTTTTGTGATGGCCGACTCGCATACCGACATTCCGGTTGATCGACGCAGTCTGAAGGCCATTCTGGCGGACGATGCAGCACCCTACGGCTGGCTCAACACCACGCTTTCCAGCGTCATGCCGGCGCACGTGATCTACCCCAAAGTGGACAGTCGTGCGGCCGGCTTTTCATCGCGCTGGTTGAACGACATCCTGCGCAGCCAACTGGGTTTTGGTGGCGCCATTTTCAGCGACGACCTGTCCATGGCCGGGGCCCGACTGCTCGACGGCAAGCCGCTGACTTACACGCAGGCGGCGATTGCGGCCTTGAATGCGGGTTGCGACATGGTGTTGCTGTGCAATCAGACACTGGTCGACAGCGTTGGCGGCGGTCTGGCGGTCGACGCCCTGATGACGGGCCTGACCGAGGCTTTACTCAAGGGACACTGGCAGCCGCACGAAGTCAGCGATGAGCGCCGGCGTGCGCTGCTGCCACGTTCGCCGGCACCAGCATGGGATGATCTGATGCTGCAGCGCGACTACATGCATGCGCTTGATTGGGTACCTTGAGCGCTGCTCATGCGGGTTGATCAACGGAGGAAGCACTAAATGAGAAATCTGAAACTGGTCGTGGGCTTGACTGTCGCCCTGGCTGCGCTGCCGGGGATTTCACAAGCTCAACTGGCCTACGCCGCCAAGCAGGTCAATCTGCGCGCCGGGCCGGGTATGGAGTACCCGGTCGTTGCCATCCTGTTGGCTGGCGTGCCAGTCACCGTCCAGGGCTGCGTGGCCGACTATCGCTGGTGTGATGTGGAGGCAGGACCGAGTCGGGGTTGGGTCTACGGCGGCAATATTGTTTACCCGTATCAGGGATCCCATGTTCCGGTCATCAGCTACGGCGCCATGATCGGTATCGGCATCCTTGCCTACAGTGTGACCAGCTACTGGGATCAGCACTATATTGGCCGGCCCTGGTACCCGCAGCGACAGCGCTGGATCCACCGACCGCCACCGCCACCGCACGCCCGGCTAGTGCAACGGCCAGCGTTGCCGGAACATCGTGCGCCGAATGGTCACGCGCCAACGCCACCGGAACATCGTGGGCACCCGGGTCACCCGCCAGTGCCGCCGGAACATCGTGCACCGGCGGGTCAACGGCCAGTGCCCCACGTCGCGCCGCCGGAGGCCAAGCCGCATGGAGTGCCACCGGTCGCGCCGCCACAGCATGAGCAGCGTCCGCCACAGCGCACGCAGGAACCGAGGGCGGCTCACCGCGGGCCCAAGGACAAGGAGCAGGGACCGCCCAGCCGATGAAATCGAAGTCACTCCAGGGCGGCCTGGTGTACTCCACCGAAGCCGGGCGCATGTGTCCGCAGTGTCGTCAGGCCATCGCCAGTTGTCGCTGCGGCGCTGCCAGCGCACGACCCGCGACCGACGGCGTGCTGCGGGTGTCCATGGAAACCAAGGGGCGTGCTGGCAAGGGCGTCACGGTGGTGCGCGGCCTGGCGCTTGAAGACGCTGCCATCGCCGCACTGGGCAAACAACTCCGGACTTCCTGCGGCAGCGGTGGTACGGTCAAGGACGGTGTGATCGAAGTGCAGGGTGATCACCGCGACCGGGTCGTCAAACTGCTGACCGATCAGGGCTACGTCGTGAAGCGCGCCGGGGGCTGACCGCGCCGACGACGTGGATGGCTCAGTTCATGCCGCAGCCGCCCGGCCCGTTGGCATGACTGCACGACTGGCAGGGGTTGGGCATGGTCGGTGCAGCCTGCGTCGTCGTGGTCGCGAAAACCGACAACAACTTGTCGAGTTCGGGTGACTGACAGGCAGGGCACTGCGGTTGCGTTCCGGATCGCACCAAGGCTTCAAATTTGTGACCGCACGCACTGCAGGCGTATTCATAAATCGGCATAACTACTCCAGAGGCATGGTTCATTATCAGCCCAATCCTCTGCTTTGCCCGGTCGCCACCACGGGTCGTCCCACGATGGGTGTATAACCCGGGAGCCTTGGCGCGACTGCGCGCCATCACAACAAGGAAGAACCGACATGGGCGCACAGTGGAAAGCAAAAGGTAAGGAACTGGCGGCAAACGCCAAAGGCCGGCTGTTTGGACGATTGGCCAAAGACATCATGATTGCGGCGCGCAGCGGGGCCGACCCTGCGTCAAACGCGCGCCTGCGCCTGATCGTGGAGCAGGCGCGCAAGGTTTCCATGCCCAAGGAAACGCTGGACCGCGCCATCAAGAAGGGCGCTGGTCTGACCGGTGAGACCGTCAATTTCGAGCACGTCATCTACGAAGGCTTTGCGCCGCACCGCGTGCCCTTGATGGTCGAGTGCCTGACCGACAACGTGAACCGTACCGCCCCAGAAATGCGCGTGCTGTTTCGCAAAGGGCAACTCGGAACTTCAGGTTCGGTTGCGTGGGATTTTGACCATGTAGGCATGATAGAAGCCGAGGCGGCAGTCGCTGGTGCCGATGCGGAACTCGCCGCCATCGAAGCCGGTGCGCAGGACCTGGAGCTTGGCGAAGAAGAAGGGTCAACCACCTTCCTCACCGATCCCGCCGATCTGGACCTGGTGAGTCGCGCACTACCGACTCACGGTTTCAAAGTCATCTCCGCCAAGCTCGGCTACAAGCCGAAAAACCCGGTCAATCCGGCTGCTTTGAGTGCCGAGCAACTCGAAGAAGTTGAAGCCTTTCTGGCCGCCATCGATGCGCACGACGATGTGCAAAATATATTCGCAGGCCTGGCAGGCTGAGGCTCGTCGCCTCTTGCCAGCCCGACAGATTATTCACAGCGCCATTCGGTGAACGCGTGTTCCGGGCTTTCAGCGGTGACCACCACCAGATAGTCCTTCGGTCCGCGCTGTGCCACCAGCACACCATAGTCGGCTAAGCCCTTGGCTGCGGCGCTCTGTGCTGCACTTGCCCATACCTGATCCAGATGGCTGACGTAACTGGGCAGGTGTTTGGCGAGTTGCTGGCGCCCATCCCTGCTCAGTCGCAGCAGGTGAACGTGCAACTGGTTCTGGCTCCGATGGAACTGTGGATTGACCACCAGAGCCAGTGACTCGGTCTCGATGCGGCTGCTTGCCACATCCCAGGCAAATTGCCAGATACCATCGGGCCGCTTGGGATCTTCAACGCCCCGCACGGTGCTGATGGGCAGTGCGAGGCCGTGCACAAAGCTGGCTGGGCAGCCGCACATCTTGATGTCACGAATCGCCGTGTAACTGGCGTTGAGCGCCCAGACTTCGGTGCTCTTCCTGCATTCGAGCGGCGCGCCGCAGGCAGCGTCGTTTCTTGGGGCCCGGCATTGCGTGCAATAGTTGGCCTGCGCCGGATTGACGCAGTGATTGACGATGTCGAGCAGGATGTCGCTGCGCTCGATCGCCAGTGCGGATCCGTGGCACAGCCAGGTCAGCAGCAGCGCGATTCCTGACGAGGCAATTTTCGACCGGGTAGAGTAAAGGAGAGACATTTTTGCCCGAAAACCTGATTGCGGCGATTATCCTGCTTCCATCCTGTTGCGGTGCTGGATGACGAATGGGAAAAATTCCCGATAAAATAGCCAAAAGATCAGATACCTCGACCCAACAATGACCAAGCTCACCCGACCCGCAGCCAACTTGCGTCCGCCAAAGGACGCTGGCCTGCCCGAGCCCGCACTGGCAGCGCAGGCCATCGCCCTGGTGCTGCAACCCCTGGCCCGCCTGATGATCGATCACGGTCTGCAACTGCCCTCTCTGGTCGAGTTGCTAAAAACAGCCCTGGTGCAGGAGGCCGTGGCCGCCTACGGTCTGGCCGACAAGGGCAGCTCCGACACGCGCATTGCCTTGCTGACCGGGGTTCATCGCAAGGACGTGAGAAGGCTGCGTGCGCAGCCTGTTACAACCGAAGGCGTCAGCCCGATGATGCCGGTCGCCGCATCGGTGGTAGCGCGCTGGATCAGTGAGCCACGCTACTTGAATGCGGACCAGACTGCCAGGGCGCTGGCGCGTACGCCGGGGCGTGGCAGTGAGGGCGAATTTGACTTCACGACGCTGGTAGCCGAGGTTAGCCGCGACGTTGGCGCCCGGGCCGTCCTCGATGAACTGGAGCGGCTCGGTGTGGTCGACCTGCGTGAAGACGGCTATGTGGCGCTCAAGTCCACGGCCTTCGTGCCGCAAGAAGGACTGCGCGAATCCTTTCACTTTCTCGCGGCCAACGTCAGTGACCACCTGGGCGCTGCGGTGCACAACTTGAAGCCCGGTCGTCAAACTCCGGCGCTGCTCGACCAGAGCGCGTTTTCGCAGGATTTGTCGGCTGCGCAGGCACAGCAGTTGCAGCAGCAGGCGCGGCGCCTGTGGGCCAGTGCGTTGCAGCAGTTTCTGCAAACCGCAACCGTCGCTGAAGAGCGCAGTCAAAACACGAAGGGGGCGCGGCATCGCGTTCGTTTTGGTGTTTACTTTCATGACGCGCAACAAGCGCCAGTCGAATCCGGGAGCGCCAGCAGCGCAACAACGAAAAAAATCAAGAGGAAGAATGCATCATGAGCAAGTCTGAGAAACTGCCTGCCCACCTGACGCGACGTAGCTGGATGGTACTGGCGGCCTCTGCCGTGACGGCCGGTTGCGGCGGTGGCGGCACGACTGGCCTGGCCGGCTTGCCCGGAACCGGCGGTACCGGAATTTTTGCGCAGGGTGCGATTTCGGGCTTTGGCAGCGTCATCATCAACGCGATCAAGTTTGACGACACGCTGGCCGCTGTGCTGCTCGACGGGCAGAGCGCTACCTCGTCTGATTTGCGACTGGGCATGGTGGCGAGCGTCCAGGGCCAGCGGGGTTCCGACGCCAGTCTGGGGACCGCTAGCAGCATTGAAGTCTGGTCGATTGCGCAGGGACTGGTTGGCACCGGACGCGCCACGCCAGGCGCTAGCGGCCAGTTCACGCTGGCGGGTATGACGGTGCTGACCGACTTGAATACCGTATTTGAGGGCTACAGCGCAGCGTTGCCGGTTCTCCCGGGTCAACGTGTTGCTGTTTGGGGCTTGCAGACCGGCGCGGATGCCCGTACCTGGAGCGCGACGCGCGTCGCCATGGTGTCTGCCACCACCGTCGTCAGCACCGGCCTGGTCAGCGTCGTCAACTCACAGCGCAGTGTCAATGGCTTGCTGCTCAGCGGTGACGCAGCGCGTGCGTTGGTGGCGGGCGATCTGGTGCGCGTTCGTGGGACCCTGTCCGCCATCGATGGCAGTCTGGCGCTGCAGAGTGTTCAGTATCCATCTGCTCCTGCGACCCATGCGCAACAGGGCGAGGCGGAAATTGAAGGATGGGTGACCAGTGTGGCCACAGGCAGCCGTTTCAACCTGGGCACGGTTGTGGTGGATGCCAGCCAGGCCAAGTTCGACCCGACCGGCGCCCGTGTCGCTACCGGCAGCCGGGTTGAAGTCAGTGGTACTTGGCAATCTGGTGTACTCAAGGCGGCCAAAGTAGAGGTGCGGGACGCGCAGAAAGTTGAGACCGTGGAAATCAGCGGCCGCATTCAGGAGTTCACCAGCCTGGCCAACTTTGTGGTGCGGGGTCAGCCCTGCGATGCGTCTGGCCTGAGCGTGGTCGGCAACGGGAAGTTAAGCGACCTGAAGCTTGGCGTTTCAGTCAAACTCGAGGGCACCAAGGCGGGTGATGTGCTGAAAGTAAGCAAGCTCGAAATTGACTAGACAGCAGTCGATCATTCGTGCGCCGTCGCCATCAATGCGGCAAAGCCGATGAAGATGCCGCCTGTCAGACGATTGAAGGCGCGCATCACGGTCGCGCTTTGCAGGTAGCCAGACAGGCGCTTGCCGCTGAGGGCATACACAAAGTACCAGGCAATTTCAATCACGGTAAACGTCGCCAGCAGGATGCCCAACTGCGGCAAGGTGGCTGCCTCTGATTTGATGAACTGCGGGAAAAAGGCGGCGGCAAAAAGCAGCGCCTTGGGATTGCTCGCCGCTACCAGCAAACCTTGTCGGAACAGCATCGCCGGTCTGGCTGCCAAAGTGGCCGGTCGTGGCGCGTCCTTCATGTCCTGCTGAACTGGTGAGCGCCAGTTCTGTACACCCAGATAGGCCAGGTAAGCGGCTCCGGCCAGGCGTAGCGCGTCAAATACCGTTGGAAAGGTATGCAGCAAAGCGCCCAAGCCGGCAGCAGAAATGCTCATCATGGTCAGCAAGGCGGTCAAGCATCCGGCCATGGTGGCGACCGCCGCGCGCAGACCGAACCGTGCGCTGTTGCTCATCACCAGCAGCATGTTGGGGCCCGGTGTGGCTGCCACAAAAAATGTCATCAGTACGAACAGCCACCAGGTTTGCAGACTCATCTATTGATCTTTCCAGAATTCAAGACACCAACTTTCGTCATCGCGAGGCCGCAGGCCCTCGCTGTCAGCCACTCGGCTGACAGCGACATGGCGATCCATGACTTCTGACTGCATGGACTGCCGCGCTACGCTCGCAGTGACGATTCAAGCTAAACCGCGCAAATGAGCACTGAGAAAGGTGCCCAGACCCTGGACCGACTGGTCAGCCTCACGCATCCTGCCGTGCAGCGTTTGCCAGACATGCCACATACCAGTAAATACTTTTACCTCGGCTTTGGACCCCTGCGCGTTCATGCGCTGGCTCAGCAGCAGGGAGTCATCCAGCAGTGCCTCCCGCGTGCCGACGTGGATCAACGTCGCCGGCAGATTTCCCAGTTCCGCATAGTGCGGTGATACCAGGGGATGGTGCAATTCGGTCTC
This sequence comes from Comamonadaceae bacterium, assembly GCA_007280205.1. Lineage (GTDB taxonomy): Bacteria > Pseudomonadota > Gammaproteobacteria > Burkholderiales > Burkholderiaceae_C > Rhodoferax. The sequence continues at coordinate 64,173 of QYPX01000015.1, forward strand.
GCCGGCGTAGTGCAGCGCTGCGACCCGCAGACGCTCCCTTGTCGGAAAGTAGGGGTCCACCGCTGCCTTGCTGCTATGCGTCTCGTTGGTCAAGGCGAGGTCTGTCCACGGCGACATCAGTGCCATCGCAACAGGCGGGGTCACGGCCTGATCGCGCAGACTGATGGCCAGGGACAATGCCAGACCGGCCCCAGCGGAATCCCCGGAGACGGCAATCGGCGCGCCGGGATGCGCAACACACAGTGCCTTGTAAGTCGCAAGCGCATCGTCGAGTGCCGCCGGGAATGGATGCTCCGGCGCCAGACGGTAGCCGAGATGGAAGACCCGGTGCTTCGAGGCGCTGGCCAGTCTGGCGGCCAGGGCGCGGTGCGTAACGCACGAGCCACCGGTGTAGGCACCACCATGCAGGTACAGGACGATACCCTTGCCCTGCGCCACCTCGGGCTGCAACCATTCGCCGCGACAGCCGCCAAGCTGTGTCTCTTGCACCGTCACGCCGGGTGGCATTTTGAACAAGCGCAGCGCCGCGGCTTCACGCGCCAATCGGTATTGCGGCAACGGCAGATTGAGTCGGGCCAGTTTGGCCAACTGGTACTTGACCAGGTGGTACAGCAGACGTGATCGAAGAGATTGCATGGTGGAGCACTTGCGCTATGGAAGTGCAAAATCATAGCCTTAGGTGCTGATGAGCAGCTTCTGTGCAGCGTTCCAGGCCCTCGGCACAAAAGAAAACGCCCTGTCAACTGACAGGGCGCTGAGCTTGGGGGTTGGAGTGATCAGGCAGCGTAGGCCGGTGTGGCTCTCAGGAGTGCCGGAACTTCGATCTTGGCCATCGTGGCGGTGAGGGCTTCAACCGCGGTCCAGAGCAGCATGGCGATCCCGACGAAGGGGAAAGTCACCGCGTAGACCAGACCGATGAAGGGGGCTGCGACCAACAGGGCCACATTCTTCACGAGGCGACCTGCATAAGCCAGC